>NZ_JAMYUS010000003.1:0-362218 GCF_040323255.1 Mesorhizobium sp. M0052 | reverse complement strand
GCACATTCCCCGAGACCGTGCTGGCGCCGTCCTCGACGACCGCGTACGGGCCGTCATTGACCGCCGTCGGCACATCGTCGACGACGTGCACCACCAGATTGTCGCTTGCCGTGGTGCCGCCGACGCCGTTGACGGTCAGCGCGACGCTGTCGTTGAAGCCGGTGCCGTCGACGGTGTCGTTGCCGGTCGGCGCCTTGCTGTCATTGTCGATCGTCGCCGTCAGCGTGTAGCTGTAGGCCACGGTGCCCGTGTGGGCATCGCCGGTGTAGCCGGTCAGCGTCAGCACGCCTTCGCCGGTGTTGACCACGCCGTTGGTCGCCGCGAACGCCTGCACCTGGGCCAGCGTGAAGGTGGTGCCGCCGATGACAACGTTCTGGATGCCGTCGGTTGCCGAGATGGTGAAGGATCCGGTGCTGGTCTCCGTGTCGGCCAAGGCATTCGAGCCGTTCGGGTTGAGGCCGGCCTCGTAGACCGTGTTGTCGGCGCCCTGGGCTTGGGCCGTCACCACCGAGGCGCTGTCGTTGGCGCCGTCGATGGTGATGGTCAGCGTCGCCGGCGAGGTGTCGCCGTCGGCGTCCGTCATCGTGTAGTGCAGATCGTAGCTCAGATGGCTGCCGGAGGTCAGCGCCTGCGTCGCGGCCTTGCTGTTGTCGAGCACGTAGCTCCAGGTGCCGTTGGCGTTCTGCGTCAGCGTGCCGTAGGTGGTGAGCGCGGTGATCGCCGCAGCGTCGCCTCCCGACCAGGCCGAGAAGCTCTTGGGCGTATCGGCGCCCGAGGCGTCGTTGGTCAGCACATTCCCCGAGACCGTGCTGGCGCCGTCCTCGACGACCGCGTACGGGCCGTCATTGACCGCCGTCGGCACATCGTCGACGACATTGACCTGAACCGTTGCGCTCGCCTGGTCACCGTCCGTATCGGTGGCGACTACGCTGATGCCGGTCAGGTTGATGACATTCTGCCCACCCGCGTCCGGATGCGGGAAGTTGTCGAGTAGCGTCACATTGACTGTCGCGGATCCGTCCGTGCCCGCCAGAATCGGCAGCGAGGGCGCGACCAGGTCGATCTGGATGGCATCGATGCCGTTGATCGAACCAATAATCTGCGTCGGGCCGGCCAGCGTCCAGACGAAGTCGGCGCCGGCAACCCCGTTGACGTCCGCCGTGATCCCGGCAACCGACGTGAACGCCACCCCGGTGATATTGTCCGAACCGGCATGGAACGATACCGTTCCGCTGCCGTCCTCGACGTTGGTCGCGGCCGCGCTGCCGGTCGCATTGACAGTGCCGAGCCCTGCCTCGTCCACCGTGATGACAGCGTTCGTTAGCACCGAAGGGTCAGTCCCGTCGGCGATGGTGATCGCCAGCGTCGTCTGCGAGGTGTCGCCGTCGCCGTCCTTCAGCGTGTAAGTGAACGTGTCCGTCACCGGCGAGGCGTTGCTGATGCTGGAATTGGCGACGTAGCTGTAAGTCCCGTCCGGGCTCAGCGTCAGCGTACCGTACTGGCCAACGACATGGAAGTCGCCGCCCACTACGGTGGTTGCCCCGGCACCCGTCGCGCCGCTTACCGAAGCGTCGTCGGCACCCTTGGTGTCGGCGCCGGCCGGATTGCCGTCGCCGCCGAGCCCGGCGATCACATTGCCGCTCACCGTGCCGCCTTCGGTCACGCTGTCCGTGTCGGCAACCGCCGTCGGCACGTCGTCAACGATGGCGACCGCAAAGGTGGTGCTGGCCGTATCGCCGTCGACGTCCGTGACGGTGATGCTGAAATTGTCCGGAACCGTGTCGTTGGGATTGAATCCGTCCCCCTGAAGGGGATGAGTGACTGATTCGGTCACCGTGTAATTGTATTCGATAGCGCCCGTATTCGGATTGAAGGAGACGATGGTCAGGTAGCCAAAGTCGCCCGGGATATGCTGGCCGACGCCGATAACAGTGACGCCGTTGATGACGATCGACCCGATACCATCCGGCGCGTCGATGGTGATCGTTCCTTTGCCGGAGGTTTCCGCGTCGCTCGGCGCGTCGCTACCCGGCGATTGTGACGGGCCGCCGTTAAGGCCGGTTTCGCTGGCTGCCTCGTCCGGGGCAAGCAAGGATGTTGCCACAACTGAAACCGGCCTGTCGACGACAGACGGGAAGAGTTCGCGCCGATCCAGAAGCCCAAATTGCAGAGCCGTGGGCGGCAACAATGCCGACAGGTCAAACCCGTCACCGATGCCACCGGGGGGAACCGAGAAGTCTCCGCCTGCACTTGGGTTCGAACCGCCCGGGCCGGCCGATATGGAACCATCGGCACCGAAGGCGACATCGACATGGCTTGCTTCAAGCGCCGCCAGCAAGGCAACGCGCGGCACCTCGACGTCACCGATGATGAAGGTCGGCACGTTGAGCGCGCCATCCTTGATCACGATCACCGAGCCATCGGCCTGTTCGAGCACGAGGTTGTGGCCGTCGACCTTGATGTTGTCGATCGAGACGTCGGCCGGAAGCTTTACAACGTTGCTGGCGTCGGCCACGTACTCGTGGGGCGCAGCTGCCGCCGGGGCCTTTGCCTCCGCGGGTGCATCTTGTTTGACGGGCGCACCGCTGCCGACATCGACCGGTACGGGCTCGGCAGGCGCCGCCTGAGCGGCCTGCGCTACCTGCGTCCCTGTCTGCGACGTCGAGCCGCCATGTTCATCGGGAGAATGCTGGTCCCAAGAATTCGAGACGGTGTCCAATTCGTTACTGTTCGTCATAACCAAACCCCTCCGGTATTTCCCGGAAAGAGACAGTGACGGCCTCTGCTTTGCAACTATCCTGCAATCACTTTCATATATTCTGATATGCCTATCTCGGCATTTTTTACACGTGGTAAATCCAGAACATATAACCTGATATACATAGGCCGGGCCATTGTCCGTTTGATATCCTCCAATCGGGATGGGCTGGTACGCATAAGTATAAATTTGAATAAAATTTTACGCAAAATAGATGTTACTGTTTGCGAGAAACTTATCCACCTTCCTTTCCAGTAATTTGAGACAAGATTGGTACCGTCCACAGTCAAGAGGTGGGCGTCATGAAAAAAGAAAAATCTGCCCTGGGAATAACCGGGCTCAGGCTCCTCCTGCTGGCAATGGCGATCGCAAGCCTGCCGCAGCCATCATCCGCGAAAGCAATTGCCGTGAATGCCGGCGCTGCCGCTGGAGTTCTGGCGCCGGTCGAAACCCCGTCCAGTCTCGGCGGCGTTTCGCTGGCTCGGCCGCAGCCATGGCAGCCGGTTTCAGCCTACCGGATGGGCATGATTTTCAGCAGCTCTGTTGCCGTTGATGAAAAGCGTGGTTCTTCGATCGCGCCGCCCGCCGCCGGGATCGATCTGATCCAGACGGCGGCGATCATTCCCGGCGTGTTCGGTTCTGTTGCCCTGTCGATGCGCAATTTCCCGGTTTCGGCGCGCTGGGCGCCGGTCTACAAGGCAATTGTCGACTGTACCGCGAGCAGCGCGTGCGAACGCAAGAACAGCGCCTTTGCCGAGATAGTCAAGGCAGCCGGGAACAAGCGCTTCATCGACAAGTTGTCCTTCGTCAACTCAAGTATAAATCGCGCCATCGCCTACAAGAAGGACAGCGTGGTTTACGGCAAGCTCGACTACTGGGCCAAGCCCCGGGAAATCCTTGAGCGGCGGGCAGGGGACTGCGAGGATTTCGCCATCCTCAAGATGGCCGCGCTGCTGCATGCAGGCATCCCGGCGCAGAGCATGTCGCTGGTCGTCTTGCAGGATCGCAAGCGCGGTTTCTTTCATGCCGTGCTGTCGGTCAGCACCGGCAGCGGCGTCTTCATTCTCGACAGTTTGAGCAATGTAGTTTCCCGCGACACAGACCTGCCGACCTACGTGCCGCTGTATTCGTTCAGCACCGATCGTGCGTGGATCCATGGCGCGAAGACCGGTTCTGCTCAAATAGCCGATATCAAGGGCGGCCTTTCGACGGTCGCGCCTGGTGAAGGTGTGCAGCCGTAAGCTCCCATCAGAGAGTCTTGAGCGCTCTATCTCTTGTTTGACGCAATTTTCCACGGAAACCGCTCACACTTTTCCCGGAATTGCTCTAGCCGCCGAAGACGAACGCCATCAGCAGTTCCGGCTCGACCACCGGCGCCCGCACCGCGCTCAGTTGACCGCGGTAGCGGCGGTCGCCGGCGCCTATGACGAAACCGGTCGCGACCGGCGTCTCGCCATTGGCGTCGAGCCTGGCGAATATGTCGGCGACATTGAGGTCCAGCGCCAGCTTGAGATCCTGGCGCGCGTCCTCGTTCGGCGCCACCGGCAATTGCCGCCGCACCAGTTGCTGGAACGGCGCATTGAAGGTCAGGATCTTCTTCGACGATGCCAGGGCAAAGGCCGGCGAGGGACAGGCGACGAGAATGGCGCTGATGGTCTTGATCGACGCGAGCCTCTGCAAGGTGAGGTTTTGGTCGGCCAATCCACGCATGCAGGCTACGCGAATTGCCGATGTCAGGTTTCCGGCGTTGGCGTGGCTCTCTGCAATTTCCTCGATCAGTGTGCCGATCGTGCATTTGCGGCTTTCCGCCATCTGCTTCAGCGATGTCCAGAACGCCCGTTCCAGACGAATGCCGCGGCGCATGCCGCCACGCGCCACAACCCGGAACTCGAGACCGAAATCCTCACTCGCCAGCGGTGGCAGCAGCCGGTCGCGATCGACCGGGCGGGAGATCGCACTATCGCTCACTCATTGCCTCCTCCCGCGCCTTGTTGATTGGTTTCAGAAGGTAGGTGAGAATCGTTTTGCGTCCGGTCTTGATGTCGACCGAACAGATCATGCCGGGGATGATGGAATAGGTCTTGCCGTCGCGTGTCAGGGTCGATTTGTCGGTGGCTACACGCACCTGATAGTACGGTTCGCCGGTCTTCTGGTCGACAAGGCTGTCGGCAGTGATGTTCGACACCTTGCCTTCGATGCCGCCGAAGATCGAGAAGTCATAGGCGGTCACCTTGATCAGGGCATCCTGGCCCGGCCGGATGAAGGCGACGTCCCGCGGTGAGACCCGGGCTTCGACCAGCAGGGTCTCGGACGTCGGCACGATACCCGCGACGACCGCGCCGGGCTGGACGAAGGCGCCGACCGTGTTGATGTCAAGCGTGTTGACGATACCATCGACAGGCGAACGGATATCGGTACGCGCCACCTTGTCGGTGGCACCGCGTATCGTCTCGTCCACCACCGAGAGATCGGCCAGCGCCTGCGTCAGATCGCTGAGCGCTTCCTGTTGCAGCTGGAGGCCAAGTTCGTCGACCTGAAGCTTGGCTTCCGTGATGGCAGACCTGGCTTTCTTGATGGTCTCTCCGGCAAGCGTCAGCTGACCATTGAGCTCGGTCTGCTCGCGCTCGACGCGGAGCTGCTCGGTTCGCGCCATCAGGCCTTTCTTGACCATCGCTTCGACCAGCTTCGCCTCCTGGTCGCTGACGGCCAGGTTCTTGGTGAGGCGATCGGCATTGGCGTTGGCTTCGTCGAGTTCCTTCTCACGCTGATCGAGCCGCGACTTTAGAACCGACAGTTTGACTTCGAAGTTATCGCGCCGCGCGATTAGCAGCTTCTGCTCGTTGTCACAGATTTCCGGCGCCACCTTCTGGATCTCTGACGGACAGGGAAACGCGCCCTCGAGGCTGCCGGTCTGTTCGAATTGGAGCCGTGCAATGCGCGTCTGCAGCGCCCGCGCCTTGGCCTGCTGCTCGCCAAGGCTGGAAGTGTTGAAGGTGTTGTCGAGACGAATGATGAGGTCATTCTTCTTGACGACCTGACCGATCGTCACGGCGATTTCCTGAACCACGCCCGGCTCGCTGGCCTGGATGATCTGGGTCTTCGACGCCGGTATGATCTTGCCGTCGCCGCGTGCGATTTCATCGACCTCGGCGAAGGATGCCCAGGCTACCGAACTCGCAAAAAGCGCCCCGATAATGAATATCGAAGCCGACGCAAAAAGCGGCGGACGGTCTTCCCTGGCTAGCATTTACCACGTCCCAACGTGCTGTGTTCACGCATAATTCTGTTCGTCAGGCGCTTGTTTTCTGCAGCGCTTGTATCACTTGGTCTTTCGGTCCATCGGCAACGATCTTGCCCTGCTCGATGACGATCAGGCGGTCGGCCAGCTCGAGCATGCTGAAGCGGTGCGTCGATACGATCAGGGTCGTGTTGCGATCGAAAGCCACTTTGAGCTGCTTGATCAGCTGGCGCTCGGAAGCCAGATCCATCGAGCCGGACGGCTCGTCCAGGAACACGATTTTCGGTTTGGTCAGCAACAGGCGGGCAATTGCCATTGTCTGCCTCTGACCGCCCGAGAGATTGGTGCCGCGCTCGCCGACATTCATGTCGTAGCCTCGCGGATGGCGGGAGACGAAGTCGTCGACGCCGGCAGCCTTGGCCGCCTCGACGATCTGCTCATCGGTCGCCTCCGGGCACGCCATCAGGAGATTTTCCTTGATGGTGCCGGAAAATAGATCGTTGGCTTGCGCGACGATCCCGACCGCGGCGCGAACCTCAGATGGGTGGTATTGGCGGATGTCGATCCCGTCCAGCAGCAGCTCGCCGGAGGTCGGCAGGAAAAGCCTGCCGATCAGCCTCCCCATGGTCGTCTTTCCCGAGCCTATGCGGCCGATGATGCCAATCCGCTCACCGGGCTTCACCGAGAAATTCAGGCCGGTCAGCACTTCGTTTTCGGAACCCGGGTAGACAAAGCCGACATTCCTGAATGCCATTGCACCGTTGCGAATGGGGCGGTTGACGAAACCAACCGTGTCCGGCCGATCCTCAGGCTGCGCCATGATCGAATTCACCATTCGCAGGGACAGCATCGCCTGGCGAAGTCTGGACAAGGTGATCGCAATCTGCCCAAGCGGGGCCACCGCCCGGCCCGCCAGCATGACGGTGCCGATGATGGCGCCGGTCGAGACATGCCCTTCCGAAAAGGCATAGGCGCCGGCCACGATCAAGGCGACGGTGACCATCTGCTGGATGGCTTGCGTTATGTTGCCGGCGGCAGCCGAAAGCTGTTTGATCTTCTCGGACGTGTTGGATGCGTTCTTGGAATGCTCCGCCCATTTTCGCAGAAGGTACGCCTCTGCCCGCAGCGATTTGATCGTTTCCAGCGTGGAGATGGATTCCACCAGCAGGGCCTGGCGCTGCGAAGCCTCGTTCATGGAAGCGGCAACGCGTTTGCCGATGCGCCGTTGCGTGATCAGCCCGACGATCACCGAGGCGACAAAGGCAATGGCCGGTATGACGACCAGCCAACCGCCTATCGCATAGATGACAAGAAGAAAGACGAAGACGAAGGCTGTGTCGATGAAGACGCTGATGGTGTTCGACGTGAAAAACTCGCGCACGAACTCGTACTGGGTCACCCGATTTGCATATTCGCCGGTTGAGCCGGGCCTTGCCGACAAGGACGAGTTCAGCACCTTCTCGAAAAGCATATAGGAGATGCGAAGATCGGCCTTGCGCCCGGCATAGTCGATCAGTGACGCTCTGGCGGTCTTCAAGAGCAGGTCGAACAGAATGACCGCGCCGATCCCGATCGACAGCACCCAGAGCGTCGATATCGCCTTGTTCGGCAAGATCCTGTCGTAGACGTTCATGGTGAAGATCGGTGAGGCAAGAGCCAGCAGATTGATGAATACCGCCGACAGGATGACCTTCGAATAGGTGCGCCAGAACGGCCCCATCGTGCCGGTCAGCCAATGTCGCCGCTCGATCTTGGCCGCCGAACCGACGCTCATCGCCTCTACTGCGTTGGCATAGGTTATCGAGAAGGAAACGCCGCCACTAATATAACTTCCGGAAAACTCGGATTTGCTGATTGTGGTGCGCCCGTCTTCCTGGGGAGCGGTCGTAAATCCACCGTCCTCGGTCTGGGCAAGCAGCGCAACCGGCAACTGGCTGACGCGAAACAGAATGGCGGGAAGGTCGATGCGTCCGCGAAGAAAGTCGCGATGGCTGAATTCCGTGATTTCAAGACCGATGCGTTCGGCAAGATGCCGGATGGCGTCGATATCGATGCGGGTGTCTGACAGCGGCACGCCGGCAAACAGCACGGTCTCGGAACTCGGCCTGCCGAGGTACCCGGCAACAGCGGAGAAGCAGGCCTTGAACGCCTCTTTTGGGGAGAGGATTTTGGGTTGTGGGTTCACGATCGGCCCGCAGGACTATCGTTCGTCCTTGACCTTCCTACTTCTTTCTTACCGGTGCGAGGATGTCGAAAGGCAGATCGTTCGTCTGCTCCGACGGCGTGCGCGCATACGTTTCGGTGTCGGCCGTTTCAGGCGCATTGAACTCGGCCTTGGCATAGGCGGTGGCCTGTTTTGCCGGCTGGAGATTCATGGTCTTCAGCAACTGCCCGGTTGCCGCCAGCAGCCGGTACTGCGCGAAAAGCGACGCGTAGGATGCGGTGTCGGCAAGCGTAGCTGTGTTGAACCGCGTGTTCTGCGCGTCGAGCACGTCGAGCAGCGAGCGCTGTCCGACCTTGAACTGCTCGCGATAGGACGCCACCAGCCTTTCGTTGGCGGCAGCCTGAAGCTTCAATGTCTTTGCCAGATCGGCCTGCCGGAAGCGGCGATCCCATGACGTACGGACGGCTTCCTCGATCTCGCGCAGAACCTGGTGCAGCACAAGGCGCTGCTCGCTGGTGCGGCGGACCTGCTCTTGCTCGTTGGCTTTGTCGATGCCGCCGCGATAGAGGTTCCAGCGCAGCACCAGCCGCGCCTGCAGGTCGCTGGCGTCGCCATCGTCGCCGTCGATGTCATAGCCGCCGCGGGCGCGGCCTTCGGCGATGACGGAGGGCCCGAATTTCGCCCGCGCCGCATCCACCAGGGAGGCGGCGGCGTCGATATCGCTGTTGGCCATGTGGACGCGCGGATTGTTCTGTCGCGCCAGCCCTAGCGCGTCGTCGAGCGACCTTGGCAGCGCGCTCGAGACATCGCCTGGCCTTGACGCGTTGGTCAGCGGCTTACCGACCGTCTTGAAGAACCGTATCTTGGAAGCCTCCAGTTCTTCGGTCGCCTCCTGCATACGTGCCTTGGCAGCGAACAGCCGCTCCTCGGCCTGCTGGCGATCAGCCTCGTTCAACGCGCCGCCTGCAATACCTTGCCGGATGTCGCCGAGGATTGCCTGGTGAAAGCCCAGATTCTTCTTCGCTTCTGAAACGATCGAAGCCTGCAGCATGTATTCGAGATAGTCCTGGACGACAGACAGTCCAATGAATTCAGACCGTTCCAGCACCCGGAACGATGCGCCGTCGACCCGCGACGCCTGACGGTTCAGTTCCGCCCGCCTTGCGCCGCTGTCATAAAGCGTCTGCGTGACAACGACATCGGCTTCCGCTGGATAGAGCGCGTCATCCTCTATGGACAGCGAACGCCGGGAGGAATTGTCGAGACGACGAACCCCCGCCGACGCCTCGACATCGACGCTGGGAAGATAAAGTCCCTTCGCTTGGCGTAGCTCGAATTCGATTGCTTCGCGGTTTTCGATCGCTTGGCCAATTTCGGGGTTGGACTCCACCGCAACCGCCATCGCCTCCTGGAGAGTGAGCGCGTGAGCATTCCCACAACTCAATATGGCGACCGTCGTCAGCAGGCCGAGGCGCTTGCCTATCGCCGACATAGATGTCGTATTCATTTCACCCCACCCCAACGTTCCCCTGCGCCATTATTGCCAGGCGTTACAACTCAACCGTGATTGTTCACAAATTTGCAAAATATGGGAGCACTTATTGATTTAGTGACCGCTAAAACGCTGAATTCAAGCAAAATTCTATAGAATGTCGCAAAAATGGCACATAAAATACCCACTGCGGTTTTTGGGTAACAGCCGTCCGAGTTTGAACAGGCAAGCGAAACCGCTCCGGGAAGGAGGACCGCAAGGCCACCTTATGACCTATTTGCTCCTGATGGCTTGACTATTTCTGGGTGTACTTTTTCAGCGAGGTGACCGACAACATCTTGGTTGGCAGCTACAATCGGCAGGATAATCTTAGTCCACTTGCCAAGAGCCTGGAACGGACACCCCTGCCTTTCTTCGACCTGAAGCGTGGGCATAAATCCCTGAGCCGGCGAATAAACGCCGACGACTGCTTCACTGGCCAGCGTGCCAGCATAGGGCTCGTATGACGGCCGATCAACGACTGGGTCAACCGAAGAGGTGACGGTACTTTTTGAGGCGGTTCGGTAGGCCATCGAATGCCGCAAGGTCCAAAAATCCCTCGATATTGATCCCGATAGCTGGTGAAACCTCAAAATATTTCTTGTGGCGATTTTCCGTTAAAATCAAAAGCGTAATTTTTTGACGGTTCTAGTGTCGGCCTTTCGCAGCTCAGAAAAAAATTTGACTGTAACGAGTCATACGCTGTTTAAAATGCGGAACGAAGTGGTCGGTAGCGCCACCACTTTGCGGGACGACATACGAGAGTTGCAGGACGAGCGGTCAAACATCGAGGGGCCGCCGGCTCGTTAGATACCACTACTCGTTCCTCCGCGCCATTCCAACAGCCTGAACTTCGAGGCAAGTGAGCCCGTCCTGGTCCGGCGCCTCGACTCGTAAATCCATTCCACCGATTACAACTGCCTGCAAGCTGCCGCTTGTTTGTTACTTCCCAAGTCTCATCGGCCATATCGAGGCGTTAGACCGTCAGCTGGTCGCGCGCTGTTGCCACAGCTGCCGATCTGCAACCGCCCCCATTTCCGCCGTTCTGGACCCTGTCCCCCAACGTTTGCAAAACGAGGTCAGCTATGGTCGGCAGTTTGGGGGTCGCGGGAGCATACGGAATGATACGGGAACCTTTCAGATTTTGGCCCACCAAAAATTCAGCAAAATCAACAATTTCCGTTCGCCTTCGGGCCCACCAATAACTCACGGCTTAAGCCGAACTCTTTGTTTTGTGAATTGAGCGTTTTCCCGAAAGTATGTGCCTTTGGATCAACATAGTCGTCAGTCCGTTCGTCGATTCACCTTCTGGGATGCCACCTGTCACACGTAACCCAAGAATTTCAGCTTCGAAAGACTTCCAGCGATTCGTGCGGCAATCGGCGGCTACGACGTGCAACAGGATGGGTTCACACGACTGATGGCTCAAACCACGGGAAGGCGCTCGTTGACAGTCACTATGGTTGTCACGGCCTCACGCTTCAGGCTGTCGCTCTCCGCCCCGCCGGCGCTGGGAGGGTCACCACCGAACTTTGGATGGTGTCTCTGGCCGGGGGATATCCAGGTTTCTATGAAATCCAACGGATCTACGCTCCCCGTCATTTCCTTCGCGAGCGTCAGAAGCTCCTCCAGGCGCTGCTCACGCTCCTCGTTCGTGCACTTGAGGCGCTCATGCGCATCCGCGAAAAAGCACTCTACCGTCAAAGCCTTTCCCCACCTCTCGATAATTTCGCAAGCTGCTGCTGGCTATCGGCAGATCGTTGATGCGCAACTGTGACGGCGGTCGTTACCGTGGCTCGAGTGTCAGCAGATGTGGTAAGGCTGATTGTCGACGAGTAGCAGAGGGGTCCAGCAACAATGACTTTGAGACGAACCAGAGCTTACGGCGGATCCGGCTTGGTTCTGGCGGTTTGCACAGTATTGGCTTGGCAAAACGCCACCGCCGCTCAAGATTGCTACGCAGCCGCGACGCCTGGCGTCAATTGGCAGGAGTGTGACAAAAAGCTTCTCATCCTAGAAGGACAGGACCTGAGCGGGGCAAACCTGTTCGGTGTTGATTTCACTTCGACCGACCTCAGGAACAGCAATCTCCTTGCGGCAAATTTTGAGAAGGCAACGCTTGTGCGCGCTTCCCTGGCCGGCTCGACCGCCAAAGGCGCCCGGTTCGACAAAATCGAGGCGTACAGGACCGACTTCAGCCATATGGACGCGCAGGGCGCCGTGTTTACGGGCGCGGAAGTGCAGCGCTCGAATTTCCAGGACGCCAATCTGGTCAATGTTGATTTCACAAAGGCGGAATTGGGGCGTGCGCAGTTCCATGACGCCGATATCAGCGGCAGCCACTTTTCGTTTGCCAATCTCGCGCGGGCGGACTTCCGAGGAGCGAAGTTCACCGCACCGATAGACTTTGAGGGCGCTTTTTTCTTTCTGACCCGTATCGAGGGCCTCGATCTATCCAATTCGGCGGGTCTGTCCCAGTGGCAGCTCAACATGGCTTGCGGGGACGCCCGGACCGAGTTGCCTTCTGGCATGACGAGGCCAGAAAATTGGCCCTGTCAATTCCAGCAGGAATAGCCCGCCCGTCCGCTTCCCGCCCAAAGGCTGCCGGGCGGCAAAGCGCCTCAATCAGTCCTCGGCCGCGGGTCAAAGCACGACACTGCGGGACATTTCCGGCAATCTCATTTACCGGCGAACGACAACGACCAAATAGAGGACGGATGCCCAAGGTCAAAGGTGATACCGCTCTGGACAAGGAGCGCGCCAAAACAGAGAAGCTCCTCAAAAAGGTTGGATACACCGCCTTGAAGGAGGCCGGTGTGGTATCCAAGCGACCCGACCTCCCAAATCTAAAGGTTGAAAAGCGAGGGAAATAGCGCGGACACTCGCATGCTGACCTGACGAGGGCACGCCCAAAATGTAGACGTCTGCTTTGCCTTCTCAAGCTAGGAGCGTGCAGGCGGCGCTTGCGAGAACCACAAGGCGGACTGCTGGGCCGGAAGAACTGTCGTATTTCCGCCCCGGTGCGATCCGATACTTCACAACTTTTTCACTTTCAATTGGGGGGCCATATCATATGAACGAAGAGACCGGCGTTCAGAAGTTGGTGCGCACGCTGCGTGCTCGAGCACCTGATGACGCAGCTGAATTGCTCGCTAGAGAGTCTCCCGAGTTCATCCGCGACACACTAAAGCTGTTGCCTGACGGGCACGCCCGTAAGGTGGCCGAGCATTTGCCACAGCATATGCGGCCCATCAGCTCTCATGATGGTGACATGGGTTTCGCGATCCCCGAGTCGCTCATCGAGGTGATGGACCCGATCCCCGCCAGCGTTCCTGTCGGGACGACGGTTGCTGCCGCGGTGGAAGCTGTCAGAGGCGCCCAGGTGCCGACCGAGCTCACTTATCTCTACGTCACGGACAAGGGCAATAAACTGGTTGGCCTGGCGGTCCTGCGCGATCTGATGCTGAGCGAACCGGACGCGGTTGTCGATCACATCATGCTGCCCAGGCCGTTCGCTCTTGATGTCGGTCTCTCTTTGAGTAACGCATGCAAGGCGGCGGTACGGCGTCACTATCCTGTCTATCCGGTGGTGGATGCGGAGAACCGGCTGCTCGGGCAGGTTCGCGGCTGGCGCTTGTTCGAGCAGCAAATCATCGAGATTTCCGCCCAGTCTGGCCAGATGGTCGGCCTCCAGAAGGAGGAGCGCTCTTTTACGCCGCTGTTTTCAGCCTTCCTGAAGCGCCATCCGTGGCTGCAGTTGAATCTCCTGACGGCCTTCATGGCCGCATTCGTGGTCAGTTCGTTCACAGGCACGATCGAGAAGATCGTCGCTCTGGCGGCGTTTCTCCCAGTCTTGGCCGGGCAGAGCGGAAACACCGGCTGCCAGGCACTGGCTATGACGCTGCGTGGCCTTGCCCTGGGGGATGTGGACAAACGACCGAAGCTGCACTTGGTGATGAGAGAGGGCGCGCTCGCGGCCGCCAACGGCGCGCTCGTCGGCGTTGTTGCGGCTGCGGCGATGTGGTTCTATGCCTCGATGCAACCGGCGTCGGCGGCGCAGGCGCCGATGCTGGCACTTGTGATCCTGCTTGCCATGTCCGGATCGTGCCTCATGTCCGGCATCTCCGGCGTGCTGATCCCGTTGAGCCTGCGCCGGGTAGGCGCCGATCCGGCGGTCGCCTCGGCGATCTTCCTCACCACCGTGACCGATATTGTAGGCATGGGCCTGATGCTGGGGCTGGCAACCATGCTCGTGCTCTAGCAAGCTGCGTCCGCTGACCCGTCCCCTGGAGTCGGAGGCAACAAGCTGACCTCGTCGCGTTTAAAGAAATTGCAAGACCCAGGCCGAATCGCACACGCGTCGTGAGAACACCTTTCGGCAGCTCTCCGGCCCCTTGCGAAACGCGACGGAAGGCCTTTGGAGAAGCCGTGGGTCACCTTGAAGCATGGTGACCAGATACGCAGAATCGCCCACCCAATATTAATCTTCTCGGCTGGGCGATCCACTACTGATGAGATTTGAGTTTGTTAAGCCTTGGGCCAAAATACCTCAATCACGTGCAGCAATGTCGAGAAGAGTTTTTGACAATCAGCGCAGCCGAAATAGGAATAAACCCGATATCTTGTTGCGCAGCTGCAACAGCTGCTGAGGACTCGCATAAGTCCGGCGACCGTTCAGTCGCCTTTTTCTTGCAGTCGTGCTAAATCTCTCGCACTAGTCGGGTTTGGGGTGGGTTCTCGGCATGCAATCTTCGTTTCGAACGATCTTCGGCGTCGCCGCAGCGCTGCTTTGTGCCGGCGTGTTGCCGGCCGGCGCACAAGGTCTTTTTGGGGCCTATGACGATGCGTTTGCGGCCCGCATCGCCAGTCCGGCCGACAATGGAACGCTCGCCCAATTCGTCACGGTTGCGGTCAATGCTGGGCAATACGATCAGGCGATCTCCTCGATCGAGCAGTATCTGATCCAATACCCGCGCGATGCGCGCGCCCGGCTTGCGGCCAGCCGGTTGTATTATCATGTAGGGTCCTATGAATTGGCCCGGCGGCAGGTGCAGTACGGCATCGAAGTCGGAGGTCTGACCGCAAGTGAGCAACAGGAAGCTGTTCGCCTGCTCGCCCGCATCGAGCGCGCGTTGCGTGGCGTCACCTGGGAACTCGCCCTGACCGGCGGGGTATTCAGCGCATTCACCGATTTTGAGCCAGGCGGGGCGCAGGACGACGACAGCTTCGTCTCGCCTTACGGGCAGGCGGAAGGTTTTGTGCGGTGGGACCTCGGCACGCCAAGTGCCGACGCGCTCGTTCTTTCGGGGTCGTTGACCGCGACAGAGCGTCTCTTCACGGAAGACCTGTCGGTTCCGGGTGGCGAGAAGACTTTTATTCACGGCAACGCAGCAATTACCTGGGACAAGGGACTGCCCAACAGCGGGATCGATTCGCTGCGCCTGCTGCTTTCCGCGTTCACCGCTACGGATCGTTTCGACAGCGATATTTACGAAACCGGTATCGGCCTCAGTGGACGTTTCGTCGTTCGCCCGACGGTCGAGACGACGCTCTTCGCCGGTGGCGGCTACATCGATCTAAGCGCCTCGCAAGGCATTTTCGCCGATAGCAGGGTCTTCTATGAGGCAGGCGGCAGCTACCGCTTCCGCAATGGCCAGGCGCTCGGCTTGCGCTTTGTCGGCTCGAATGACTTCGCTTCCGGATCGGGCGAAATCAGCCGCAGCTATACGGGCGAGGTCCGCTATGGCGGCCTGTTGATGAACGTACCGGATTTTTTCGCATGGTCGCACCAGATCGCCTTATCGGCCGGCCACAGCGACACTCCCGATCTGTCCGTCGGCATCGGCACAAATATCAAGAGCGACTTCTGGCGCATTGCCTCGGAAAGCGATTTTCAGCTGACGGAAGCGCAGAAGATCAGCGTCGATCTCGCCTACCGCAAAACCAACTTCGCCCTCGCCAACCGCGACCGAAAATCGTTCGAAATGCTCATGAGCTATACGTTGACGCTCAATTGAAAGAGGCCGCGATGAGGTATCATCAGATCGTCGTTTTTATCGCCTGCCTCGCCTTCGCGGCACCATCCGCTGCTGAGACGGTCGGGTCGATGACGGCCTATCAGACCATCATCGTCCGCAATAACGGCGGGACGATGAACGTTGGCGCCGGCATCGAACTCGGCGACCAGTTGCGCAGCAATCCCACCGGTCTCGGAATGCTGGTGTTCCGGGATGAATCGAGCGCCAAGATTGGTCCAAACACCAGCCTGACGATCGATGAGTTCGTCTACAATCCGGGCTCCGGGTCGGGAAAGATCGACATCGGGATGAACAGCGGCCTGGCCCGTTTTTATGGCGGCCAGGTTTCGAAAGGGGGCGTCATGCAGGTTGCGACGCCGCACATGGTGCTCGGAGCGAGAGGCGGCATCATCGAAGTGCTGGTGGCAGCCGGCCAGACCGTCGGCATATTGCGCGCCGGCCGCATGACCTGCACGATCAATGGCAAACGGCTGGTCATCACGAACCCGGGCTACGCCTGCACGTCGGACGATGGCAAGCTTCTGGCCGGCTACGGCGGCATCGACGCCTTCCCGATCTTGGACAGTATCGACCGGATAGCGGGAACCGGCCTGCCGGGCGCACCGGGTCCTGGGTTGGACGTAAGCGCAATTTGTGCGTCGGCTCTAGGCTCCTCGCTCAAAGTCTGCGGGTCCAGGGACGGCGCACTTCCAGGAGTGGTCATGGAATTCCCTGACAGCCCAACGCCACCTGCGGGCAGCGGGGGGCGGCGGGGCGAGTGTGAGGGTGAGGGTTGCTGCTACTACTACAACTGCGATTAGGCCTGGCTGCACGAGATGAGCCACTCGGTCGGTAGGCGCTGGGCTGATTGGCGGCAAGCCGGCAGGCGCAAAATATCCGGCCTTGTGGTCGTGCTCCTGCTGCTCGCTTGCCATTTGGCTTTTGACGGGCCGTTGTCGCGCCTGCGTGAGCGGACGTACGACTTCTATCAGTTTCTCGCCCCACGTCAGGCGACGAGCAATCCTGTCGTGATCGTCTCGATAGACGACGCCAGCCTCAAGGCACATGGGCGATGGCCCTGGAACCGTGGCCTCTTGGCCGATCTGGTCGATGGCATCACGCAATCCGGTGCGGCGGTGGTCGGGCTTGCGCTGGTACTCCCCGAGGCTGACACCTCGCCTGAGGGCATCGCCGGAGACAAGCGCCTGGCAGCGGCGCTGTCCAAAAATCGAACGGCGCTTGCCGTTAGCCTGGGCAATGAAGCGACGGTTTCAGAAGCAGAACCCAAAGCCGGCTGGTCGATCGTCGGGCAAGTACCCGATACACTTCCCGGCTTCACCGGTCTTACCGGCTCGCTTGCCGAATTCTCGAACGCCGCCGCAGGCCTCGGCGTGATTCGCTCCTTGCCCGATCCCGACGGCGTACTGCGCCATGTGCCGCTGCTCTGGCTTCGCAATACCCCTCAACGCGCGCAGCTGTGGCCGTCTTTCGCACTCGAGCTCCTGCGCCTTTACGCTGGACAGGACGGTTACACAGCCCGGATGAATGCAGCCGGGTTCGACGCACTCAGGATGGCAGGCGCCATTGTGCCGCTCGAGCCGGAGGGGAGCATCCGCCTCTGGGAAACCGCCACGGACACGCCTCGCCTGTCTGCCAGCACTATCCTTTCGGGCCATGGCGATCCGCGGCTGCGGGACGCCATCGCCATTGTCGACCTGTCGGCTGTGGGCCTGACGCAGTACCTGCCCACGCCGACGAGTCCAGCGCGACCAGGAGCGGAGATCCACGCCGATGCGATCGGCCAGATGCTTGCCGGGCGCTTCCTGGCAGAGCCAGCGCACGCGCGTATGCTCGAGCGGCTCTGGTTTCTCCTCAGTGCCGTCGTTTTCATCGGGCTTTCTGGAGTGCTCGCCGGGCGTGTCGTGCTTGGCGCCATCTCCCTGGCGCTGCTGGCCCTCACGCCGTTCGTGTTCGGCGCTCTCGAGTACAGCCTGCAGGGTGCACTCTATGACCCGCTGCAGCCGGCGCTTGCAACCATCATGGTTGCGGGCTTCGAAGGCTATGTCCTCTACAGGCGCAGCGAGCAGCGCCGGTCCACCCTGACGCGACAGTTCTCCCAATATCTGTCGCCCTCCGTGGTGCAGCGCCTCGCAAGCTCGGACACCGAGGCAATCCTGTCCGGCGAGAAGCGCGAGATCACAATTTTGATCAGCGACATACGTGGCTTCACGACCATGAGCGAACAGCTCGACACCCAAGACATCGCCAAGGTGGTCAACCATTTCCTCGGCATTGCGACCGATGAGATCCTCAAGCGCGACGGCACCATCGACAAGTTCATGGGCGATGCGGTGCTGGCCTTCTGGAACGCACCGCTAGATCAACCCGATCATCGTGAGCGTGCGCTCGACGCGGGCCTGGCCCTTATCGAGCGGGTGAGGCGCGAAGACGCCGCCTTCACCGCGGATGGCCATCGCTCCATCGAAATCGGCGTCGCCATCGAGACCGGCATCTGCTCGGTAGGCAATTTCGGCTCCGAACGGCGCTTCGATTACACCGCGATCGGTTCCCCGGTGAACCGCGCGGCACGGCTCGAATCGACGACCAAGAAGCTGGGCATCCCCCTGGTGCTTGGACCCGGCTTTGCGGCAGGAGCATCGATGCCGGTCGTCCAGGCGGGCGCCTTTGAGCTCCAGGGTTTCAAGGGCGAGGTCCCGGTTTTCACCGTTCCGGAGATGCAAGCTGCTCAACAAGGTATGAGCCGCGAACTAGAGAGCCAACGTGGTGAGCAATCTGGCGCCCCCGCCATGGTGGTTGGTTCGCCGCCATCCGTGCAAATGGCGCCGCTTGATGTTGCACCCCGAACCCGAAGCACGCGCTGATCGGCCAACGGGTCGCAGGATGCGATTGTCACGGGCACCGACGGACATCTTGTTTCGGCGACATCGAGGGATGCGACGGCTTGCGTCACTCGTCCTTGAAAGTCACCTTCATATGTTTGTGCACCATTGAGGCGAGGTCCTCGGCATCCCAGTTCGTTAGCCTGATGCAGCCGTGAGAGAAGGTCTTCCCGATCTTGCCGGGTTCGGGCGTGCCGTGAATGCCGTAGCTTTCGATGGAGAGGTCGATCCAGATTGATCCCACGGGATTGTTAGGGCCGGCAGCAATGGTGAAGGGCCGCTTGGTTTTGACTCCCTTGAATGCAAAATCGGGATCGTAGTGATAGGTCGGGTTGTGCACCACCCTTTGGATCTCTGCCTGCCCACTTGGTGCCGGCTTCTCGTCGCTCCCGATCGAGGCAGGGTAGACGGCAAGCGCTTTATTGGAGGGGTCGAGCACGCGCACCTGATGAGCGCCTTTGTCGACTTCGACGCCGGCAATGGTGGCGGGAGGTTCACCCCGGCCAACATCTGGTACCAGCAGCGTGGTTCCAGCTTTCCTGAATCCGGTGCCTGGGTTTAGCCTCCTGAGCAATGGTTCGCTCACATGAAAGCGCTCCGCCAGCTTCTCGATCGAGTCGTGATAGCCAAGCCTTCTCAGGCGAGCCATCCTCTCCATGCGCCCCGGAATGCGTTTGGTGAAGGGGCCGCGTACATCTTTGCGGGTCAGTTCATAGGTGATCAGAGCTGGGCTGGTGGAGGTTGCCATCAGCTTGTCCCAAGTCGCCTGGGTGAGCTTGCCATCTGGCGCCAGTCCGTTCGACGCCTGGAAGGCCTTGACCGCCTTGGCGAAGTTCTCTCCAAGGCGGCCGTCGATGAGCCCCGGTGAGAAGCGCGCACGATCCAAAAAAATTTGCGCCTTCAGCACGGCAGGATCGAGCCCTTTCGGATCGCCGGCGGAGAATTGCGCCTGATTTACCGCGGCTAGGTCCAGCTTGGCCGCCTCCGTCCCGCCGCATGCGAAGGCGAGTGCAATGGCGAGGAGGAGAAGGAGCCTGATCATCGATTTCACTCCTTACGTTAAATCGCACCTGATCTGCTTCTATGACGCGCTGTGGCAGATCTGGTTCCATTCGCCGGTAGGGGATCATAGGCAACCAGCCTTACGCTGCCGACCGGTCCGAGACGTTTGATGCCCATGCCTTGCCCCTCACGAGAGGCGTTGCTGGCCGCGCAGATCGGCAGTGTAAAAATGGTCTGGCCATGTTGACGTGAGCTTCTACCTTCAAACTGCCCACTACCTGGACCGGCAGTCAAATGGTCTCAGGGCAGCAAGTGAGGAGATGCGCTGGGAACCGGCTTATCGGGCGGGTATTCTATTGATCTTCGGTATCGATAGATCCATGTTCCGTCGTCACTGTGATCGCGTTGTCGTCCGCGATTGCTCTAGCGTATTCGAAGCGCTCCAACTTCTGTTCTGCCGATGGCCTTTGAACATCGCGGTGGCCGAGTTCGTGATTTTGAAGTCGCCGCAACTCGGACAGCGAAACTCCCGGATGTCACCAACTGTCTCCGAATTAACGAGCGCCTGCTCATCTGTAATCGGGCAAATTGCGGCCATCCAAGCCACCATGGTCCTCCGTCCTAAGGCCGTCCCCGATTACCCAAAAGGCATCGTCGAGTGCAAAATCCATTTCTGCCGACGCTCACCCCACCTGGAGTACTCCACCGAGTAGATTGCGCTCTCCACTCTCCAACCCAGAATGTGGATTAAAGCCAGTTCCTCGGCGAGCGATTTGCTGGTGAGCGGTAGGCGCTCTCGCTCTGGAGCCTCTCCCAAACGATCGGAGATGTTCATGTAGCGTCGGGCAGGACCGAAGGGCCGGAACGTGGCGTTTTCATCTCTTCGGCAATCACCAGTAGCGCCTCCAGAGCGACGGCGATCCCCGACATCACCGTACTTATGTCTGCGCTGCCGCCGAGCGTCGAAAGTTCGGCCGCTCGCGTTTGCATGCTTTGGCTCAGCTCTTGTAACTTCAGGCGCAGCTCGTCATCCATGGTATGTTCTCCAAGCTTGACGCTGGAGGAACGCGCCTGCTTACAACCCGTTCCGCCGGTGGCCGCAGAGAACCAGAGACACCGCAGATGCTACAACTTGCGCTGTGGCGGCGCTTAGGATGGGCGGTGGATTGAGCCTCAGCGACTGACCGTCGGCAAATAGCGGATGCTTCAGTCTCGAAAAGGTGCTGGACGGCTCGATATGCACCGCCCCTTGGCCCTGGGTGCTGGTCCCATGCACAGTAAGGCCGTGCAAGTGCGCGCGGCCTCTGGGCTCAACATTCCAGTCGTCATGGTCCAAAGTTGTCCCAAGGTGGGTTCTCACCAAAGTGGGCGGCGAGAAGCGTCACGAAGCTTTGAACTTTGGCGGAAAGATGCCTTCTTGACGGGTACATCGCGTAGATCGACCGGCTTACCGGCTTGAACTGGGGCATCACTGTCTCCAGTTGGCCCGAACGAATGGCTTCTCCAACAAGGAAAGTGGGGCAAAGTACTATGCCTGCTCCACCCAGCGCCGCATCGCGCAGGAGCTGCCCGTTCGTTGCCGTCATCCGTGCAGTGATTTTTACCGCCACTTCCCCCTTTGGTCCGTCGAACCGCCATTTTCCGCGGCTGGCGCGCAACGCGTAGTCCAGACAATCATGGTCGTGGAGATCCGACGGCTTTGTGGGACGCCCGCGTCTGTCCAGATAATCGCGCGAAGCGCAGACCACCTCGCGTGAAGGCGCGATTCGGCGAGCAACCAGATTGGAAACCGTGAGTGGAGCGATGCGTACCGCGACATCCAGGCCCTCTTCCACGATGTCAACCACACGGTCGTCCAACACCAACTCAACCGACACCTCCGGGTAGACCGCGAGATATTCTGCAACGACTCTCCCAAGGTGCATCGCGCCGAAGGAGATCGGCGCGCTGACACGCAGTGAGCCGGTGGGACGTGTCTTGCTCTCGGCCGCGCTCGTACGAACTTCCTCGACATCCTCGATTATGCGCAGACTGCGCTCGTAGACGGAGGCGCCGAGCTCTGTCAGGCTTATGCGCCGGGTCGTCCGGTTGAGAAGGCGTGCGCCAAGCCACTCTTCCAGCATCTGGACATGTTTGCTCACGGCCGCTGGCGATAGTCGCATCCGCTTGGCCGCTCCAGCGAAGCTGCCTTCACCGACGACGTTGGCAAACACGGTCATGCTGGTCAGCCGGTCCAACTGCAATCACCTCTTTCATTCACGTTTCGTGAATTCACCATCCATATCTCCCTCGATTATCAATCCGCAGTGGACAGATTATCTGAAACCAGGCCGGGATCAATTGCCCGATCCGTCTCTCTAACGTTTGCCCGAAACGTTGGCGTCGAGTGCCTTCTCGCGGGCTGGAGGTGATCATGTCTCTGACCAAAGCAGCCCTTCGGGAGAAAGAGGGAGCCACTTTTCGCATGTGGCTCTCCGTGCTCACTGTATCGCTGGGTATTTTTTCGATGATAACTGCGGAGCAACTCCCTGTGGGGCTGATTCCGGCAATTTCTTCCGAGTTGAATGTCTCTATTGGGAGTGGCGGTCTCACGGTGACGATACCCGGCGTAATTGCGGCGTTCGCTTCTATCGGTTTGCCGTTGGCAGTGGGGAGGCTCGACCGGCGTATTCTGATGGCGGGCCTGCTCGCGGTAATGGCTGCAGCGAGCGTGATTTCAGCGCTCGCAACGAACTTTCCCGTTCTGCTCGCGTCCAGGCTGCTCGTCGGGATCACCATCGGTGGCTTTTGGGCGATAGCCGGGAGCATCGCAGTACGCCTTGTTCCTGGACCGTCCGTGCCGCGCGCCATGACTATTGTCTTCGGCGGTGTAAGTGCCGCTGCGGTGCTGGGCGTGCCGGCCGGCACGATCATCGGTGATCTAGTCGGCTGGCGCGGCGCGTTCTGGTCTCTCGCCGGCCTGAGCTTTGCCACACTGCTCGCCGCCCTGCTTGTGCTTCCGAAGCTGGAGGCGGCGCAGCCTGTGGAGGTGAAAGCCCTGCGTGCGCAATTGCGCAATCCCGCCCTTCTGGCGGGCGTGGTTGCGACCGCACTGCTGGTGGCTGCCCACTACGGTGCCTACACTTTCGTGAGCCCGGTGTTGCTGGAGGTCTCGGGCGTCACTGCAGGGAGCATAGGCTGGCTACTGTTGGGGTATGGCATTCTCGGAATGATTGGCAACGCCGTCGCAGGCGTCTGGGCCGCAAAATCCGTCGGTCGCACATTGGCCTGCGTCGTCATTGGGCTCGGGGCCACGCTGGCTCTTTTCCCGTTGCTCGGGGTCACGCCGCTCACAGGAACCATCCTGCTGCTGGTGTGGGGCTTCGCGTATGGCGCGGCGCCCATTACGCTGCAGACGTGGGTGCTGAGTGCAGCATCAGAAAGCGCGGAGACCGCGACGGCCATCTACTGCTTCACTTTCAATCTTGCCATCTCCGTGGGTACCCTAGCGACCAGTCAGATCGTCGACACGATGGGCGTGAACAGGGTCCTCTGGGTCGATTCCGCCATTATCCTGCTGGTGCTGCTGCCGGTGTGCCGCGCACCCATGCTTAACCGGAACATCGGAAACTCGTAGACAGCAAGCCATCCTGTGCCGCCCATCTGGCAATGATGTGATAGGTTGAAGTAGATCTTCGTTTCCTCTGTCTTGAAAGTCACGCGCGTCACATCAAACGCGGGTTCCGCCGCACCGTGCGGGTGCCGATGCTTTGCGCCCCCGGAGGACAACTGGCTATTTGAAAAAGGACTTGATCCCCTCGTCGATATGTGTGCTGATA
The DNA here is from genome assembly GCF_040323255.1 of Mesorhizobium sp. M0052. Taxonomy (NCBI): domain Bacteria; kingdom Pseudomonadati; phylum Pseudomonadota; class Alphaproteobacteria; order Hyphomicrobiales; family Phyllobacteriaceae; genus Mesorhizobium; species Mesorhizobium sp. M0052. The sequence goes on along the minus strand of NZ_JAMYUS010000003.1, from coordinate 338,790 downwards.
TGAGATCGATCTCATGCCGCGCTCTCAATTGCTATTTCTCTACGGGAGCGCGCTCTGGGAAGCATATGTCTGAATGACCATGAAGAGGGAGGTTCAAGTGAGGAAATTGATCGCGTGGCTGGGCTTGGCCACTACCACGCTCGCGTTCGCGTCTGCGGCGTCGGCGGGTGAAACCATCGACCGGGTTACCTCGAAGAAGGCAATGGTGGTCGCCACAAACAGCGGTTGGCCGCCGCAGAGTTTCCTCGACGACAGCAATCAATTGGTCGGCTTCGATATCGACGTCTCGAAGGAGATCGCAAGGCGCCTCGGTGTGGAGGTCAGTTTCGACACGCCGGACTGGGCGACGATGACGGGCGGCCATTGGCAGGGACGCTACGATCTGGGTGTCGGCTCGGTGACGCCGACCAAAGCGCGGGCCAAGGTGATCGATTTCGAAGGCATCTATTATTATAGCCCCTACGTTTACGTGGTTCACAAGGACAGCCCGGCCAAATCGGTCGCCGACCTGAACGGTAAGATCATCGGCGTCGAGACCGCCACCACGTCGGAGGATTTCATCCGTAGACAACTCGAGATCGATGCTCCCGGCCTGCCGCCCATCGAATACAAGCTGGAGCCCGGTGAGATCAGGACTTTCGCTGACTCAATGCTGCCGTTCGACGATTTGAGGCTCGGCGACGGCGTGCGCCTCAACGCGGTCATCGCACCAGAACAGACGGCTCAGAACGCGATAAAGAACGGCTACCCGTTGCGTGTCCTGGAAGGCGGCTATGCCTTCCGTGAGCCACTGGTGGTGATCGCGGAAAAAGGTGATGCCGAGTGGAATGCCAAGATCGGCGGCATTCTCGACGAGATGAAGAAGGACGGTACCCTCGCGAAACTGACCACCAAGTGGTACGGCAAGGATTACAGCTCTGACTGAGAGGCATCGTGGATAAAGCTTGAGCGGGGTGCATTCAATTGAACATCCCGCTCCATCTGTTTTGGTTCAGCCGCATTTCCACGACACCGGGCGGCTCCGCCTGCCTGCAAAATGCTCTAGTGCCGCCACCTCATCATATTGATCATGACATGTCCTGACACCTATTACCGACGCACGCTTGCCGACAACACCATCAGACCGCCGCTGAGCGGCGTTTCCGAGTGCGAGACTGTCGTTGTCGGCGGCGGACTGGCCGGCCTGACGACGGCGTTGCAGCTGGCTCGCGCCGGCCAGCAGGTCGTCGTGCTTGAGGCGCAGCGGATAGGATTCGGCGCTTCCGGTCGCAATGGCGGCTTCGTCAATCCCGGTTTCGCCACCGGCACCGACAACATCGCCGCGATGGCCGGCGTCGACGCGGCACAAAAACTGCACCGCCTGTCCATCGAAGGCGTCGACTTCGTGCGGCAGACGATCCGCGATCTCGACATCAAGGCGGCAGAGCCGCGCTCCGGTATATTGAGCGTGCTTCGCCACGATGGTGGCGCCGCGCTCAAGGCATATGCCGAGCAACTGGCGCGGGATTTCGACTATCGGCTCGACTATCTCGATCGCGACCAGGTGCGAGCGGTGCTGCATTCGGATCGCTACCACCAAGGCCTGCGCGATCCCAGCGCCTTCCACATGCATCCGCTTAACTATCTGCGCGCCGTTGCTGGCGAGATCGAGCGGCTGGGCGGCAGGATATACGAGAGAACGGCTGCCGTTGAAGCCAACCTTGACGGCGCCGAAAAGATCTTGCGTACCGACAGCGGCGAAGTGCGCGCCCGCCAGGCCGTAGTTGCCACCGGCGGATATACGGGGCCACTGGTCAGTCGGCTGCAGCGGGCATTCCTGCCGATCGCCACTTACGTTATGGTGAGCGAGGAGGCGCCTGACCTCATCGCCAAGGCGATTACGACGACCGACGCCGTCGGCGATAACCGTCGCGCAGGCGATTATTACCGTGTTGTCGAAGACGGCAGGCGGCTGCTCTGGGGAGGGCGCATCACCACCCGGGCAGCCTCATCGGGCGTGTTGGCGAGGCAATTGCGCCGTGAGATGGTCACCACTTATCCGCAGCTCGAACACCTCAAGACCGAACTCGCCTGGTCCGGGCTCATGTCTTATGCCCGGCACATGATGCCCCAAATAGGCCCGTTGCAGCCGGGCGTCTGGTACCTCACGGCTTTTGGTGGCCATGGCATCAACACCACGGCGATCGCCGGCAAGTTGATCGCCGAAGCCATACTGGGACAATCGGACCACTACCGGCTGTTCGCACCATTCGGCCTTGCCTGGGCGGGCGGCCCGGCTGGACTTGCGGTTGCGCAACTCACCTACTGGAAGCTGCAGGCGCAGGATTGGTGGCGCGAGCGGGCCCGCTGACCGCAGGGAGATCGAAGACGTGATCGGCCGACTATTGCTCAACCACCCGGACGCGGCGCGCCGTGTTGGCGTGTTCTTCGTGCTCGCCGCCATCGCCGCCGGCCTGTATGGGCTCGGCATCAAAGCCAGTTGGCTCGGCAAGCTCGTTCCGTGGTCCGTCGAGTGGCTCGCCGCCAACCCGGACGTCGGGCGGGCGGTCTCGGCGGTGCTGATCGCATTGATCTTGGTGGCGAACTGGAACGCGCTGCGGTATCTCAGCCGCAAACAGCAGATTGTGGCAGTCTGGATAGAGCTGTTCGTGTTGCTAATGTTGTTTTTCTATTCCTTCGACTTGTCCTTCGCGTTCATCGCCAAGAAGATCGGCTTCCTCGTCTCGAAGGGTGTGGTGACGACCCTCTACATTTCGGCCATTTCGATCGCCATCGCCACCCTCATCGCCTTCGTTGGCGCCATCGCCAAACTTTCCCGCAACGGCGTGGTCTATGGCTTGGCGACCTTCTATACCTCTCTGTTTCGTGGCTTGCCGTTGCTGATGCAGATCTACATCATCTATCTCGGCCTGCCGCAGATTGGCTACGTGATCGGCGCCGTGCCGGCCGGTATCATGGCGCTGTCGCTCTGCTACGGCGCGTACATGACCGAGATCTTCCGGGCCGGCATCGAAAGCATCTCGCGCGGCCAGACCGAGGGTGCTACGGCACTCGGCCTTAGCGCTAACCAGACGATGTTCCTGGTCATCCTGCCGCAGGCGATGCGGGTCATCGTGCCGCCGACCGGCAACCAGTTCATTGCGATGCTGAAGGATTCTTCGCTGGTCTCGGTGGTCGGGGTCTGGGAGATCATGTATCTCGCACGCACGCAGGGCCAGACCGAATTCCGCCACATCGAGATGCTCATCACCGCCTCGATGATCTATTGGCTGCTCTCGATGGGGCTCGAGTTCCTGCAGTCGCGGATCGAAGACCGGTTCGGGCGCTCACTCAAGCGCTGATCGTCATCCGTGATTTTCGCCAAAGCGAGTTGCACAGCACCGCAACAGCCAGCTTCGGAGAGCAGCTGCAGATTGTACGCGACAGCATGCCGTTCGGCGACGTCGTGAGGGGTGAATCAACCCGGTATTTCATCGGCTTAGCCCGATCGGAGGGCAGAATAGAGCAAGTGCTGGACGAGCATGTTCGTTGGCCGACCGCCCGGCAACTACGACCGATTGCTGGATTTCACCCGCGCCAACAAATCGATAAAATCAACGACCTTAACATGTCCTCCGGGCCAACCATTATCGCTATGTATCGATGGTAGCCGAGTTCGCCACGTGGTTCGCCAATAGGTTTGTCAGGCAGTGGTTTGCGTTACCAGCCGCACGACTCGGTCCATGCCCTGCACAGCCAAACGCACCGGCGAGGCTTCCGGGAATGAAGCTCGGCATGGTGTTTCGTTCCTTTGAAGTGGGCGTGTTTGGGGGAAGACCGTAGTCGGCGTGTTCGCGCCCGGTGGAATTTTCGAAGAGTTGTTTCCAACGGCGGGAACGAACCAAACTTCCATGCATTTAGCTCTGGCTTCGTTCATTCACTCTTTCTTCTGGGAGCTGGACCATTGTCATCCGGAGGCTATCTCTTGGCCGACCAACAAACCAATGACGTTTCCATCGTTGATCTGATACCTGCCCTGCGGGCTTTCGCGCGCACCTTCTGCCGCGTTCCAGACGATGCCGACGATCTGGTGCAGGAAACGTTGACCAAAGGGCTCGCCAACATCGACAAGTTCGAACCTGGTACACGCATGAAGTCGTGGCTCTTCACCATCATGCGCAACACCTACTACACCCGGATCAAGATCGCTGCACGGGAAGCGCCAGGCCTTCTCGACTGCGCGTCTTCGAGACCGATTTCGGAAGCTACCCAGGAATGGACCGTTCAGAGCAAGGAAGTTCACGGCGCCATCCAAAAGCTGCCCGAACATCAGCGCGAGGTGCTGATGCTGATCGGCGTTTTAGGAGTGGGCTACGAGGAAACCGCCGAAATCTGCGGCTGCGCGGTAGGGACGGTCAAGAGCCGGCTGAACCGTGCCCGCGCCAACATCCTTGAGCTACTCGGGGAGAGCTCGTTGCAGACATTGATAGAAAGGCGAAATCAGCTGTCGGATGGTCAGCTCGATATAGAGGTCGACAGCCGCAGATAATCAGCTCTTCACGTCTCGCCGACGCTTCTCGACGAGAGCATTTTGCAATTGGATCGCCAGCTTGGATAGGCGGTCTGGTATCTTTTCCTGCTCTATGGCGGCCAGCAGGGAAGCAATCTCCTGATCCACTGCCATCTCGACAAGCAGATCCGTGGTATCGTCGCTCGAATGAGACATCACGTTCTCTTGATAGCATCCCTAGATCCAAGTCTGATGATGAGCGCTCGGCACTACAAGGCGTTGTCGACCGCCGAGAGGCTCACCGGCGGCCCTTGCACAGTTTTCCTCCGTGCCGCGGCAAGACGCGGCGCGGTGGCGTCAGTCCTTCAGCAACCGGTTTGCGGCGTGATCCTGAAATTGATCGGACTTGATTCGATTGCCGTCCAGCCCGCGCTCTCGGCCATGTTGCTTCCTGTCGCGGTTGGACAAAACCGCGTTTTCTTCGATCTTGTCCTTGTCCAAGGTGGTCATTGCGCCGGCGCCGGCACCTTTGCCTTGGCTGCCTTGGCCGAAATGCTTTTTGCCGCCGGATGCCATGATCTCCTCCTTCGAATCCAGGACACCGATCGGTGCCGACGCCCGAACCGGCATCGCGCTGTAATGTTCCGTCTCACCCAGCAAGCAGGAAGGCGTCGCCATCCCATGACCCAAACGGCTTCTCGCCGTCGATGACGACCCGCAATTGGTGAGCTTGCGCAAGACGGCCGATGTCGGCCCGGTCCAAAGAAAGCGATCCGCGATAAGAATAGTTGAGCAATGCGAGCCGGCCCGGCCGTTTGAGAACGCGCGCAATTTCATCGAAAAGCCGCTCAGCCATGCCGGCCAGGACCAGGTAGGGAAAGCTGTCGACCGCCAACACGCAATCGAAACTGTCGTCGTCGAAGTCGGCCAGATCGAGACCGGAGGTTTGGCGCAGTTCGACATTGCCGAGCGCTGCGCATTGCTCGGAGGCGACAGAGATCATCCGCGATGATATGTCGATGCCGACCATCCGCTTGAAGGAATTGGACAGCGCGCGCTCGAAACGTCCGATGCCGCAACCGATGTCGAGAATGTCTCGTTCAATTCCGGTGAATTCTCGCGCCTCGAGCCATTCAACGATTTCGTCGGTCATGGCTGTCAGCCGCTCGTCATCGCCAAGGGATCCTAACTGGACACTTGCGGCTGTCGAAATTGCTGCCGCGGCATCAAAACTCGAGGCCAGCCGCGTGACGACGGCAATATCCGTCTCGCCGTTACCGCGTTCATGCCGAACGGCGCCGCCTGTCGCTCGCAAAGTGGCAAGGACGCCCGGTCTGTGGCGCAGCAGTCCAGCGACCTTTCGCAGTCTTTCAGCATCGCCGGTATCCGCCGGACGGACTTTCAGCACGAACTCCGCCAATTCCGCCGCTTCAATTGTGGGCGGCAGGTGAAGCGCCAGCCTGACGAGAACAGCTTCGGCGCAGGCACCATCGGCCATGCAATCTTCGACCGCCCGTCTGACCGATGTCCGGCGCTGCGCGTGCACACTCATGACATCAACTCCGCGTCCAGATCCTCCGCATCGTCCACCTGTCGACGGCGCCCCAGCCATATTTGTAGGCCTCCTGGCCGCGCAGGAAGTCGAACTCGCGCGCATCCTCGCGGATCGACTCCGCGATCGCGTGGCCGATCAGGATCGCCCCTGGGCTCTCCTCGGCATATGCAGGATCTAGGCCGCCGAGATAGGCATAGGCGCGGCCGCGGTGGTGAAATCCGTAATAGGCGGCGACAGTCGTGCCATCGATCGCGAGCAACCAGCATCGGACCAGGCCGTGAGCATCGAGCAAGGGAAGTGAAAGCCCATGGAAGTGCTGCACGGCGGGGTCGGCCAATACACCACCTCCATGTCCAACCCAGCGTGCATGGTGCAGGCGGATCAATTGGTTCAGGAAGTTCTGATCGCCCCGGGCTGACGCCAACGCGAGCCGGCCGCGTCTGGACGCCGCTTGGCGCGCCCGGCGCAACTGGCGCCTGCGCCGAGCGGGAACGCAGCCGGCCAACGTGTCGTCGCCGGCAACAGCAAGCACGGGGCAGGCTGCATGAATTACCGGCCTCTCGACCGTTAAACCGGGATGCGCGATCGTAAGACCGGCACTGTTTTGCGGCAGATCAGACAATATCCATTGTGACCACCCGACCGAGCAGATCGTTTCGGCAATTGTGGACACGACCGCCGCCTCGATATCCCGGACAGCCAGGATGTCCAGATAATCGCTGAGCGAAATACCGACCGGAAGCAGCTTCGAACCGGCCGTTCCATGCTCGAGATAGAGTGGCGCCAGCCCGACCAGATCGCCGCCACGCCAGACCGCGACTGTCGCCAGTTCACCGGGTGCGAATGCGCGCCACCATGGCACCAGCCAGGCGGGGGATTGGAACGGCGTCGCACAGGAACTCTGCTCCCACAGTTTCCACCAGTGCGGCGTCAAGGCATCGAATTTTACGGGGTCATCGATGATTTCACTGCGCAACACTGCTTTTCTCACGGTGCCGCAGCGAAGCGCCGGCAATCTGTGCCAAGTTGTGCCAGCGCCTGATAGGCAGCCATATACGACGAGATCATCCGTTCCAGCGAAAACCGCCGTCGCGCCTCCACCCGGCACGCCTCGGCGTCCAGGCTGGGCGCCGCAAGAATGGCTTGGGCCATCTCGTCGACTGTATTGACGAGAAAGCCCGTCCTGCCGTGCTCGATTACATCCGCAAGCGCACCATTCGGGAATGCGACCACCGGGGTACCGCAGGCGAGGGCCTCCATGGCGACAAGCGAGCTTGTCTCGGCGGCGAGGCTTGGAATGACCAGACAGCGGGCTGCGTTGAGAAAGCGCCTCTTGGCGTTAAAACCGAGCGGGCCCAAGAAGCTGCGGCGAGCATCAAGACGGGATTGGACCTCGTCGCGAAAGTAGCGCGTATGTGTTTCGTAGGGGTAGACCTTGCCGCCGATGACCAGGGGCACGCCCGCCTGTTTGGCCGCGTCCAGGGCCAGGTGAATGCCCTTTTCCGGGCAGACCCGGCTGAGAACCAGGGCAAAGTCTCGCTTCGGCTGCACCAGGCTCAGTGCTTCGATGTCAACGCCGTTGGGAATCGGCGCCACCAGTCTGGCCCCTGGTGGCGCCGTTTGCTGCTGGGTGGGCGAGACCGCATGGAGCCACAGGTCGTCGCGCGTCGGTCGCAGAGCCTCGGCCGGATACCAGTCCAAGGGCAGGTGGAGGCTCACCAGGGTCGGACCATCGTCGGGCAGATAGGCATGAAAATCGATGCCGTGCAGATGAACCACATCGATCGGCCATCGGGCGCGGGCAGCGGCGATCGCTTTGCGATGAGCCTGCTGCGCGCGGCTCTTCGCCGCCTCGTCGAGCACGCCGTTTTCAGCCGGTATTTCCACAAGGGTACCGCTCGCGCTGGAGCCGCGGCAGCCAATGACGATAGAGCGGTGGCCGGCGCGAACCAGCGCCCGATCGAGCATCGACAGAACCTGTTCGGCACCGCCGACAGCATCGGGTCCGACGGGTGCGAGAGGGTAGGCGACATTGAGGACAGTGAGCGCCGCGGCTGGTTGGGCCTCGGTCCCGTACGCCGCACCACCTGTCGATGGTGCCGCTAATTCGTCCAATGTGTCGGGCGTCTGATGCATCGGTAGCATGACATTTCACGCTGCCGAGGCCCGCCGCGTCGGGAGCGAATTGGACGCCATGCCGGGCGCATAGCGGCGGATCATGGTTGCGCAGAATTCCGCGAACTCCTCCGGCACCAGTGGCGGGCTGGTGTGGTGGGGCATCATTCCCCGATGCTCCGGTGTAAAACAAAAGGTGACCGTCACGTCGAAATCGGCGAGTGCCTCCATCTGCCGGTCGAACCAGTCCAGCGCGTTCGGTCGGAAGCTGTCTGCCCAGGAAAGCCCCGTGCGCATATTGGTGACGCCCAGCCGCTTCATCCAGGCGACAGCATCGTCCAGCCGGGGGTCCTCGAAATGAAACCACTGCACCAGCCCCATTGCGGGCGAGTAGCGCAGGAACTCCTCCAGCGCTGGTTTTGGCGTGCCGTCCTGGCGCAGCAGCCCCATGTGGAAATGTCGATAGTAAGAAGAGCCCTCCGCCTCGCGATGCCGCGTCGTTGCTTCCCATTCGCGCGGAAGATCGTAGAGGCTGTACCACTGGATACGTGGTGCGTTGCCAATCAGCAACTCGGCGGTGCGCTTGAGCCCCCAGACCTGGATCTCTTCCGCGCCGAAGGTCGATACGCCGACTTCGCTGACCCAGATGGGAAGGTTGGTGACGGTCGCGATCTCGCCGATCTTCTGTGGCCATTCGTGGATCTGCCACAGGTTCCAGTCGAGCGGAAAGCCGTGCACGGCGACGGCATCGACATGGTCCAGCACGCCGAATTCCTTCATGCGGGTGATAAAGCCCGGATCTATCGGCGAGATGCCACCGAGTACTTTCGTCAAAGACGGGTTCTCCGACGCGATTGCGTCAGCCGACAAGATCGCCATCCTGGCAAAGCGGCTCCAATCGGGATCGAGCTCTGGGTCCCAATGCGATTTGTTGTTGGGCTCGTTCCAGATCATGGCGGCTTCAATCATGGAGCTGTCCTTTCGAGGGGTAGATGGCGCCGCCGCCGGCCGGGTCCCCGGCTGCGCGGCAGAAATAGACCTCCTGCTCGGGGTGCAGAACGATCTCGAAACCGGCGCTGCGCAGCATCGCTTCGGTGCAGGCGCGGTTTGGAATCCACCAGTTGGTGGGATCGTCGGCATAGCGGTGCTCGATAAAATGCAGCTTGGGAAACTGCGGCTGGTCGAACAGGTCATGCGTCCAGAAATGATAGTTTTCTTCCAACTCGGGCAGATCCGCGCTGCCGCGCTGCATGGACTGGAAGATCATCAGGTCACGGGCGACATGTTCGCGGATCAGGTCGAGCGCGAGCAAGGGGTGGCGCAAATGGTAAAGCACCCCCATGAACAGCACGACATCGAATGTCTCGCGCAGAGAGCCGACGTCGTAGACCGAAAGCTTCTGGAATTCGATCTCGCAATCGGCAACCTCGGCGGCAAAGCGAGCTTGCGCCAGGTAGGCGTCATCGAAATCGATGCCGAGGACACGGTCAGCACCTCGCCGTTTCATCTCGATGGAGTAGAATCCTGCATTGCAGCCGATATCGAGTACCGCCTTGCCCGTCAGATCAGCGGGAATGGCATTGGCAAATTTGCGCCATTTGATCAGCGGGTAGTTGCCCAGAAAATGGTTGGGAGCGGTTTGGACGCCGGCAAGTTCCATGTTGTGGAACCATGGGCCGAGCGCATCGATGCGGCGGCGGATTTCGGCATGGGAATGCAGCATGGCTCAGGCTCCTTCGCCAGGAACGACGGGTACATGCGACTGCGCGCCGGGCATGATCATGGTGGGCCGGCGGTGCGCGGATGGGGCGTCGTTTTCAAGCAACCGCAGAGCTGTGCGATAGCCGTTGAAAGTGCCGACATCGACATAGTCCGACCCAGCCCTGACACCAAAAGCTGTACCGCCGGCCGAGATATAGGCGTTGACCAAAGTGCCGATATATTCGTCACTGCGCTCGCGCTCACGCCAGAGTGCCGCAAGCTGATGAAGGATATGGCCCGGCATCTTGAACGCACCCCAAACCCAGTTCGTGGCGGCATCCTGTCGCTTGACCTGGATTTCGATCACGCGCTCGTGGACGTCGATGACGACGGCGTCGAAGAATTCCGGCTGATCCACCGGGAAAAGCAGAAATGAGAGCTGATCGTCGGGCAAATGGCGGAAACCGTCCTCGGGAAACCAGATCGTATCGGGAAGGCCGACCAGGACGACCTCGTCGGGCGCGACGAGGGGCGCCGCCCGGAAGATCGCATCGCACAGACCGACGGGGTTCGGCTGCACCACGAAGAGAGCCGCCGCGTCACCGTAGCCGGCGGCGTAGTATTCAAGGATGTCGGATTTGCCCGATCCGATGATGAAGCAAATCTTGTCGACGCCGGCCTGCACCATGCGCCGTACCAGATACTCGCTCACGGCGCAGGGACGCTCGGTCTGTCCATCGATCCGGCTACCGACCGGCAGCAGCTCTTTCGAGAAGCCGAGCGGCTGAATGCGGCTGCCGCGCCCGGCAGCGGGTACGATGCCCAACATCAGACCGCTTCCCTCATCGGTTCGCCGGGAGATCTTTGAAAGGCATCGTTCAGGATGCGATCCAGTTCCGCCGCGCGCCGTGCGGAAGTGTGTTCGCCCAAGACCCGGTCGCGGGCACGCCTTCGAATGCCGTCGAGCTCGCGCTCCGGCAATCGCAATGCGGCGACCACATCATCGGTGTCATGCGCCAACAAGATTTCGCGGCCGGGTTCGAAAAATTCGGCCAGGCCCGGCCATGCATCGGTGACGATGGCAGCCCCACACGCGGCCGCTTCGAAGAGCCGTCCCGACGGGCACCAGCCCTTTTGCGCCATCGCCTCCCGGGTGACGTTCAGTGTCAGGCGAGATGATGAGAAGAAAGCCGGATGGTCGGCTGGCGGAAGATGCCTGACAAAGAAGATGTTGTCGCTCCATGGGAATTCCTGCGGATATTGCGCGCCGCCAATGATGAAACGGTGGTCGGGCAGGCGCGCGGCCGGGCGGACCAGCAGCTTTTCGACGCCGGCCTGGCGATCCGCCGCGTAAGTTCCGAGATAGGACAGATCACCGGCGAATTCGGCCCGCTTCTCTGCCGGCCGGTGTTGGTCGGGATCGACATGCCCATAGAGAGGCACCACGTGACGCGCGCCTAAAACCGACTTAAGCGCCTCGATCGCAGAGCCGCCGGTGTAACTCAAAACGAGGTCGAAATCGGCAAGACCCTCAGGTCCGAAATAGGGCGGACGCTCGCCTTGCTCGATGCGGGCAAGCGTGACCGGAGTGTCGAGATCGTAGAAGACACGCAATCCGCGACCTGTCTGCTGCGCCAGCCGCGAGGCCTCCACGGCGTCGGCACAGTAGGAGGTAACGACGACGACATCCGCTTGCTTCATTGCCCGCTCCGCAACGCGACGGATGTCTTCCCAGTCCGGATAAATGACGACGTTGCCGCCATCGAGCCGATCGAGATCACGCGTCCCGGCATAGTAGGGGGTATCGCGTTCGAAGAAGGTGATGCACCATCCCAGCCGACCCAGGGCGCGGATCAGTCCGCGCCAGAGCGTGGCATGGCCGTTGCCCCATGATGATGTAACGGTGAGACCGAAAATGACCATCTGCATCCGGAAAGTCCTCGTCAGGCAGCTTCGTTCATTCGCAGGAGCTTGGAGCCCCAGTCACCCGACACGATCGTCGTGATCGAGGCTGGATCGATGTCGAAGCGGAAGCAGTCGCCGACCGGCAAGCCAAGCACCTTGCAGACGGCGGCTTTGATCACGTCGGCGTGGCTGACCAGGGCGACACACTGATTCGGATGCCGCTCGCGCACTGCGTTCATCAGTGCGACGATCCGCTCCTGGACATCCAGCATGGTCTCGCCGCTCGGTGTCCTGGCCTCCTGCCGCTGGTCGTTCCACGCCCGCCAACCGGCATCGCCATTCAACTCGTCGAAAGTCTTTCCCGACCAATCGCCGAAATCGATCTCGTCGAGTTCGGCGCAGATCGCGATTTCACCGACGCCGCAGGCAAGCGCGATCGGCACGGCCGTCTCTTGCGTACGCTCACGCGGGCTGCACAAGATGGCTTCAATAGGCTCCCGGGCCATTCGGCCACCAAGCTGCGCGGCCTGCGCCTTCCCAGCCTCGCCAAGGCAAACGCCGTCCATCCGTCCTGCAAGATAGGAGCCGACATTGTCGTGAGCTGCATGACGGATCAAAAAGAACGTTGTCGTCATTCCGCGGCATCCAGCAAAGGCTCGTCCTTGCCGGCGATGAAGGCGAGCGTGCGCTGCCGCGCTTCGGCGTCGGTGAACTGTTCGGGAGGCGACTTCATGAAATAGCTGCAGGGGCCGGTCAGTGCTCCCGCTATGCCGCGATCGAGCGCAAGCTTGGCGCAGCGTATCGCATCGATAACCACGCCGGCTGAATTTGGAGAATCCCAGACTTCCAGCTTGAGCTCGGCGTTGAGCGGCACGCCGCCGAAGGTCGTCCCTTCCACCCGGATGTAGGCCCATTTGCGATCAGTCAGCCACGGTACGTGGTCGCTGGGTCCGACATGAATATTGCCCGGCTCCAGGGGAACATCGAACTGGCTGGCCACGGACTGGGTCTTGGAAATCTTCTTTGATTCCAGCCGCTCGCGTTCCAGCATGTTGAGGAAGTCGGTGTTGCCGCCGAAATTCAGCTGATAGGTGCGATCGATGCGCACGCCGCGCTCGCGGAAGAGATTGGCCAGCAGGCGGTGAACGATGGTCGCCCCGACCTGGCTCTTGATATCATCGCCGACCAGCGGCAGCCCTCGCTGCTCGAAGCGCCGGCGCCATTCCGGACGTGAGGCGATGAAAACGGGTATGCAGTTGACGAAGGCGCAGCCGGCCTCAAGCGCGCATTCGGCGTAGAAGCGCGTCGCCTCCTCGGAGCCCACCGGCAGGTAAGAGACCAGCACGTCGGCGCCGCTGTTGCGCAGGATTTCGCTGACGTCGGCAACCGGCTCCGGCGCCTCCTCGATTTCGTCGCGCAAGTATTTTCCGATGCCGTCAAGTGTCGGTCCGCGCTCGACGCGAACGCCGTTTGCCGCCGCATCGGCAAAGCGGAACGTGTTGTTCGGGGCGGCGTAGATTGCTTCAGCGACGTCGAGGCCAACCTTGCTCCTGGCGACGTCGAATGCGCAGACAATCTCGATGTCGTCGACATGGTAACCGCCGAGGTCGGCATGCATCAGCCCTGGGATTGGTTCGTTGCTTTTTGCGTGACGATAATAGGAGAGGCCCTGCACCAGGGAGGATGCGCAATTGCCGACCCCGACGATACCGACACGAACCTTTTTCGATCCCACGAAACTGCCGCCCTATGCTGTTCAAAGGTAAGTTCCTGCCGCCGAACCACCAGCGTGCCGGAATGTTCCTTGGCCTGCCGAAAAATTGCGCAAGACAGCATGGATCGAAGCAGCGCTCGCTGCGTTGCCGCAAGGCAAAGCATTGGAAAACCGATCGATGATCGTTTACGGCGACCAGAAGCGGAGGCAGAGCGCAGAACGGCTTCGCGATGCTGCGAGCGAAATTGCTCAAAGTCTGGACCGCATGGCTCATGGCGTCCGACGCCATGCCGCGTTGGTCGGGCTATTCATCAGCGTATCGGAACTGGTTCGCGCGCTTGCCGATGTCGATTTCGAGAACAGGGGCATCGACATCTTTTCGCCGCGGCAACAGCAAGGCGCCAGATTGCTGGTTGGTGTTGCGGCAGAGGTGGCGAAGTCGTGGCGAAGCGGTTTCGCCGTGGGCGGTGGCATCGACCCGGGACTTCTCCAACTGCTGGACGGGTTGGATTGCGAGGCTGAGGTTCTGACCGGTTCGGCTGAGGGTTACGCGCATTACGCGCTTTATCCCGAAAGCTATTTGGGAGCGGCGCAGGAGTCAGGTCTCGATGCGAACACATGCGTGATCGGCATCCGCAGCATCGGCCTGGGGCTTGCCGCCATAGTGGCTGCCGCGATTGGCGCGCCGGCGCCGTTCAGCGTTCGTCCGGTCGGCCATCCTTTCCGCAGGCACATCAATGCCGATCCGCGCTCGATCGCTTCCTGGAAGAACAATCCATCGGCATGCTTCGCCGTTGTAGACGAGGGTCCCGGTCTGTCCGGCAGTTCGATGCACGCCGTCGTCGCGTGGCTGCGGGAACTGGGTATTGGTATGGACCGCATTCACCTGTTTCCCAGCCATCCTGGCGACCCGGGCATCGAAGCGTCACGGGAGGCCAGGGAGACATGGTCGCGCTGTCCGAAACATGTGGCGACGGCGCTCGAATGCACCTTCCCCGAAAGCTCGAACATTCCCACGCTGCGCGACTGGGTGGCCGAGGCGGTCGGCAGCCCCGAATTACGCCTGACCGAACTGTCTGGTGGCGAATGGAGGAGCGTCCACTACGTCGACGAAAAGCATTGGCCGCCGAGCCCGCGCGGCATCGAGCGGCGTAAATTCCTGGCGTCCGCGGGGTGTGGTCGCTGGCTCGTCAAATTCGCCGGCCTCGGCGAAACCGGACGGCGTAAGAGACGAGCCGCGGAAATGTTGGGGAAAGCCGGGTTGGGATCGCAAGTGGTCGGGCTTTGCCACGGCTTTCTGGTCGAACGGTGGATTGACGGCACCACGATGGACCAGGCGCCGCTGCCCAGAGGAAGGCTGGTCGCGGAGTTGACGCGCTATCTAACCTGGCGGGCGCTCAATCTCCGAACCTGCGAACCGGGTGCATCATTGCTCGCACTCGCGGAAATGGCTGCTTCCAATACATCTGAAGCCTTGGGCGAGAACCGAGCGGCGACGTTGCGCGGTTGGCTCTCGAAAAAAACCCCTGCGTATGTTCTGCAGCGGGTGGAAATCGACGGAAAGCTTCACGCGTGGGAGTTTCTCGTTTGTGCCGACGGCACGGTGCTCAAGACAGATGCCGTCGACCATTGCCGGGCACACGATTTGATTGGCTGCCAGCCGATAGAGTGGGACATTGCCGGCGCCCGTGTCGAATATGGACTATCCGACAGCGATGTGACGACATTGGTCGAGGGGATGGGGCTCGATATTGACAATGGCCACATCGATTTTTTCGAACCCTGCTATTTGGCGTTCCAAATCGGGCTCTGGAGCACGGCTGCGCAATCCGAAAATGGCCAGGAAAAAGCAAGGCTGGCCGCGACCGCAGACCGATACAGGGCGGGGCTGATACGATTCCTGGACGAATCTCAGGTGTAGCGTTTCGATCAATCCAGCCTTCGTAGCATGTCTGCTTCCTGCTCGAGAATAGCGGCCACTTCCTCGCGCTGCAGATGCGTCATCATCAGGCTGACGCAGCACTCGAGATAGGTGATCGAGGAGCGCCGCAGATAGGCAGCCGCCTCGCGTTCGGCAATCTTGTCG
Source organism: Mesorhizobium sp. M0052 (assembly GCF_040323255.1). Lineage (NCBI taxonomy): Bacteria > Pseudomonadati > Pseudomonadota > Alphaproteobacteria > Hyphomicrobiales > Phyllobacteriaceae > Mesorhizobium > Mesorhizobium sp. M0052. The sequence goes on along the minus strand of NZ_JAMYUS010000003.1, from coordinate 323,225 downwards.
ACATCCTTCGCGGGTCGCTTGGGTTGCATGAGGATGATCCTCCGTATCGGGTCCCTCCCGCCAAACTACAAGGTTGGATGGATGTTCCGCACGATCTCCGGGCAGGTCCGGCCGCGGCCCACGTCATGCAGGAAGGTTCTGCAGCCCGCCTGCGGGTCTCCTTTTGGCAAGGCCTGTCATCTGATCGCCGATGCCGGTGCCTTCGAGCGCCGCGAAATAATCGATCGTCAGCTTGAGCCCTTCGTTGAGCGGCACTCTCGGCGACCAGCCGAGCAGCGTTTTCGCACGCGAAATATCAGGCTGCCTGCGCCGAGGATCGTCTTGCGGCAGGGGCAGAAATTTCAGATCCGACTTGGTGCCGGTCATCGCCTTCACCAATGCCGCCAGTCGCACGATGGTGAATTCTCCGGGATTGCCCAGATTGACCGGCTTGCCCGGATTGGGGTCGATGTTCATCAGGCGCATCAATCCATCAATCAAGTCGGAGACATAGCAGAAGGATCGCGTTTGCTGGCCGTCGCCGAATATCGTCAGCGGACGCTTCTCGAGCGCCTGCATGATCAAATTCGAGACGATGCGACCGTCGGCCGGATCCATTCTCGGACCGTAGGTGTTGAAGATGCGCGCCACGCGGACGTCGGCCTTGCCGGCTCTTAGATAGTCGAAGCAAAGCGTTTCGGCGGTGCGCTTGCCCTCGTCGTAGCAGGCGCGTGGGCCGGTGCAGTTCACATGACCGACATAATCCTCCCTTTGCGGGTGTTGTTCCGGATCGCCATACACTTCGCTCGTCGAGGCCTGCAGCAGTCGCGCGTCATTGCGGACAGCGAGTTCGAGCAGGTTGAGGGTTCCGATCACGCAGGTACGCGTGGTGTGTATCGGGTCGGCCTGATAACGCGGCGGTGAGGCGGCGCAGGCCAGGTTGAAGATGTGATCCACGGGCTCGCCGAGATCCAATGGCCGGCAGATGTCCTGCTCGATCAACCGGAAACCCGGCCGGTCCATGATCGAGATGATGTTTTCCATGCGCCCGGTCAGAAAATTGTCGACGCAGATCACGCGCCAGCCGTTGCGGAGCAATACTTCGCAAAGATGCGAACCGAGGAAACCCGCGCCGCCGGCAACAAGCACCGTCTTTGCCCTGTGCGCCTTTCTTGTCTGTCGCATCGCTGTTTTCTCCTGTCTGCCGTTCATGCTGCACTTCCAATGTCGAGATCGAGGGCCGTCGCCCTTGGTTGGGTCAGCGCCGCCACGAATTCGCGAGCCCTGGCCCCACCGGTGTGGGAAGCGAGGACGAGTTTGCGAGCCCGGCCGGCCATGGCCAGGCGTGCGCGCTCGGACTCGCCAACGAGGATATCGATGACTTCGTCCGTCTCCGCGGCGGTGTGGATCGCCGATGCGGGAAAGAAGCTGTCGAGCCCTGGCCAGCGGTCGCTGACGATGGGCGTGCCGCAAGCCGCCGCTTCGAACAGGCGCACGCTGGGCGACCATCCTGCGGTGATCATGGAACTGCGTGTGACATTCAGCGTGTAGCGCTGACGGCTATAGAACGCGGCGTGATCGGCTGGCGGCAAATGTTCGATGCGTTCGACATTGTCCGGCCAGATGATGTCGGATGGATATTGGGAGCCGGCCACGACGAAACGGAGGTTCGGCATATGCCGTGCGGGCTCGAGCAGCAGAGCGTTCAGCGTTGTCTGCCGGTCCATGCTGTAGGTGCCGAGATAGCCGAGATCCCAGCGGATCGGATCTCCTGTCGGGTGATGCCGTTCCGGATCGACCGAACAATAGAGAGGTTCGGCATGGCGCGCGCCGAAGTCTTGCGCCAGATGGCTGAGCGTTGGTCCGCCGGTGAAGGAGAAATAGACATCGAAATACGGAATTTGCCGCGAACTCAGATAATCGCAATCGTCGGCTGAAAGCTTGGCCATGGTCACCGGGGTGTCGATGTCGTAAAAGCAGAGCTGCCCCTTGCAAAGCGAGGCGACGATGTCGATGACATGGCGTCCTTCTGGAACAAAGGATCCGATGACGATGATGTCGGCCTGCTCCAGGCACTGTGCGTAGTCGCGTTGCAGCTCCGCAGTGGTTTCGTAGTAGCGCAAGGCGCAGAACTCCGGTTCGCGCAGATCGCGGTGATTGGCGTACCATGGCACGTTGCGCTCCAGAAAAGTCACGTGGTGACTGAGTCCGTGCAAGCCTTTCAAAAGACCTCGAAAAGTGGTGGCGTGACCGTTTCCCCACGATGAGGACAGCGACAGGCCGAGAAAGACGATGTCCAGTTTCTTGGTCATTCCGCTGCCTCCACGGCCCCGTGCTCGAAATGACGTTTGAAGACGGCATCCGCCACATCCGCCCGAAGCGCGTAGGTATGGTCCGCCAGCACGCGGTGAAGTGCGGCTTGGCCGATTGCCTTGGCCCGACCGGGGGTCAGCGAGCGCATTATTTCGGCGACATCGCCGCCGTCACGCGCGACCAGGATCTCCTCGCCTGGTTTCAGGAACAGTTCCACGCCCAGCCATGCATCCGTGATGAGACAGGCGCCGGCGCCAGCCGCCTCGAACACTCGCGTGGCCGGTGAAAAACCGTTGGCGGCCATGCTATCGCGGCTGATGTTCAACACGGCTTTTGGGGTGACATTGAAGGCGTTGTGATCGCGGGTGCCGACATGGCCGAGCCAGCCTACATTGGTGGGGAGCGGCTTGTCGCCCCAACCCGAGCCTCCGAGCAGGAAACGCTGTTTCGGCAGCTGGCTGGCGGGATCGAGGAAAAACGATTCGACACGCGCTTCACGGTCCGGCAGCCGGTTTCCGAGGAACGCCAGGTCGCAGGCAAAACGCGCTTTGCTGGCGACCGGATGGTGCGTTTCGGGATCGAGCGCATTGTAGATGGGCACGCACTCCTTGGCGCCCATGGCACGATAGGCCCAGACAACGGGATCGCCGCCACCATAGGTCAGCACGAGGTCGATCTCCTGCAGTGCACGATGGAGCGGGTGGTCCGGCTCGTCGCGCAACTGGGCAAGCGTGGCTGGCGCATCCACGTCCCAGAATACGACAAGCGCGTCGCTGCGGGCGTGGTCGAGAACGGCGCGAAGCAGCGCCTCGTCTTCGAAACCGACGCCACTCGCCTTGACGACGATGTCGGCGCCGGCGGCACGTGCCGCGACCTGCATCAGCGCATGCTGGGTCGCCTCATAAACGACGACAGTGCACCAGTCGGGAGCTTCGATGTCGCGGTTCTTCTGCCGGTCGTAGACATCGGGTTCGTAGAACGTGATCTCGTAACCCAATTGCGAAAGTGCCTTGAGCAAACCGCGATAGTACGTCGCGGCACCGTTCCAGTAGGACGACAAAAGGCTCGATCCATAGAATGCGATCTTCATGCGACGGCTTCCTTTGCGGCTGTCGGGACGGCGGTGTGTCGGTTCGCGCATTGCGTGAGCACGCCGAGCAACTCGTCGACGCGGTGGCGGCAGGTGTGCCGCGAGCGGATGGTCTCGAGACCCGAGGTCACCAGGGAGGCCGCAAAGTCCTCGTCGGACAACACCGTCCGAAGCTGTTGCCGCATTTGCGAGCCATTCTCGGCAAACAGGAAGTCGACACCGGGCCTGAAAAGCTGCTCGACATCGGACCATGGCGCTGAAATCAGCGGAATGCCGCAGGCGAGTGCCTCGAACATGCGGATCGTCGGGATTCCGGGCAACCTCTCGCGATAGGGGCGCCGTGGAACGTGAACGGTGACACGATGCGCGGCGAAGGCCTTCGGCACGTCGGCATTGGCGATCCACCCCTCATAGCGCAGTCCTGCGGTGGCCAGATCCGCAAGTGCGGTCTTGGGGTAGCGTACGCCGTGAACAGCGGCATCAAGGCCGAGATCGTGCACCGGCTCGATCAGAAACTCCTTGAGTTCGGCGGTCCGCTCATCATCGCCCCAGTTGCCGATCCAGACCAGATCGGAGGTGGGGTGGATCTCCGGGTGCGGCTTGAACAGGCGATCGTCCGCCGCTTCATGCCAAGTGAAGACGCGCTTGCCCCAGCCGGCGCGCAGATAGCTCTCGCGCAAGGTTTCGCCAAAGGCGAGAACGCCGTCATAGTGCTCCAGCCGGAGCGCCGAGAGTGCCTCGGTCGCAGACACGGCCCGGTGGTGGGTGTCGTGAAAAAGAAGGATGAAGTTGCCGCCGGCGGCCCGGGCACGGCCAATACGTGCGACAAGCTCCGGATCCGTCCACTCATGAACGATCACAACGTCGGCCTCGGCAATCCAGGCTTCGTGATCAAATCCGGCGTCGTAGGTCACCGGCATCAGTTCGGGAAAATCCTTGCGGAAGCGTTCGATGGCGAACGACCCCTTCTCAGCCAGCAGATTCGACCGGCTCCAGCCATTCGCCGGCTCCAGCGCAATAGCCTGATGCCGGCGCTGGACCAGCTCTCGCATGACGCCGCGCAGGAAATGGGCATTGCCATGGTTCCAGTCGGAAACGACCGAGTGGGTGTAAAACACAAAGCGCATGATCAGCGCTCCGCCATCGCTAAGGCCGCTTTGTCGTAGACGCCGCGCATAGCCGCTGTCTGCTTTGTCAGCCTAAACCTGCGGCTGCGTCGGATGGCTGCCTGGCCAAGCTCTCGCCGGAGCTCGGCATCGCTGGAGAGACGGTTGAGGCAGGCAGCGAGATCGTGCGGATCGCGCGCGTCAAAGAATATCGCGGCCCCGTCCCATAGTTCGCGATAGGTGGCGATATCGGAAAGCACCAGGGGCGTAGCCGACATGGCGGCTTCCAGCGCGGCCAGGCCGAATGGCTCGTAGAGCGATGGCGATACGAAAATACCCGCGCGAGCCATCAACGAACGCACCTCATCGGACGGCACTGCTCCCAGAGGAACAGCATGGCTGAAGCTGACATGCTCGCCGTTTGGGCCGTTCGTCGAACCGGCGGCAAACAGAGGCCATCGCGTCAGGGACGCCGCCTGATCGACCACCGCCGCATTTTTGCCCTCGTCCCACCAGCGGGCAGCGGCGAAGACGAGCGGTTGATGCTTTTCGGCCTTCGGCAGAGGACGGGCACCATTTGTGACCACACTCAAGCGCGCGATCGGGCCGTAGCAGGTCTCTAGCATGTCGGCATGGCTGCGGCTCGGCGCGATGACCGCGTCGGCCCGATCCATGCCGCGTCTGTTGCGCTCCTTCTGCCAGGCCCATGCCCCATCCGCCGCCTGTCCTCTGACCGCATGGAACCAGGTCGTCACGCAGGAATGGGAGACCACCACGACCGGGCATGGCGCGTCGAATCCCGCCGCCTGCGAAGGCGCGTTGAAATGGACAAGGTCGATGGCGTGGTCGCGCATGGGCGCATGCAACTCCCGCGGCAGCGCGTCGAGATCACCGCCGTTGCGGGTCATCCAATCCGGCGGCGTGTTCAGCCAGATCAGCTTCGCGAAAGCCTCCGCCTCGTCGGCCTGCTGCCTGGACGGTGGCGGACCGAGGCCGGCAAGCACCACGCTATCGCCGCCGTTGACAAGTTCCCTGGCCAGGTCGAGCGCATAGCGCCACACGCCGCCCACGGCGTCGACCGTCATCAGGATGCGCCGCGAGCGCGGCGTCAGTGTCCGCAACATGTCGCCTCCAGTTCCGCCAGCGGACGCGGGCGCCTTTCCTGGATGTCGCTGAACTTCTGGAATGATGCGAGATAGTGATCATGGGCGCGCTCCCAGGCGAGGTCGTCGGGTTCGCCCCAAAGCTCGCGATAGCTTGGCGAACTCGGATATGGATAAAGCGGTACGGGTTCATTGGCCCACACGCCGTTGTCGATCAGGTGCGTTCGCCAGTAGTCCACAAGGGCAGGGTCATCCTCGACGACGCCGATCAGATTGGCCTGTACGAACGGAACGTGACGCCTGGCATTGACGAGCAGCGCGGCAAGTTCCTCGGTACCCAGCCGGCAGCGTTTCGCCAGCATCGCACGACCTTCCACGGTCAGGCTTTCGAGGCCGGCCTCGATGGAGACACAGCCAGCCGCACCGAGCAGTTCCAGCAGCTCGGGCTTCCAAAGGTCGATGCGGGTCTGCACACCGAACTTCACGTCGCGATGGATCAACGCTTCCAGCAGCGCTTTTTGCGGCAGGAAGATTTCATCGATGAAATAAATGTAGCCGACCCCCTGGGCAATCAGCCCATCGATTTCCGCTATGACAGCCTCGTGGTTTCGGCGGCGATAGGCATCGCGGAAATCGATCTTGGCGCAGAAGCTGCAATTGTAGGGGCAGCCGCGCGATGCTTCGACCTCCGCGCCGAACCCAACCTGCTTGTCATCGAACCTGTGATGGTGATGCGAATGGGCTGCGATCCAGTCTGATGGCCATTGGAGTGGCGGATGATCGACAAACGAGCTGGCGTGGACGCCGCAGTTCAAAACCACCTTGGCGTCGCGCAGGTAAGCTGTCGAGGGGACCGCGCTCCAGTCGTCGCGCCGGGCAAGTTCCGCGACGATTTCCTCGCATTCGCCGCGCACAACAATGTCGACGCCAAGCTTGCGCAAGGTTGGCGCGGGCGTAGCCGAGCCATGCGGCCCGACCGCGACTGTGCGTCCACCGCGCCCGGCGAGACGGTTGAGGAAATCGGCCGGCACGCGCAACTCGGGTGGTGCGCAGCGCCAGAACAGATAAGTCGGGGCGGTACTGACGACCGTCATTGCAGGCGCGAAATCAGCCACACGCTCGGAGAGGTCCGAGTTGTCGAGCTTCTGCAATTGCCCATCCAGCATCAACACCTCATGGCCGGCTGTTTCGAGGAGGGATTTCGAATAGCCGAGTTCCAGCGGGAGATGTGGTTGGCGGCAGCCGAAATAGATGCTGTCGTCATAGGTCCAGAACGGGTTTACCAGGGCGATTTTCATGCGACGTACCTCACGACTTCGGGGCGAGGCTGGAGCCGGTGTTGTTGCAGCCAGTCTGCGAGATCGCGAATGCCTTCGCGCCATGAAACACGAGCTTTCCAGCCAAGCATCGCTTTGATCTTGCGGGTGTCGGCGACGAAGAAGGGCTGATCGCCGGTGCGTTCGCCATCATGGCGGATCGAAAGCTCACGGCCGGTCAAGCTACGGATCTCGCTCAACAGCATGCGCAGGCTGATCGCATTATCGGGGCCGCCGCCAAGATTGAATGCCTGGCCTTTGGTCGTCTCGATACGATCGAGCGTGGCCCTGTAGGCGGCGACCGCATCGGAGACATGCAGTATGTCGCGCACTTGTCTGCCGTCGCCGTAAATGGTGATTGGACGTCCCGTCAGCGCACTCAGCAGGAAGTGCGCGACCCAGCCTTGATCCTCGGTTCCGAACTGGCGCGGCCCGTAAATGCAGCTCATCCGCAGCACCGCCGTTGGCATGCCGTAGGATTTGGCATAGTCGAGCACATATTGGTCCGCCGCGCCTTTGGAGCAGCCATAGGGCGTGCAGAAATCCAGGCCGTGGGTCTCGTCGATGCCATTCGCTTGGATGATGCCGTCGCAAGGCAGGTAACGATCGCCGTCCTCGCGCACCGCGACGTCGGGCAGGCTGCCATAGACCTTGTTGGTGCTGGCGAAGACCACCGGAACAAACTCACTGCTCAGCCGCGCCGCCTCGAGGACATTGAACGTTCCTCGAAGGTTGATGTCGAAATCCTCGTCCGGTTGGACCAGGCTCGTTGTGACGGCGGTTTGCGCGGCCAGGTGGAAGATCGCCTTGGAACTCTTCAGAACGGGCGCAAGCGCGTTGGCGTCGCGCACGTCAATCGTTTCGACCATGAGGCGGCTTCCGTGTTTCTGCGCCAGCCATTCAAGGTTCTGTTCGACGCCGGGGCGGCTGAGATTGTCGATCACCAGCACCGGCTCGCCATCCGACAACAGGCTGTCGGCCAGGTTCGATCCTATGAAGCCGCTGCCGCCGACAATGGCGACGGGCGCGTCGCGTCGATTGCGCGTATTCATGACACCAGCCCACGTTCTTCAAGCTCGCGTTTCATGTCGGCGCCGCGGTCGATGGCGGACGAGTTGCGCACCCAGGAAACGAAATCGGCGAGCGAATTCTCCAGTTGTTGCCTCGGCTCGAAACCGAGCAGCTCACGGGCCTTGGAAATATCGGCGAAGCAGTTGCGGATATCCCCGGAGCGCGCCTTGCCGAGCAACTCTGGCGAGCGGTCCGGCGTTCCCATGGCCTCGGCAAGTACCCGCGCGACGTCGCTGATAGCATAGGCTCGGCCGCTGCCGATGTTGATGACGTGACCCCTTGCCTGGCGTTGCTGCAGCGCAAGACGAAAGGCGCGGGCGACGTCATCCACATGGACGAAATCGCGCTTCTGTTCGCCATCCTCGAAGATCATTGGACGTTGGCCGTTGGCGAGACGCGAAGCAAAATTGGCCAACACGCCGGTATAGGGGTTCGATAACGCCTGGCCGGCGCCGAAGACGTTGAACAGGCGCAGCGCGACCGCATCGATGCCATAGGCTTCGCCGAAGATCAGCACGGCGCGTTCCTGGGCGTATTTCGTCAGTGCATAGATAGAGGCGAGATCGACCGGCTTTTCCTCGTCCGTCGGCAGGGGGGAGAGGGGTTCGCCTTCCGGCGACAGCGGATTCCACTGTCCGTTTTTGATGTCGCTCGCCTTGCGCCGGGCATTGTCGATGCGCCGGCCGTCCGATGTAGCATAGAGGCCCTCGCCATAGACACTCATCGATGAGGCGACGACAATGCGCTCGACCGGGTGTTTGATCAGCGCCTCAAGCAGCGTCGCGGTGCCGAGATCGTTGGTGCCGACATAGCGCGCGATCTCGTACATCGACTGTCCGACGCCGACTTCCGCGGCTAGATGAATGACCGCGTCAACGCCTTCCAGCGCCTTGGCGACCGCCTCCCGGTCCCGAATGTCGCCCTTGATCAGCTCGGCCCCGGCGGGAAGGGCGACTGTTTCGCCTGCGTGCACCTGCTCCAGCAGCACATCCAAAATGCGAACCGAATAATCCTGCTCGATGAGTTCCTGGGCGACATGCCGGCCGATGAAGCCGCAGCCCCCTGTAACCAATATCCGTTTCACGACCACTCCTCAGACAGGTAATCTTGGCGACCCGAACTTTTCGGCAAAAGGTTTGTTCCCTTGGCTTCAACAAAGTTCCTTTGGCCGGCTTCGTTCGGAAGCAGCCACATCGCGCTCGCCGCGCCGTGCCGGAACATTGCCGCCCTTGTGCTGTTAGGACGCCGGCAGCCCCGACGATGCCCGATGTTGGCAACGCCGATGATCAAAGGAGATTTCAATGTCCCAGTCGCAAACGACCACCAATCACGACGAAATCCGCAAATGGGCGGAGGAGCGGGATGGACGGCCGGCAGTGGTTCGCACCAAAGGCGCGGGCGGCATCCTGCGGATCGACTTCGGCAAACCCGAGGAAGCATTCGAGCCGGTCGAATGGGATGAGTTCTTCCGCATATTCGACGAGAACGATCTGGCCTTTCTTTACCAGTCCAAGACTGGTGACGGACAAACCAGCCGTTTCAACAAGTTCGTCGAGCGCAACCAGAAGGGCGAATGACGCACTTCGAGCCGGCCGATTTGCCTGACCTGGTTCTCGGGCAAATTTTTCTGGATGCGGTGGAACAATAGAGGGCTCCGATCCTTCGGTCGCTGAACCACAGTCGCAGCAAGGATCGAAGGCCTGAGCAGAATCGGAGCCCTGAGCGCAGGAGGAGAAGTGACGCGAAGGGCGACGACGAACTGCTGCCCGAGGCCGTTGAGTTCGGCCTTATCACGGAGAACCTTGAATGACGCGAAACCGGGCGGGAAGAGAGATCAACGCCGGGCGCCGTAACGCCGAGTTGGAGCGAGGATTAGCAGGGTGGTGGTTTTGGCGGCGGGGCTGGATAGGCGTCAAAAGCTGGAAACCCGCTACTCGTCCTGCCGTGAAACCAAAACGCCGCTCATCAGTCGTCCTGCTGCTTGCGGTGGCGGTGTTTTTCGATTTCCTCGGGCTCTTCATCGTCGATCCGCGTGATGTTCGAGGCATTGTGGTCTGATCGCAGGATCTCATCCAGTTTGGCGTGAATGGCCTGAGTGTCGCGGTGCTCGGCACGCTGGATGAACAGCGTCATGGCCCACGTAAACAAGGTAGCCGCTCCATGCCAGTCCAGGGTCTGTCGCTCGAAGATCATCCAAAGGATTGCGTAGACCAACAGGATCAGGAATGCCGCGGGGCGGGAGGTTAATGTGCCGATTGAGGTAAGCACGCCGGTGACGGGATGATTGGCCATGCGAAAGAACTCGCGGCAGTGACCGTGGTTCCCGACCGCAGTGCATCGCGCCGGCAGGAGCCAGCTAGGCGCGACGGATGAATTCACGGCGCAGTGTTTGCCGATCGCAGCTACAACGATGACCACTCGATTGCCGGGCGCGCAATCATCAGCCAGAAAATGGCGAGGACGGCGCCGAAAGCTGGGAAGCCGAAGACAAACCAGCGTCTGAACAGCTGATGGTAGCGCTCGGGAGGAGGTTGGTTGGAGAGTGCGGCCTGTGTGGCTAGATTTCGCATCTCGATCTGCATCCACACGACAGGCAGCCAGAACAGGCCCGTTAAGATGTAGAGCAGGATCGAGAGAACGATCCATCCTTCGGACAGCGAATACCCCGCAACCCTAGCGAGGCCCAGTCCGGTCAGAGGTTGTGCGACAACGGCCGTAGCCGTGAACAGGAAATCAGCCAGCACGACAATTCGGGCGACAGCTGCGATCGTCGCGGCATTCCCGGTCCGGTGTGCCAAAAGCATGAAAAAAGCAATGCCGGCACCAGTTCCGAGCAGCACAGCAGCGCCGATCACGTGCAGGTATTTAAGCACGAAGTACATCATCAGCGTTCCTCCAGAATGGCCAGCGCTGCAAAATGCAGAACGAGGATCGGGAGGATTTTGATCAACGGCCCGAGTGGCTCAAGCCAAAGATCCGGCCGCAGAATGCTCCCAGCGATCGCATAGAAAAGCGATACCGCGATTGCGCCGAAAAGACCAAGCCGGCTGGTTGGGCGCCAGGCGATAAGCGCCCCGACGGCGATGTCAGCCAGCGCGCCGGCGACTACCGCCGGTTCGGCCAAGGGGCCGGCGGCAGTGCCAATCAGCAAGTCAACTCCGCTGCGCCAGCCGGCGGTGAGGGAAATGATGCCGGTCATGATCCAGAAGAGCGGCAAGACGACAAAGAGCGCCGGCTTGACGAAGTAAAGACCGGCGAACCATCGCTCCTGCACGGTCGCAGGATTTAAACGCAGTGCAGATGTAAGACTTGATGGTTGAATGCCGGTCGCCGTCATCCAGGGTTGGGGATCGCCGACAGCGCCACGGGCAATCTCTTTTGCTGCATTGCTGCGCATCGGCGGGCGCCAGCCCAGCTGAGCCGCGGCATCCCCGAACCTGTACAAGATAGCTGCGGCCCAATTCGGCAAGATGAACTCCCGAGCACTGCTCCATCCGAACCAGCGGCGATAGCGACCCACGACCTCGCTCATCGAAAGTGCCTCGGGCCCAGCCAGGTCCAGCGTGAGGTGCGATGGGCTGCCGGGTTTGAGGAAGAACAGGACGGTGGAGATGACGTCATCGAGTTGGAGGACTTGGAGACGGCCCGTGTCGGGCATCAACGGCAAGAGCGGCAACGCCGCGAGGCCGCGAAAAAGTGCACTTGCGCCGAAGGCCGGCCTTCCCAGCACTACGGAGGGGCGCAGGATGACCCAGTCAAGGCTACGTGCCATCAGTGCTTCATCGCCAGCAAGCTTGCTGGCGGAAAAGGCGGACGGCTGCTGGCGATCGACCCCCATGGCAGAAAAGTGAATCACCTTGTTCACTCCTGCTTGCTCACACGCGGTGAAGAGAGCCGAGGCGCCGGTAGAATGGACATGCCGGGTGTTTTCCCGGGCACTATCCTGCAGGACGCCGGCACAGTTTACGACGGCGTCCACACCGGCGAGATAGGGGATCCAGTCCTGAGGTCGCAAGGCCCGCGCCATATCCAGGGAAACGGTTTGGATCTCCGGGTGGACGCCAGTGTCTGCGTGGTGAAGCACGCAAACCACTTCATGACTCTCGCTGGCCAGGCGCGCGCAAAGCGCGGCTCCAATCAGACCTGACGCGCCGGTGACGAGAATTTTCATTCCTTCCTCCAGCCGTTCGCCAGCGCGTGCCCGTCCATCAACCCAGCGGCTGCGCCTTGGAGAACTCTAGCAAAGCCGAAGCCGGTAGTCTCACGCCGGGTGGAACAGGTTCCGGGCATCAACGCAGCCAAAGGTGAGCCGGTACGGTGCGTTCGCATCTGCAGGTCAACTTCGCCGGAAGTTCGTCGCCGGCTCGGCGCAATCGCGGAGGTCGTTATGAATGTGAGTTGCAGCCTTGGCGGCGTCTCCGAACGCAACAGCAATTTGATTGAGCCCCTCGGCCACGTCGCCAATGGCATAGAGTCCTGGCGTTGAAGTCTCAAGGTGTCGGTTGACCAGGACATAGCCTTCTGCGTCACAGTCAGCCCCCAGAGCAACCGCTAGTTCGGAGCGTACGTCGCTGCCCATCGAAGGGTACACCACATCGATGTTGCGCATCGGGGCGCCCTCGGCCATGACGACATCGAACCCGGTTCGTCGAGGGATCAGGTCATCGACAGCGTCCCAGATTTCAACTCCGCCTGCCAAGGCGGCGCCGCGGGCAGCTTCGGAAACATCATCCTGGTTATTGGCGAGCAAGGCGACCTGACTGCCATATCCCTTCAGGAACAGAGCCTCCCTGACGGCGAGATGCTCCGGACCAACAACGCCGATGCGGCTACCCCGGGCCTCATATGCATCGCAAACCGGGCACAGTCTGACAATGCCGGTTGCGATCGCCTCCTCCAGTCTTTCGATGGGAGGTGCCTTGTCCACAATGCCCGTTGCCAGAATCACGCGCCTTGCTTGGACAATCCCGCAGGTGGTCGTCAGGACAAAAAAACCCTCGCGTTTTTCGGCGTGGCCTACGCAACCATGGACAAGGCTCGCGCCGTATAGCTGTGCCTGGGCTCGTAGGCGGCCGAGCAGTTCTTCCCCGCTGATGCCGTCGGGGAAGCCGGGACAGTTACGGGATTTTGGGATGAGCTTGGCACGCGCATGCCCCGCGTCGAGCGAGATCACCGAACGCAGAAACCTGGCTAAATACATGGCTGCAGCGAGCCCCGCGGGGCCGCCGCCGACGATGGCAACGTCAAAAACTTGTGCGCCCGAAAAGCTTGGTTCGCCCGGAAAGCTTGGCATCGGGCCTAACTTCAACTCAACGAGCTTGTTCCACAGGGTCGAAATGGACGCAATCAGGATGCACACTGCACAATAAGAGTGAACTCCAATCGAGTCGTGAAGAGAAAGGCCACTGCCTCATCAAGCCTGCAAAAACCTCGTGGCTCCCAACGCTGTGAGTACAGCACCACTGGGAAAGTGAACGCATCATGGAACTTCGGCTCACCGTCGCGCTTAGTTTGGCGAAAGGGTGGTCTGAGATGAGCGCGACCAGAGAGTTTTTTCAAAACTGGCTACAGGAGAATGTCGGCACACTTCCTGGTCGAGAGGAAGTCAGCGTCGCGGTGCTCGCTCAGCAATTCGAGCAGGATGCCGAGGTGGCTGGTTATGGGCGTGAAGTAAGGGAGGACGAACTCGGAAACATCGAAGATGCTATCGTGCAAGCGATCGAGAACGCCGGGTCCGGGGTGCAGAGCCCGAGCTCGGAAAAGAGCGATCCGGCACCTGTAATGGACGCGTTGGAGGTCGATGATGCCAAGAGCGGACCGTAGCCCCTGACACCTTCTTCTGTTCGCCTGAACAAGCCCCCGGACTGCCGTACGAGCCGAAAAACGGACCTTAGGTGCTTTCCCGTTAGTTCCATGCACCATCGAGGAACATTCCTGCCGCCACCGCGTTAGGAAAGTTCCTTCACACCTGGTGCGCCCGTGCTGACTGCTACCCTTCCAGGCGAATGGCTTACCCGGCATGATCAGGGTCACATCTCGCGGCGGGCCGCTCTTGCGGGTATTTGTTGCTGGCTATTGGGTCCTTCCGCAGAAGCCGCGCCACAGCCATCGCCGCTCGTGCGATTTGGCGTGCTGGGATTTGGCACCGCCGCCTGGGAAGTTGACGTCATGCGGCGACATGCGTTGGACACTGTGCACGGCGTATCAATCGAGGCTCAGCGGCTTGCCGGTACCGAAGCCGGTAAGACCGCATTGCTGGCGGGCAGCGTCGACGTCATCGTTTCGGACTGGGTGTGGGTCATGCGCCAGCGCAGCGAAGGCGCTGATCTGGTCTTCTATCCCTATTCTCGTGCCGTCGGCGCGCTGGAACTGCCGCAAGGCTCGCCCATTCGAACTCTTGCGGACCTCAAGGGCAAAAGGCTGGGGATCGCAGGTGGTCCGCTGGACAAAAGCTGGATCCTATTGCGCGCGCTCGGCCTCCGTCAGGTGAAGCGCGATCTTGCTGAAGAGGTGGAGCCAGTGTTCGGCGCGCCGCCTTTGTTGGAGCAGGAATTTCTGGCGGGGCGACTGGATGCACTGCTGACGTTCTGGAATTTCGCCGCCCGTCTCGAGTCAGAGGGGGCAAGGCCTCTGCTCAGTGTCGCGCAAATCCTGCAGGGGCTTGGCGTATCCGTGGACTTGCCGATGCTCGGCTACGTCTTCCATGAAAGCTGGGCGCGGGCCAACCCGATAGCCCTCGCGCGATTCACGAGCGCGACCGCGGCAGCGAAGTCGCTGCTCGAGTCTTCGGACGACGAATGGCGGGTGCTCGCGCCCCAATTGGGCACGGACGATCCTCACCTACAGGCGGCGTTACGCGCCGCCTATCGAGCCGGAATCCCTCGTCGGTTCGGCAAAGACGAACGTGATGGCGCGGCCCGGTTGTTTGCAATCCTGGCCGAATTGGGCGGCGAGGATCTGGTCGGCAAGGCGACGAGCCTCGATCCTGGTGTCTTCCGGGCCATACCGGCTTGAGCTCGCGCCAATGACTGATGTCCCAGCGTTCCCCATCACAATGCAGCGTTGTCAATCCACTGCGGCATTGCTGACCATGGTGCTCGTCTGGCAGATTGCATCATCGATCGCCGCCGATCGCCTGTTTCCTGGTCCGGTCCAGGTTGTTTCGGTTCTCCTGCACGAAGCGGTTCGGGGCGAGCTGCCATACCATTTGGGCATCTCGCTTGCGCGCGTCGTGGCAAGCCTCGGGTCGGCAATCGTCATTGGCGCGGCCCTTGGCTACGCGGCAGGCCGCTCGCACAGAGCCGACATATGGATGAGGCCTTGGATCGTGTTACTCCTCAACATGCCGGCGCTGATCACGGTCATTCTAATTTATATCTGGCTTGGTCTTGCCGAGTCTGCGCTTGTCCTTGCGGTCGCGCTCAACAAGATCCCCAATGTCGTGGTGACTATTCGTGAAGGCGCCAGCCGGCTGGACAAGGACTTTGCCGAAATGGCTGAGCTCTATCGCTTCGGGCGTGCTGCAAAGCTGCGGCATGTCGTGCTGCCGCAATTGGCGCCGTTCTTTCTCGTCACCCTGCGCAGCGGGCTGGCACTAACGTGGAAAGTCGTGCTGCTCGCCGAACTGCTCGGCCGCTCCAACGGCGTCGGTTTCCAGCTACAGGTCTATTTTCAGAACTTCGACGTCACCCACATCCTTGCCTATGCGATCAGCTTCGGCCTTGTGATGCTTGCCATAGAGTATGGACTGCTTGTGCCGTTGGAACGTCGTCTGTTCGCCTGGCGGCGCTGATGCTGAGGATCAGGATCGAGGACAAGACTTTCCCCGGTGACGACGGCCAGCGCCGGACGATCTTTCGCGCGCTGTCGCTTGATATAGCCGACGGACAGGTCTGCGTCCTGACCGGCCCTTCCGGTGTCGGCAAGTCGACGCTGCTGTCGATCGTTTCGGGCGTCGACCGCGAATTTCGCGGCAGCGTGAGCGGACGACCGCTTCCGATAGGCATGCTGTTCCAGACACCGAGGCTGCTGCCCTGGCTCACCGCCTTGCGCAATGTAGAGATGGCCATCCCGGATCGCGCGCCCAATGCGGCCCGGTGGCTTGCCGCTGTCGGCCTGAAAGGCAATGAGAAGAGCTATCCGCAGCGACTCTCGGGCGGCATGGCGCGGCGCGTAGCGCTTGCCCGGGCGCTCGCCGTGGAGCCTGCGCTCCTGCTCCTCGACGAGCCATTCGCTTCACTCGACGAGGCGACCGCGCAAGCCATGCGCCGCCTGCTGCAGGATTGTTTCGCCAGTCGGCGGACTACCACGCTGCTGGTTACGCATGATCTCGCCTATGCCTCGTCGCTGGGTGATCGGGTTATTGTTCTGGAGGGATCGCCGGCGCGCATCGTGCGCGATGTCGCAATCTCTGGTGGCGATGAAGCGGGATCGTCGCGCTTTGGGCTGGGGGCGACACAATGAGACTGTTGCTGGGCCTTCTCTTTCTTTTGCTGATCACCGGCCCTGGCGCCACCGAGCAACAGACGATGGTGATCGGGTATATCGGCCAGGAGCGCAAACCGGCTCTGCCCCTTGGACCCCTTGATGAAACCGTCACCGACGACGGCCTGCAAGGCGCTCGGCTGGGCATTGCCGACGACGAAAGCACCGGCCGGTTTCTTGGGCAGAAATTTCGGCTGGAGGAAAGGATATTGAAACCAACCGAAACGCCGGACGACGCGGTAAGACAATTCGCCGATGCCGGCATCGCCTTTGTCATCGCCGATCTCGACGCCCGTCAGCTTCTACAGGCCAGTGCCGCGCCCGGTGCCGAGCAGATGACGTTGCTCAACAGCCGGGCGCCGGACGACGTGCTTCGCCAGCAGGACTGCCGTGGGAACGTGCTGCACACGATCCCGAGCCGGGCCATGCTCGCGGACGGGCTGGCGCAATATCTCGCCTGGAAGCGCTGGCAGCGTTGGTTCCTGCTTGTGGGGCCGCATTCGCAGGATCAGGCGATGGCTGCGGCCTTTCGACGGGCGGCGGCTCGCTTCGGAGCCGAGATCACGATCGACCAGCCGTGGACATTCAGGCCCGCCAACGGACGTGCCGATACAGGGCATGTCACGCTGCAGACCGAAATACCCGCGGTCACGCAGGTCAGCGACTATGATGTGCTCGTGGTCGCCGACGAGGCGGATGAATTCGGCGCCTATCTGGAGGGCCGCACCGCGCTGCCGAGAATCGTCGCCGGCACGCAAGGGCTGGTCGCCACAGGCTGGAGCGCTGTCAGCGAGGAATGGGGCGCCACGCAACTGCAGGACCGTTTCCACAGGCAGGCAGGCCGCTGGATGTTGCCCAGCGACTACGCGGCCTGGCTCGCTGTGCGCAGTATCGGCGAAGCGACGACGCGCCTGCACAGTCTCGATCCCGCGGCAATCGGCAGATATATACGCGGCGACGCGTTTCTTCTCGCTGGCTTCAAGGGGCAGGGGCTTAGTTTCCGTCCCTGGGACGGACAGATGCGCCAGCCCATTTTGATCGCCGGGCCTCGCCTCTTGATTTCCAGCTCACCGCAACCGGGCTTCCTGCATCAGCGCACGCCGCTCGACACGCTGGGCATCGACCTGGAGGAGAGCACATGCAAGTTCTGATGACGCTGTTGTTGGCGGCGTTCGCTCTTGCTGCTCCCGCCGCCGCCGAGACCATCTACGTTTCCAATGAGCAGGATAATACGGTCGCGGTCGTCGACGGCGTGACAATGACTTTGCTGGCGACGATCGATGTCGGTCGCCGTCCGCGCGGGCTGGCGCTGTCGATCGACAACAAGAGGCTGTTCGTCGCGGAAGGCGACGACAACCGCATCAACGTGGTCGATGTCGCGAAGCGGCGGGTCGTTGGGGAATTGCCTTCGGGAGCCGATCCGGAATTCTTCGCAGTCCATCCCGATGGCAAGCGGCTGTTCGTCGCCAACGAGAATGACAATCTGGTGTCGGTGGTGGACATCGCCGCGGCCAAGGTCATCGGCACCGTGGATGTCGGCGTCGAACCGGAAGGAATGGCGGCCAGCGCCGACGGCCGCTATGTCGCCTGCACTTCGGAGACCACCAGCATGGTGCACCTGATCGACGCAGGCACGCTGGAACTCGTCGACAATCTGCTGGTCGATACCCGGCCGCGCGCGGCTTTATTCTCGCCGGACGGTAAGCAATTCTGGGTGTCCTCGGAGATCCGGGGCACTGTCACCGTCTTCGACACGGCAACGCGCGCGCAGACCGGCAAAGTCGAGTTCGAGGTGCCGGGTATACGACGCGAGGGTGTGCAGGCGGTCGGCATGGCGACGTCTCGCGATGGCACGACCGTCTATGTGGCGCTCGGCCCCGCCAACAGGATTGCGGAAGTCGATGTGAAAACGCTGGCGGTCCGTCGGCTCTACCTTGTTGGTCAACGACCCTGGCACGTTGCGCTCTCCGGCGACGAGAAGCGCCTGGTCAGCGCAAACGGGAATTCCGGCGATATTTCGTTTATCGATCTGGAAAACCAGGAGGTGGTGAAATCGCTGCCGGTGGGGCGGGGGCCGTGGGGCGTCGTGATCGGGCCATGAACGCCTTGTCGGTCGAGAATCTGGGCCATAGTTTCGGAAACCGGCGGGTTCTCGACGGCGTTTCTTTCTCTGTGGCCCAAGGCAGGATGTGCATCTTGCTAGGCCGCAATGGCGCCGGCAAGACGACGTTGTTCTCGCTGATCACCGGTCTTTATCACGCCCGCTCCGGCTCGGTGCATGTCTTCGACCAGGCGATGGATGTCAACCCGTCCGCCGCGTTGGCGCAGATGGGGGTCGTCTTCCAGTTGCCGACCCTCGATCTCGATCTGACGGCCGGCGAGAACCTGCGTTACCACGCGGCCTTGCATGGCCTTAGCCAGGCCTTGAGCAAGGAGCGCTCCATCCACGAACTCGGCCGGCTGGATGTGCTGGACAGGATCGACGATCCTGCCCGAGCGCTTTCCGGGGGGCAGCGTCGCCGTGTCGAGATAGCACGCGCTCTGATGCATAGCCCACGCCTTTTGCTGCTGGATGAGCCGACCACCGGGCTCGACGTGCCGGGCCGCCGCGCGCTCGAGCGGCACGTGCGGGAGCTTTGCCGCGAGCGCGGCATTGCCGTCCTGTGGGCAACACATTTTCTGGAAGAACTAACGGCGGATGACGATGTGGTGGTGCTGCATCGAGGCACAATGCGGTGGTCCGGCCGCGCCGATCGCCTGGCTACCGATCTCGGTGTAGCGAGCACGGGCGAGGCCTTCGCGTCGCTGACGGAGTCCGAATGAAAACGTCTCACGCGGTGCGCGCGCTCAACGGCATCCTGCGCAGGGAGATGCTGCGCACGTTGCGGCAACGCGGCCGGCTGCTCTCGGCGATGGTACGGCCGCTGGTCTGGCTGGCAATCTTTGCCGCTGGCTTCCGCTCCGTTCTCGGTCTGTCGATCACGCCACCCTACCAGACCTATGTTCTCTATGACGTGTATGTGGTGCCCGGGCTAGCGGCCATGATGCTGCTCTTCCATGCCATGGCGAGTTCGCTGGCCATGGTCTACGATCGCGAGATGGGCAGCATGCGCTTGTTGCTGACCGCACCATTGCCGCGCTGGTACCTGCTTGCGGCGCGCCTGCTGGCCAGCGTGATCGTCGGCGTGCCGCTGGTCTATTTGTTTCTGTTGATCGCGCGTTTCTGGGATGTGCGGCCGCCCGTTCTCGGCTACGTCGCGGTATTTCCGGCGCTCGTGCTGGCGGGCCTGATGCTTGGCGCGTTCGGCCTGCTTGTCTCCTCGGTTTCGACACAGATGGAGAACTTTGCCGGTGTCATGAATTTCGTCATCTTTCCGGTGTTCTTTGCCTCGACGGCGCTCTATCCGCTGTGGCGGCTTGCCGAGGCGGGACCGGTGCTGGCAACAATCGCCGCCTGGAACCCGTTCAGCTCGGCGGTCGAGCTGATACGCTTCGCGCTCTATCTGCGGTTCGATCCTGTCGCGGCGATTGTGGTCCTTGGCTGCCTCATCGCCTTCTTCCTCGCGGCGGTCATCGGCTACGATCCCGGCCGCGGCTTGTGGTCCCGGCGCGGCGGCGAGGGCTGATTTACCTCAAAGCATAGAGATAAGCGGCGATGTCCCGCGCCTGTTGCTCGGTGATCCTCGTCGACGGCATGGCCGTGTGCGGATTGACTTCCCTCGCCGAGCGTATCCAGCGGATCATGTTCTCCGGATTGTTTGCCAGCAGGCCACCGATAAAGACCCTGTCGGCAAGGCCACCATCCAGGCGGGGTCCGACCTGGCCTTGCGCACCCGGCACGCCGGGTATCGTATGGCAGCCGGAGCAGCCGTTCGCCGTCATGATCGGAATGGCGCGAGCGCCTACGCCCCCAGTCGCCGCATCCGACTCGTGCCGGACACGGTCGCGCCGGTCGGACCACAAGGTCGCCGCTGCCACAGCCGCGGTCAGCAGCAGGATTGCGGCAAGGGCGCCCCCGATCAGCCTACCCAGGTCGGAGCGCATGTGTTGCCTCCCTGGTTGCGCTGCTGCTTATCCACAGGCCGGCGAGCAGCAGGGCGGCGCCGCCATAGATCAAGCCGGCCGGAACCCACATTACCAATCCGGCAAGTTGCTGGTCCTCGATCGCGGTCAGGCCCCACAACGCGGCGCCGGCGCCATTCTCCGGATACCAGAGTTTAGGCGACATCAGCAGCAGGACACCGAGCAGGCCGGTATGAAGCGAGGTGAAGAAAAGATGCATGACGGAGCTGCCATAGGTCTGCTGTCGACCGGGGCGCGGAAGGAGCGCCCACCAGAACAGCAAGGCTGTGCCGAGGAAGCTCGCATGCTGGGCATAATGAAGAAAGCCCTGCTGGAGCGCTGCCTGGAACAACGCCGGAATGTGCCAGATCCAGATGGCGACGCCGTGAATGATCGTCGCGTTGAGGGGCCGGATCACCAGGGCCCAAACCGATTGCAGCGTCTTTGCGCGCGTGAGCTTGCCCGTTCCGCGGCGAAGTGAGGCCGGCAAGGACCAGAGCAGGACTGCGCCTGGGCACGCGGCGACAAGGAGAGGCGCCGCCACCGCCATCAGCAGTTCATGCTCGATCATATGGGCGGCAAACACCCGCTCGCCGAGCGCATGGATGGGGCTGACCAGTGCTGCCGTCAGCACGCCCCAACCGGCGGCGAACAACAACGCCTGCCGCATCCGCTCGGGACGGCCTCGGCTGCTGCGGCGCCACAACCGAGTCGCTCCGATGGCATAAAGGAAGGCAGTCGCGGCCAGCGGAAACGTGATGGGAAATGCGAGCGTCCATCCGGCCTCGGGCGCGCCGGCGCCGTAGCAGATCGAGGTCGAGAAGAACGCGTCGAAGCTCATCGCAGGCACTCGTCGAGAATGAGAGCCGCGCTGCCTTGCATGATGATGACGAGGGCAAACAGCAATGCCGCAAGCATGCCGAGATCGGCGACGAACTGCTCGGTGCTGCGCGTGCGCTCAGGCTTGAAGGCGGCGCCGCCCTGCCGCTTCGCCCGCCATGACAAGGCACCGCCAAGCAGCGAAAGCACGGCGAGCACCAGTGCCACGGGAAGCACCACCGGCACCTGGCGGTTGCACTGCCATGGTACGAGTGCGTAGTTCAGCTGCGTCGAGATTGCCCAAGCCATCGGCCCCGACAGAAGACCACCCCAGGACGTTCCCTTTTTCAACGCACGCATCAGCCTAGCCTCGGCATCCAGTAGATGAGCAGATAGATCGGGATCCAGGTCAGCACCACGAAATCCCAATAGAAGACATTGTCGCCGACATCGCCGAAGCGCCGGCCGCTATAGCCATGGCGTGTGAACATCAGCACCGTCAAAACGATGGTGTCGCCGACATCGGTGATCAGGTGTGTGGTGTGCAGCCCGAGCAGCACCCAGAGCATCGAACCATAGGCGTTCGTGTCCCAGTAGATGTTCAGCGCCGGGAATTCGAACCAGCGCACGACAAGCGGGGCCAGACCGAGCAGCGACATCACCACCAGCCCGATCCGCACCGGCACGATCGCGCATTGCTTGGCATGGCCGTGGAGGATGTGATTCGGCACCACGCTGATAATGAACAGGATGGTGACGATCGTTCCGGGCCAATGGTTGGGGTACGGGGCGCTTAGACGCCAGTTGGGCCACAAAGTGGCGAGATAGAGATAAGCGCCGGCGGCCAACGCAAAGCCCATGCCTTCCAGCGCCATGAAGCCGAGCGTTCCCCACCAGGTCGGGCTGCGCGGACCATGTCCAAAGGTTGGGAGGTCCGAAAGATCCAAGCTGGGACGCTCATTCATCCCTCATCCTCCGGGTCGTCCTTGGGCCAGAACCATCCGATCAAGGTGATGGCGATCGGCGCGGCGCCCCAGACGATCGCCCAGGGCGTGAAGATCGAATAGACAAACGTACCGCCGACAGCGATTGCCGCCAGCAGCGGCCAGATCGACGGTGTCGCCGATTTCTCGCGAATGTCGGGGTGGGCTTCCGCCACGGTTGAGATCAACAGCTCACGGACATCGACGCGGAGTCCGGTCGCTACAGGCAGCGCCTCCCGTTCGGCCCAGAGCGGCTCGACGTGTGTGACAATCGGTATCCGCGCGAAATTATAGCTTGGCGGTGGCGAGGACGTCGCCCATTCGAGCGTACCGGCATCCCAGGGATTGTTTCCGGCCAGTGCGCCCTTCAACGCGCCGTGTACAAGATTGAAAGTGAACAGTACGAAGCTGAGGAAAAAGAGCACCGCGCCGGCGCTGATGAACAGGTTGATGTTGCCCCAGCCAAGCTCGGCCGGATAGGTGTAGACCCTTCGTGGCATGCCCCAGAGCCCGACGAGATGCATTGGAAAAAAAGCCGCGTTGAAGCCGATGAAAGCCAGCCAGAAATGCCAGCGCCCGAGACGCTCGCTCATCATACGGCCGCTGATCTTGGGGAACCAGAAATAGGCCGCGCCCAGCAGCGGGAAGACCGAACCGCCGATCAGCACGTAATGGAAATGGGCGACGACGAAATAGGTGTCGTGCACCTGGAGGTCCAGCGGCACCGAAGCGAGCATGACGCCGGTGAGGCCGCCGATGACGAAGATGAAAAAGAAGCCGAACACGAACAGCAGCGGCGTGCGGATCACCGGCCTGCCGTCCCACAAGGTCGCCAGCCAGCAGAAGATCTGAATGCCATTGGGGATGGCGATCAGCATGCTCGACGCGGTGAAGAAGCTGGCGCCGAGCTTGGGTAGTCCCGTCGCGAACATGTGATGGACCCAGAGGCCGAACGAAAGGAAGCCGACGGCGATCAGCGACAAGACCAGCCCGAGATGTCCGAACACGGGACGCCGGGCGAAGACCGGGATGGTCGCGGAGACCATGCCCGTCGCCGGCAGGAAGATGATGTAGACCTCCGGATGACCAAAGAACCAGAACAGATGCTGGAAGAGCAGTGCGTCGCCGCCCTCGGCGGGGTTGAAGATATGTGTGCCGACCAGCCGGTCGAGGATCAGGAAGGTCGAGGTGATCATCACCGCGGGCATGGCGAAGACGACGACGAAGGAGGTAACCAGCATTGCCCAGACGTAGAGCGGAATCCTGTCCAGCGACATGCCGGGGGCTCGCTGCTTGAACACGGTGACGATGGTTGCCACCGCGACGGCCAGGGAGGATACTTCTGTATAAGTGATCATCTGGGCCCAGACGTCGGCCCGCTTGCCCGGCGCGAATTCGGGGCCTGACAGCGGCACATAAGCAAACCAGCCGACGTCGGGCGCCATGTTGAGCGCGAAAGACACCCAGGCGAATATGCCGCCCGAAACATAGATCCAGTAGCTGAACGCGTTCAGGCGGGGAAAGGCGATGTTGCGGCTGCCGACCATCAGCGGGACGAGATAGATGCCTGTCGCCTGCACGATGGGCACGGCGAACAGGAACATCATGGTTACGCCATGCATCGTGAACAGCTGGTTGTAGAGGTCCGGGCCGATCAGACCGCGCTGCGGCCCTGAGAGCTGGATGCGCATGGCGACAGCGTTGAGCCCGCCCAGGCACAGAAACACGAAGGCGGTGATCAGATAGCGCCGGGCGACGACCTTGTGGTCGACGCTCGACAGCGCGCCGATGATGCCGGGGGGCGTGCGCCATGTCCGCGCCAGCCAGCGATCCAGGCTGGCATCGTCCATGCCGGTGTCGCGCGGTCCGTCATGCTCGGGTGCGACGTCGCCTGTGGCGGGCGTTTCGCGCGGCAGGTCGCGTTCGCTTGTGAGATCCGCGCTGCTCATTTAAGCGCCTCGAGATAGGCGACCATGGCGTTGAGTTCGTCGCCGCTGAGCTCCACCACCGGCATGTGGGATCCGGGCTTGATGCCCTGTGGGTCGGCTATCCAGGCGGCGAGGTTGCCGCGGCTCATCGTCAATGTCCCGGCGGCAAGCGTCTGCCGGCTGGCTATATGGGTGAGGTCGGGGGCGACCGTTCCTCCGGCAGGCGTGCCGCCTATTCTGTGACACATCACGCAAGGGCGCTTCAGAAACAGATCCTGGCCGGCCTTGGCCTCGTCCCCCGTCGGAGTAGCTGCCGGCTGCAACTGGTCGTTCCACCAAGCGTCGAACTTCGCACGCGGCTCGGCGATGATGAAGGTACCCATGTTTGCGTGCTGCGCCCCGCAGAACTCGGCGCATTGACCTCGGTAAACACCAGGCTTGTCGGCCTTGAGGTCGAGCACGTTCATGTGGCCGGGAATGAGGTCGAGCTTGCCCGAAAGGCTCGGAATCCAGAAGGAATGGATGACGTCGGTCGAGGTCAGAAGAAGCCGCACCGGTTCCCCGGCGGGGATATGAATCTCGTTCGCCGTGGTCAGGATGCGGCTTGGCGTGGCATCCTCATAGCGCACCTCCCACCACCATTGATGGCCGGTGACCCGAATGGTCAGCGCGGCATCCGAGCCGATCGCGGCGAGCGTCCTGTTGGCGAAGAAGCTCAGCAAGGTCAGTCCGATCAGGACAATGGCGGTCAACCCGACGGCGGTCATCACCGCGCGCAGCTTCCGGTCGTCGGCGCCGGCCTCGATCGCGAGCGGCTCCGCCTGCGCGCGCGACCGCATCATCAAGGGCACGACGAGGGCGATCATCACCAGCACCCACACCACGGCGCAGAGCGCGGTGAAGAACCAGATCAGCCATGCCAGTTCGCTCGCCGCGGGACCTTTCGGGTCGAGGGCGGATTGCCAGCCCGCGCATCCCTGGAGCAACAGAGCGCCGGCGGTGGCGAACGCCATCGAGACGAGACGTTTCACGGCGACTTCCCCAGCGTGGCCGCGTCCGGCATGCGGTTTTCCGACGGATGCGCCATCATGTCGTCATTGCGTTGCGGCGCGGCGGAAGACGGCGCGTTGCCGCTCAGCGAGCGCACGAAAGCCGCAAGCTCCCAGATCTGGTCGTCGGGAATCTTGTCGCGGAAGCTCGGCATGCCGTTTGGCCGACCGTCGCGGATCGTGGCATGGATGCTTTCGATCGAGCTGCCATAGAGCCACTTCTGGTCCATCAGGGCCGGCCCCATGCCGCCGCCGCCATTGGCGTGGCATCCCGAACAGTTGAACCAGCCGAAAAGCCGTTTCCCTTCGCTCATGTGGAAGGCGTTGGCCTCGAAGCTCGCCGCCTTGTTGTCGCTGGCGGGGGGCCGCTGTCCGCCGGGCTCCAGCGTGGTCACAGGCGTCGGCTGCTCGCCCGATCCGAGCGCCGATTGCGGGCGCGTGTCACGTTCCTCGCGCTGGCAGGCAGCGAGCGCAAGGATTGGAAACAGGAGCATGGCCACAGCGGCTCTCATCGCACCGGGCTCCCCGAGGCATCGAGGCGCGGCACGCCATACTGTGACAGCAAGGCATCTATCTCGACCTTGTGCCTGGACAGGGCGCCATTGACATCGCCGCGCAGCGCATCGTCTTCCCGGCGGACGCCCATCGAGATGTCGTAGATCATCGGCAGTTGCGGTCCGTCGATGCGGGGCGCAACCGGCGTGATGCGGAGCGGCACCTTCTGCCTGGCGGCGAAGTAGCCGGCGAGGGGGCCCCAGACCACGGCAAGGTCGATCTCGCCACTCGCCACCGCTTCGACGATGCGCGCCGGCGGGTTGGGGGCGGAATAATCGCCATAGACCGGATAGCCAACGAGGTGCCCGACGATACCGCGGCGGCCAAGCGCCTGGACCGGAGGCGAATTGGCGCCATCGTCGCCGATGAGCTGAACACCGATCCGCATGTCGCGCAGCCGCGGATCATTGAACGATGCTACGTCGGGGCCGTCCCTGCGGGTGACGAAAACATAGGACGATCGGTAGTAGGGCGTGGTGGTGCGCAGCATTTCGAGGTTGCTCGGCGTGCCCGGCACGAGATCGCACAGGCCCGCCTTCAGCGTGTTGCGGATGAAGCCGCGACGCTGCGCCCACCAGGTATAGGTCAGCTTGGCGCCGAGATCGGACGCAACGATTTCGGCGATCCTGTTCTCGAAGCCCTGACCTGCCGCGTTGGAGAACGGCATGTTGTTCGGATCGGCGCAGACCCTCAACTCACGTGCGTCTGCTGTGGCCGTCAAGAACACGAAGGTGATGGCGGCCATGCCGATCGCCAGCCGTTGACACGCCTTTCGCGCCGGACCTACGGTCAAGTACAATCCATCAAGGCAGCCGGAACACATAAAGCGTGCCTCCCGAGGTTGTCGCGTTCTTCAGATCCTTCATGGCATTGACGAAACCGAGTGCGGCGGTGGCGTCACGCGGGTCAAGATCGCCCGATACAATTGCGCCGGCCCAGCCGCCGACGCCTGAGAGGATGGCGACATATTGGTGCCCGTCGGGACCGCGATAGGTGATGGGCTGGCCGATGATCCCGGACGAGGTCTTGAACTGCCAAAGCAGGTCTCCGGTCTTGGCGCTAACCGCCTTGAACCAGCCTTCCATCGTGCCATAGAAGACAACGTCGCCGGCGGTCACTACCGCGCCGCTCCACACCGGGAAATTCTCCTTGAGGCTCCAGGCGGGTTTCTCCGCGGCGATGTCCCAGGCGGTGAAGGCGCCGCGATTACCGCCGGGCCCTGGTATCATGCGGACGTTCATGCCCACATAGGGCGTGCCGGCGATGTAGTTCACCTCGACGCCTTCTTCATCCATGCACAGATTGTTGTGCGGGATGTAGAGCAGGCCGGTCTTCGGCGAGAACGCGGAAGGCTGCCAGTCCTTGAGGCCAGACGCCGTCGGACAGATATCGCGAACGACCTTGCCGGTGCCGGTCTTCTTGTCCGGATTTACGATCAGCCGGCCGGTTTTCAGATCCACGCCTTTGCTGGAGTTGACCGGACCAAAGGGTTTTGCCGACAGCACCTCGCCGGTGGTCCGGTCGAGGATGTAGAGATAGCCGTTGCGCTCCGGCCGGATCAGCACCTTGCGCGGCTTGCCCTGCCAGGTCATGTCGAGCAGGATCTGCTCGTTGATGCCGTCATAATCGTGGAGGTCATGCGGGCTCCACTGATAGAACCATTTCGCCGCGCCGGTGTCGGGATCGCGCGCGAAAATGCCAGACGTCCACTTGTTGTCGCCCGGCCGCAAATCCGGATTCCATGGTCCGGGATTGCCGGTGCCGTGGAAGATCAGGTTCAGATCGGGATCATAGGAAATCCAGCCCCACATGTTGCCGCCGCCGATCTTCCAGGCTTCCGGCGGCCACGTCGTGACGCCAAGATCCTTGCCTTTGTCCATGTCGTAGTGCGGCTTGAAGTCCGATCCGATCAGCACGTCCTTGTCCGGCCCGGTGCTATAGGCGATCCAGACGACATGACCGTCGCCGGCGTCGAGCGCCTTTACCCAGCCGCGAACGCCCATCTCGCCGCCGGAATTGCCGACCAGCACTTTGCCCTTCACCACAAGCGGCGCCATGGTGATGGTCTCGCCGATGTTGATGTTGCCGACATGAGTGTTCCAGATCGGCTTGCCCGTGTTCGCATCAAGGGCAATCGTGTGGCCGTCCAGCGTATTGAAAAAGATGCGCCCGTCGGCGAATGCCACCCCTCGGTTGACGACGTCGCAGCAGGCCACCCCCTGTGCCGCCGGCTCGGGATTGGGTTCGTACTTCCACTTCATCGGGGCGCCGGGCTTGGAGAGATCGAGCGCATAGACGAAGTTGGGAAAGGGCGTCACGATATACATGGTGTTGCCGACGACCAGCGGCGCTGCTTCCTGGCCCTTATTCACGCCTGTCGAGAACGTGAACGCGACCTGCAGGTTCTTGACGTTGCCTTCATTGATCTCGGAGAGTTCGCTGAAGCGCGTCGACGCGTAGTTCTTGGCCGGCATCGTCCATTGGCCGTCATCGGGTGGCGAAGCTGCGGCTGGCGGTACGATCGCTGGTGTTTTAGGAGGCTCGGACGCAGCGCCCAGAAGCAGCAGGCAGGCGAGCAGCGTCACCAGAAGGATAGCGCCAAAGGAATTCCCGGCTGCCAATTTGCGGGTACGTCGTTCTACGTCAACGCGCGTTAATGCCAACTGCGGCATAGCTTTCATTTATTGATCGAGCCTCCCACGCCGGCGCCGAGTTCGGCCGCGATGTCGGCCTCCGTTCCGGCACAAAGCGGATGGCCCCAGCCCGAAGCGCTTTTGCCGCCGGGGTCCAGATCGTAGACAATGGCATCCTTGCGATTTGGATTGACGCCTGCCGGGACCTTGTCGAAGCCGAGCGCCGCGCGGATACGCCAGGCGACATTGTGATCGGCGCATGAGGAATCGCCTGAAACGCCGAGGCCGCCGACAATGCTCTTGCCGTCGTAGAGGGCAAGCCCGCCGCCAAACACCACGACGCCTCCGATCGGCTTGCCGACGAGCGGGTCGCCGGCGCTTCCGAACGTTTTGGGATCGCCCGTATAGGCCGCGGCCTGGTTGACGGGATTGGTCTCCTGCAGGCCAAATAGCGGCCCGCCCGGCTGCACCCCCGCATAGAGATTGGCCGTAGAGAGGGCCATCTGAGCCAGGCTGAGACCGTTGGCCGTGTTGGCTTTCTCCGCTGCTATGAGCCGACTTCCCGGCCATTGCGAGTCGGGGGTGGGGCCGCTGAACGCAATCGCGCAGACAGTGCCGTCACGGGCAACGATGGCTGCCCATTCGTTGGTTTCAAAGCCGCCATTGGCTGGTCCGCCGCTTGCCTTCACGTTGGCTTTGAGGGCTGCAAGCAGCTTATCGTGATCGGCCGGACAGGGCTCCTGCGCCATGGCATCGTGCCCGTGGAACAGGCCACCCATCAGCAACAGCAGGCCAAAAAGAGGTACGAAAAGCTGCGAGCGATACATTGTCCTGGCATTCGTTTACATAACAAGGACCACCCCGGCAGACCGCAGAATGCGAGGATACGTCCAGTGCGTCAGTGCCTAACTCGCGTAATGCTTCTATGTTCCTGCTTTGCATAAAATTCGTGCAGTTGGATTTGGGTGCAGGTGTTCAATCAAAGCATGGGACCTGGATACCCGTGGCCACAGGCCAAGCGGTGAGGCAACGCGGCTGATCCAGGAAAATGCGATCGGGATGGCGCAGACGCACCCGCCCTGACAAACGCTGTTGCCTTGTCACGGCGTTCGACGATGGATGATCTCTTCAATAAGTTTCGCGTCGGCTTCGTACTCCGCGGCCCGCGCAGCCATTTGGCTGGCCAGGCTGTGTCTTTCCCGCGCGGCTTCGCGTTTTGCCGTACGTTTCGCCAACTCAGCCCGCTGCTGGTGCGCTCTTAAAAGGCTCCAAAGAGCCTGTTCCGCATCGTCAGCCTGGGCCTGCATCAAAACGTCTGCCCCGAACGCATGTCCGGTGTGGCAGCGGTAACGGGTAATCGGCCCGTCTTCTATCTCCCATAGGGGGCCATGACATTCGGGGCAGACAAATGTCGAGGGGGCGCCAAGCTGGCCTTCGGTCAGTTCCATTGTGCTGTGCTCCTGAGCTGCAATCGCTGCCTCAAGGCGGATGCCGGACGGGATTTCTGGTGTCGGTCCTGCGATTTCGGAAGCAAGCCTGTGCAACAGGCCAGCCATTTCGGACAGAGGGACGCAATGGTCGATTTCCACATTCTGCAAGGCGCTCAGCGGCATGTCGGGTACTGCAGCGTCGCCGGGGTCCTGGACTACGCTGACGCCTCCGCACATCTTGATTGCGTGCAGGCCGGCGGTGCCGTCGGAGAGGCTGCCTGTGAGCACGACGCCGATCACGCTGCCGCCAAAGCTGCAGGCCGCCGATCGAAACAGGGGGTCGATGGCGGGGCGCGCCAGGTTCTCGCGCGGCCCGCGCCGCAGCAGCATATGATCGTCATGTAACAGAAGGTGAGCTCCGGGCGGTGCAACGAAGATGTGCCCGTTTTTAACCTTCATGCCGTTGGAGGCATTTGCAACGGGCATGTTGGCAGCGCGACCGAGAATGTCGCCGAGGTAACTCGTGGGACCAACGTGCTGTACGACGAGGAGAGCCGCCGGGATGTCCGGCGAAAGATCGCGGACAAGTCTCTTCAGCGCGTCGACGCCGCCGGCCGATGCTCCGATTGTCACGATGCACCGGTTCTTGCAACCGTCGGGACGGACCTTGTCCGGCTGGCCCGCACGCTCCGAATCTGATCGTGGTGCGGCGGTGGCCATGGTTGCTTCACCCACATTCAGCACAGATGTCGATGCGAGCGCTCCGGCCAGTCCGTTGCTGGTCGGGCGCCCTGCCTTCGTCGGTGTTAGCTTCCGGCCGCATCGCGGAACATAGATGCCCGCAATGATGTCGGCTCTGTACTAACGCCTACGTGCGCGTTTGACGGCAGCCTCTGCCACGGCCGGGGCCTCCTGAATGCTTGCCGCGCCGCCAAAATCGGCGTTCTTGGTACGGCCAGCTCCCGGGCCAGCCCCTAGATCAGCGCCTGTTGTCGGATCGGAAGCCGGATCGGAAAGCGTACGGTCGGCCATCCTGGCCACCACCTTCATGTCTTTGGCCCCCAGCTTGACAGTTGCCAGGCCGTCTCCGCCGTCGACGGGCATCACCTCTTCAAGGTCATCGATCCGATCCCACTCTTCGCCGGAATTCCATGGGCCAGCGACATCGCCGTCGCCTTGAGAGGTGTTGACATACATGCTGGCGTACTTCTCTACGCCTGGGAGCTTGCCGGAAGGGAAATTGTTTTCTATCGCGTAAAGTGCTTTCTCAAACGACTTCTGGTGCGCGATCTCGCGCGTCATCAGGAAGCCGAGCGCGTCCTTGATTCCCGGGTCGTCGGTGATGTTGATGAGGCGTTCGTAAACGATCTTGGCGCGAGCTTCGGCCGCGATATTCGATCGCAAATCCACCGTAGGTTCACCGCGCGAATCGACATAGGCCGCGGTCCAGGGAACGCCGGCTGAGTCGCACAGCGCGGGAGCGCCGCCGAACAGAATTGATTCCTTGGCTGTTGTGCCGCTGGCGCCGATCATCAGGTAAAGGTCCGCTTCCTTCATTTGGCCCTCGGCCAGCTGTGCCTTAAGCCCCTTGTTGAGCATGGTGACGATTGATCCCACCACTTCGAGATGGCTGAGTTCTTCGGTCGCAATATCGAGCAACATGTCACGACGGCCAAGATCGTCCTCGCCAAGCCCTTGCGTGAAATAGCGCATGGCCGCTGCAAGCTCGCCATCGGCGCCGCCGAACTGTTCCATGATCATGCAGGCCAGGCGAGGATTCGGCTCCGAGACGCGAACGGTGTATTGCAGGCGCTTGTTGTGCATGAACATGGACATCTCTCCGGTTAGATCATCCGAACATCCCGGCAAGTTGATTGTTCCATCCGGCCATCGGCCAGTGAGCATTTTTACGGTAACTTCAGTGTTGAGCATCGCAGGGAGCCAGAGGCGGCATTTATTTCTCCGACCGGTGACCGGCGGCAACGAGATTTCGATCGTGCTGCGCCATCACAGCAATGAGCAAGGCCGCGGATGGGCAAGAGGTAGACAAAATCTGGAGGGATACTGGCTCGGAAAAGTGAAGCCGGGCCATATTAATACGATGTCGGTGTCGACACCTTCGGCCCGTTTCGCCGCACACCTTACGCGGCAAACGCCGGGTTCGGTCACACGGCGAGCGTCGCGGGCTGTTGCCCGTTCACTTTCGATCCAGCACCTTCCGGACTTTCTCTGCCAATTCGTCGATCGTGTAAGGCTTGGTCAAAAGTTCGGTTCCGAAATCGAGCGTGCCGTTGTGGACAATCGCATTTCGTGTGTAGCCGGTGGTGTAGAGCACTTTTAGCGACGGGTGCATTGTCTTGACCTGATCCACCAGCTCCCGGCCCGACATCTCCGGCATCACCACGTCGGTGAACAGAAGCGACGGCACTTGCCCGCTTTCGACGGCCACCAGCGCTTCGCGTGGACCTTGCATTTCCAGCACGGAGTAGCCCAGTTCCCGCAGCGCTTCCGCGGCCATCAGCCGGACGCGATCTTCATCCTCGACAACCATGATGATCTCGTCTGCACAGCCGGGGTGCTCGCCTGCCACGACGTCGATTTGGCTGTCGAGCACGCCATGGTGCGAGCGCGGCAAATATATCTTCAAGGTGGTTCCGATGCCCTGCTCGGAATAGATCTTCACACTGCCGCCGGACTGGCGAACAAACCCATAGACTTGGCTGAGTCCCAGCCCGGTGCCTTTGCCGACCCCCTTGGTGGTGAAGAACGGATCGAAGGCTCTTGCGACAACATCAGCAGTCATGCCCGTTCCTGTATCGGTGACCGCTATCATCACATACTGGCCGGAGGGGATCGCGTTCTCCCTGGCATAGCGATCGTCGACGTGGGCGTTTGATGTCTCGATCGTCAGCTTGCCGCCAGCAGGCATGGCATCCCTTGCGTTGACGCAAAGGTTGAGCAGCGCGCTTTCCAATTGCCCTGCGTCGGCCTCGACATGCCATAGGCCCGCAGCGAGCACGGTCTCGATCTGGATGGTCTCGCCAAGCGTCCGGTTCAGCAATTCGCTCATACCGGAGACGAGGCGATTTGGATTCAGCCGCTTCGGCGCCAGTGGTTGCTGGCGGGAAAAGGCGAGCAGTCGCCTGGTAAGTTCTGCGGCACGTTGTGCTCCATCGATCGCGCCGGTTACGAATTGGTGGACGTTGGTATCGCCGTTTCTGAGCTTGCGCTGCACAAGGTTCAGGCCGCCGATGATGACGGCCAGCATATTGTTGAAGTCGTGCGCGATGCCACCGGTGAGCTGTCCGACAGCTTCCATCTTCTGGGCTTGGCGCAGGTGCTCTTCTGCTCTGGCGCGTTCCGCAACTTCATCTTTGACACGTTGTTCGAGCGTGCCGTTGAGTGTCTGCAGCGCCTTGAACAGCCGGGAGTTGTCGATGGCCGTCGCGGCATGGCCGGCAAGCCCCAGCAAGGCCGCTTCTTGCTGTTCGGCGAACACGCCGGTCTCTGAATGACCAAGGAAGAGGCCGCCCAGGACCTCGCCCGAACGCGAGACGACCGGCACGGCGAGATAGGAACGCACCGGCAGATGGCCCTCCGGCATTCCCTTGCGGGGCCAGTTCTTTCCGTAACGCGGATCGGTGAGGATATCGTCGGAACGCACCACGCTTGTGCCGCGGAAAGTGGGCTCGAACACCGCGGTGTTGCGCGGCATGGGAAAGTTTTCGAAAGCAGAACGAGGTGCCCCCGAAAGGGCGTAGAGCACATAGCTGTCGCCCTTGTCGTCGATCACATTGTAGAAGAAAGCTCCAAATTGTGCGCCCGACAGCACGACGCCGGCATCGGTTACCGTCTGGACAATTCGCTCCACGTCAAGCTCGGCCGCCACGGCTGCCGCCGTAGCGTTCATCAACTGAAGCTGATGCTCCACCCGCTTTCGCGCGGTGACATCAACCACGGTGCCGATGAAGCGGATCGCACGGCCGGACTGGAAAAGCGCTTCCCCCGTTGCGGCAATCCAGCGCTCCTTGCCATCCCGAAGGCCGATCGTCCGGTATTCGATGTCGTAGCGGGAGGGGGTGCCCGGCGCGAGCGACTGGCGTACGGCCTCGTCGGCCCGTGCGCGATCTTCCGGGTGGAGGCCCGCCAGGAAGGCGCTTTCATATGTCACCTCCGCGTCCGGCGGCAAACCAAAAAGGGCTTTGCACCGGTCGTCCCAACGCAGCACTCCGCTGATGGGATCGTAATCCCAGGTGCCAATAGCGGCCGCGTCGGTGGCAAGCCTCAGCCTCTCCTCGCTGGCCCGTGCCGCCTGTTCCGAGCGAACGCGCTCGATGTGAGCCCAGGACCGCTCCGTCACCTCGGTCAGCAAGGACAGTTCGCGTTGCGACCAGACGCGGCGCTGCTTGTCGTGGATGGCCATCAGGGCAGTCAGTCGGCCTTGTTTGACCAAAGGCATACAGATGGTTGCCGTTATCCCGATATCCTGAAAGGTCTTCGCTTCCTCGGGAGCAATTTCCTCAAGGTTGTTGTTGATGATAAGCGGCTTGTTGGCGCTGAGGTTGGTGACAGCCAGGCGACCGAAATCGGCAAGACTGTAATATCCCCTGATGCTGGGCGAGCCAGGTGCGCTCCAATCGCCGCGGATGGTGAAATGGTCTTGGTCCTGCTCCATGTCGGCATAGGCGCAAATCGAGACGCCAAGATGTTCGCCGAGGAGCCGAGTGGTGATCTGCATGACAGCATCGGCGTCGGCCGCGAGGGCTATCTCCCTGCCGAGGCGGTCGAGAAAAGCAAGGCGTTCGGCGTTCTCACGGAGGGCCAGTTCGGCGCGAAGGCGTTCTATCGCCGTACGCGTCCGGTCCGCGACTGCCGAAATGAGGGCTACTTCCTCCGTCGCCCAGCGTCTGGGCGCGGAGTGGTTCAGGTATAACAGCGCCACCAGCCCGCCATGCTCGGTAACGGGCATGTTGATGACGGATTGGGCGCTGATGGCTTTGAGTGCCTCCGCATGGCTGCTGGTTCGCGGATCTGTCTCGGCGTTTTCAAAGACAACGGTTTCGCCTCGCTTCAAATCCTCGATATACGAGCCGTAGTTCCTGAAATTCAGCGTCCCAGCCAGGCTTTTGATGCCTGGCGCGTTCCAGTCCCTGTCAATGGTGATCGTTTCTTTCTCTAGATCGATCGTGCCGTATCCGGCTCGGCTGATGCCAAAATGGTTCCCCAGCAGTTCCGCGGCTGCGTAGGCCAGTTCTGCGGGATCCGTAATCTCGCGAATACGGTCGCCCAGCGCTGCCAAAAGCTCGAAGCGCTGCAGTTCAGATCGCGGATTGCTTGAAGTGGCCCCCATTTCGTCCCCGTTTTGCCCGGACTTAAATGCAGTCTGCGGCCAAGAGTTCCCCGCGGGACGGCAGTTTCTTTGGCGGGCCGGTCAGCCGAACACGCCGC
Source organism: Mesorhizobium sp. M0052 (assembly GCF_040323255.1). Classification (NCBI taxonomy): domain Bacteria; kingdom Pseudomonadati; phylum Pseudomonadota; class Alphaproteobacteria; order Hyphomicrobiales; family Phyllobacteriaceae; genus Mesorhizobium; species Mesorhizobium sp. M0052. The sequence goes on along the minus strand of NZ_JAMYUS010000003.1, from coordinate 287,856 downwards.
ACCGGTCATAGGTTAATGACAGCTTGGCGCGCTGTGGCGGATAAAGGGGAAACCAGCGGGCACTTGACGAGCTCCCGCTGGCTGGGTGCCCGAACCGCACTTCACTCGTTTGGAGACGTTTGATGCTTGACCGACCCATTCTTACGAATACGGACGCTCTCTATCCAGACGACCTGAGAACGCTTCGGTCGGTCTTCGACGCGCTGTGTCAGGAATTTGAGATTTCGTCGGACACTACCGCGGCAGAATCCATCGCGAGAGAGCTGGTCAGACTTTTCCAGACCGGGATGACGGAAGCGGCCATGCTGATGATTGCCGTGCGCGCACGTTGGCAGGGTGATTGGAAAATGGGAGGCAGCAGCGCTGCCCAAGCTTAACGGTCCCAACTCCGTGGAGAAGGCCTACTTTAGCCGCTTGAGCCGGTTGTACAGCGTTGTCTTGTCTGGCGGAACAAGCTTTCGCCCCGAGAGTTGGGGTCGGGAGATAGTTTCCAACAGGCACGGGCATGGCGTTCGACAGAGATGGACCGAAACTCGCGACCGGGTTGCTCGCGGCCTCGTTGGCGGCGCTGGCGGCATACAACGCCATCCGCGCCAAACGTGCGATTGCCGGCCGGGCGTGCGGACGTGTGATGGAGATCTATGGTGTGCGCCTGCATTTTATCGAAGCCGGAACCGGCATGCCGCTCCTTCTCTTGCATGGCAATGGATCCATGGCGGAGGATTTCAAGTCGAGCGGCATCTTCGATGAGGCGGCAAAGACCTACCGGGTGCTTGCATTTGATCGTCCCGGTTTTGGGCGAAGCTCACGGCCGCGCGGCCGGCGTTGGTCCGCTCGCGACCAAGCCGACCTTATACATGCCGCGGCCTGCGGGCTGGGTATAGAGAAATACCTCGTGCTTGGACATTCCTGGGGAGCTTGGATCGCCCTCGAATTGGCGCGCAGGCATTCTCAATCGGTCGTCGGCATCGTGCTGGTCTCGGGCTATTACTATCCGCCACCGCGGCTGGATCTTGCACTGGCCGCACTCCCTGCACTGCCTGTGATCGGCACCGCGTTTCGTCACACCTTGCTGCCCCCGCTTGTAAGGCTTGCTTGGCATTGGGCAATGGAGAAGATCTTTAAACCCGCCGTCGTCGCCGGCGACTTCGCCGCACTGGCCAAAGATGTCGCCAGCCGCCCTTCCCAACTGCGGGCGGTTTCTCTGGAGACAGCATCGATGCTGGCCGCGTCCCTCTTGGGAAAAGCCAACTATAGGGACATTGCCGTGCCCACCGGCATCATGGCGGGATCCGGGGACCGGTTGTTCGACGCGCAACGCGATGCACGACGCTTGCACGCGGAAGTCGGTGGGTCTCTCCTTGAGGTGGTTCCGGGCGCCGGCCATATGGTTCATCAGAGCGCCCCGCAGGCAGTGGTCGGCATGGTGCACACTATTGCAGGACGGCACGCCTTGTTCCAAGCGGGCCGTCGGCAGCGACCCAAGTCGTGTGCCGACGAGTTCAAGGCAGATCCGGCCTCGCGGGAGCCACCGGCGATAAGCGACGCCGCTTGCACGGAATGATCTCCAAACGGGGCTTTCAAATGAGCGACCAACGTCCAGCCGACATGCAGTCGGTGCTCCACCAGAACATACAGGCCCTGGTCGAGCACAGGCGGCAGCAAGAGGAGCACCAAGGCGTTCAAGCGTGGGTCGCCGGCGCTGTTTCGCGCTTCGCGGGAAGCATGACTTTCGTCTATCTGCACCTTGCAATTCTTGTCGTCTGGGTCCTCGCGAACCTTGGCGCGATACCAGCCGTCCCAGCCTGGGACCCGACTTTCGTGATCCTGGCCATGGTCGCCTCGGTTGAGGCAATCTTCCTGTCTACTTTCGTGCTGATCAATCAGAACAGAATGGCCGCCCACAGCGAGCGCCGAGCCGAACTGGATTTGCAGATCAGCCTTCTGAACGAACATGAAACCACGCGGCTGATCGAGATGGTGGCTGCCTTGACGGCGCGTCTGAATATCTCGACCCCGGCCGACAAAGAGCTGCCGGAACTCGCCGAGAATGTGGATCCCCAAAAGGTGATGACGCAGATCCAGCAAGCTTCTGGAGATCAGGAGAACGCTTGATCAAAGCGACCTCGTCGGCAACGGTTAAGCGTCGGCTACAACCTGTAATTCAGCCTCATTGTCCAAGGCTGTCGAAGCAGCTAAGCCGGTGTCGGCCTTTTCCAGGGTGGCTTCCCGACGTCACAAGTCCGCCGCGCAATCGAGGCAGCGTAGAGCTTCGATAACCAACAGGCTGCTGCGCGTCAGATGGAACCAAGTTGACGCCGAACTCGTATTAGCGGTGGCGGCTTGGGGAGATTCCGGATGAGCGAAGGTGCTGTTCTGATCGTCGAAGATGAGACAATGATCCTGCTCGACCTCGAGTCAGCTTTGGAGGAGGCCGGCTTCCAGGTCGTCGGCACTCGGAGTGCCGCCGACGCGCTGGCGGCTTTCGACCCCGATCCGACCAAGTTCAAGGCCGTGCTCACGGACATCCGTCTGGGAGCAGGACAGTCGGGGTGGGAGGTCGCTCGGCACTTGCGAAGGTCCAACTCGACCCTCCCGGTTGTCTATATCAGTGGCGACAGCGCGGTACACTGGGGAGCGGAAGGCGTGCCCAACAGCATAATGATCACCAAGCCCTTTTTTCTGCCGCAGATCATAACTGCCGTTTCTCAACTTTTAAACGCGCAGCAAGGTGCAGAAACTCACCTCTAGGAATCCGACCGCGGCTCCACGAAACCACCGAACATTCTTTCTTCGGCCAATCGGCGCCGTCCCCGCGTAAAGCGTTCGCGTCTGCTTCGGTCAAATGTCGGCGGCCTCAACCAGATGTCGACCTCAGCTCCTTTCCCTCGCCACCGGCTCGCATCCACTCGGAAGCCCTCCCGAAAGCAGGGGCGCTCATTGGTTGAGCTTTCGGTCGAGTTCGTCAAGCAATGACCGATGCTCGCTGGGCATGTCCGTATCTGTCGGCAGATCCAGCAACTGGCGAAGCTGGCGACGATTGGCGTCCGATGAAATCCACTCCCGTATGAGGCGGGCTATGACCTTTTGTTGTGCCTTGCCGATTTCTTCCATGTTAGATTCCGAGCTTGTCCGTTGGACGAACTCGGCGGCTCTTTGATGGTTCCCCGTCCTGTACACAAATCGAGGCACAATCTATGGGTTAATGCATGTCGCTCAAAAGTGGCCCTGGTTTTGAGACACGACATGCCAGTGGATGTTTGCAGTCCCAGTCCGCTCGCCTAACGCTGCGCGTAGGGTGCAAATTTATACGTTCGATTTTACCCGAAGCGAGAGGCTTAGCCGCAAAATCTTGGCGCCATTTTCATCGCGCACTTCGATAAACAATTGCTGCCCGTCGACGCTCTTCAGTGACTCTCTCGTGAGGTCGACAAGGCCCTCGAATCCCGCGCGGCGGACCTCCTCGAGGCCAGCGCATTCGACACCTATTTCGTCCTCGAAGATGAGATCGCCATCGCCGCTGTCGAAGAAAAATCGTGCCATCGGAGAGCTTCCGTCACTGCTAATCTGCGGGGTTCCTTTGGTGCAGGTAGGTCGTGTCGAAATCTCCTGCGTGAGTGAGGCCAGCCCAGTCCAGTGCGTGAACTTTTGATCCCGAGGTGGCAATGAGACCTCTGCGTCGTAGTTCCTGGAGCATCCGGTTGACGTGGACCGTGGACAAACCCAGTGCATCGCCAAGGGCCGCCTGTGTAATGGGAATATCCGCCACGTGATCCTCAATGCGCCCCATAGAGCGCAAGCGAAAAATCAGTTCGCACAGGATGTGAGCCATGCGGGTGTATGCCTCGCGTCTTCCCACATTGATGACCCACTCCCTGTAAATCGCGGCATCTATCAACGTCGACCGCCAAAAAGCGGTGGCGATGCGAGGGTGCTGGTCGCAAACGGCACGCAGGGTGTCATGCCGCATGAAACCTATTCGCGCCGGCGTAAGGGTCGAGAAGTTACAATCCATGACCGACAGATGCAGCCCATGCAGATCAGGAATGTCGCCGGCGACGAAGAATGATGTGATTTGTCGCTTTCCTTCGCCCGTATGTTTGGTGGAACCGACCAAGCCATCAAGAACGACAAACGAGTAAACAGGACGGTCGCCCTCACGCACCAGATCGTGGTTGGCCGAATATTCCTTCTCCTGGATCGGAATGCCTTTCAGAACGCCGATGTCGGCCTCTCGAAGATCCGAGATGGTCTGAAGCTTGCGAATGAGTACATCCGAGGATGAGGTGGGGAACAAATTGACTACCTGGCTGATGTTGGTGATCGAACTATTATCCGCGCCAAAAGTTCCGACTGGCATGGGGACATATGCGCGGCGGCAGAAAGCGCCGCCGTGCGGCATGGTCCCATGCCTGGAGCGTTTTGCCAGCGTCGAGGGTGGTTGAAGATCCCGGAATGATCCAAGCACCAGTTTTTTAGGACAGCCATAGGTGAGCCAGGCAGCAATGCATTAACCTATGACATAGGCTCGGTTAGAAATTGTCCCGCTGGGCAGCCAGCCCCAGGAGTTCGCCGATCACGGCGCAGCTTTGACCCAGTCGCTCCCCCCAATTTCAAGGGCTGCACCCGCAGCCCGTCCTGGAACTCTTTGATGCGCCGCCAGGAACGGGGTGGCTCCGCTGACGTTGTCTCAGTGGCAAGGTGAGATTTCAGTGAACAGGCATATTTCGCGGACGGATGTCGAACAAATCGATCACACGGATGACAGCGGGTTTGCGATAGAGCACGGCGGACCGCCATCCTCAGCAATCGCGGTAGCGCTGGCCCGTGGCCTGGAGACCAGTCGGGACAAGCACATCATCCATATAGCTCCCTCGGAACGCAGTGCCGAGGAGATCGCCGGCGCCTTGCGTCAGTTCCTGCCTGACGCGGATATAATCTTGCTGCCGTCCTGGGATTGCCTGCCTTACGACAGGGTGTGGCCCACACGCGCCAATATGGGGCGAAGGCTTCGTGCGTTGCGTGAGATCGCAACGAAGCCGGATCGCCCGCGCATCGCTGTAATGTCGCTCGAAGCCATTCTGCAGCGGGTGCCGCCTGCTCCGGTCATCGCTGGCGGTTTCACAATTCTGGAGGTGGGACAAAAGCTCGACCGTGACGATTTTAGAACCTGGTCCGAAGCCATTGGCTATGTCGTCGACGAGAGGGTCGACGAACCGGGTGAGATAGCCTTTCGGGGCGATCTCATCGATATTTTCCCTGCTGGCGCGGATGGCCCCGTTCGCGTCATCGTTGATCCCGATGCCTGCATCCGGCAGCTCAAGACCTACGACCCGCTCAGTCAGCTCAGCGATCAGGTTCGAGACTCGATTACGGTCGGACCGGCATCCGAGCTGATCTTTAAAGCTGGTGAGCATCCTGAGTTGACAGCGATGCGCACGACGTCGATGGAGGAGCGCCTGGTCGCATCGTATGGCGCTATGCCATCCGTCTTCGATGCGGCATCCAGCGCTTCGATCTCCTTCCTTGAAGGGACCGACGGGCAGCCGCTCGGCAGAATTCTGGATCTGGTCGAGGATGCACGTCGTGCCAGGCAGGAGGCAGCCGGAACGAAAAAACCTTTGCCGGGACGATTTTACCTATCCCGTGAAGAGTGGGACGCTGCTCTGCTTAACCGCTGCTGCGTGAGACTAGCCGTTTCTGCCGTGGGAGTTCCCAAATTCTTCCGCCAGGCCCGACCCGGGCATGATTTCGCGGAATTCATCAGAGGGCAGACGAGTGCCGGAGTCAGAGTAGTGTTCACCGGCGATGCCTCTGAACTGCAGCGAGCAGATCGCCTGCTCGATAGGAGACTAGGCCGGCGGGCAGAGGAAGCGGCCGACTTGCCGCAAATCCTTTCGGCCGCGAGGGGCTCTGTTCTCAAGGCTGAATTCGTCCTCGACGAAGGGTTTGTCGACGCGCAATCCAATATCGCCGTGGTGGCCGCATCCGACCTGTTTGGGCCCGCGTTAAAGGCGAGCGGGAGCGCGACCACGGGCATACTCGAACCCGAGTTGCGCATTGGCGATGTCGTCGTCCATGAAGACCATGGCCTGGGCGTGCTCGCCGCGGTCGAACAGGTCGAGTTGGCTGGCCAGCAACAGGATGTCGTCAGACTGGAATATCATGGCGGGGCTTCCTTGCTGGTTCCGGTCGACGACTTTGGACGAATATGGCGCTACGGCTCGGAACCGGAGGCAGTGTCGCTTGATCGCCTCAAAGGCGAGGGCTGGCCGAAGCGACGCGAAGCTGCGTTGCGCGAGATCGACAGGCTGGCCAAACGCCTCTTGAGTCTTGCCAAAATCAGGTCCAGCCAGCCTGCCGAGATCATAAAGCCCTCCCGCACGGACTTGGCCCGTTTTGCGGCGAGATTTCCCTATACGGAGACGCCCGACCAAGCGGCCGCCATCCGCGCTGTGCTCGATGATCTTTCGTCGGGAAGAACAATGAACCGGCTCGTCTGCGGCGATGTCGGCTTCGGCAAGACAGAGGTCGCCCTGCGTGCTTGCGCCGCCGCGGCTTTCTGCGGGAAACAGGTTGCTATCATAGCGCCGACAACGGTGTTGGCACGACAGCACTATGAGACGTTCAGCCGCCGCTTCGCAGGAACCGGCCTGCAGGTCGCCCACCTTTCTAGGATGGTCGGGGCAGCGGAGGCGAGAGCGGCAAAAGAGGGTCTGCGGAGCGGCCAGGTTGCGGTCGTTGTGGGTACTCAGGCCCTGGCGTCCAGGAGCGTCACCTTCGCCAATCTTGGACTGCTGGTGATCGACGAGGAGCACCGGTTCGGGGTCAAGTTGAAGCGGGCCCTGCGGACCATGACGCCTCGCCTCCATACGCTGAGCATGAGCGCCACACCGATACCCCGGACGCTGCAATCGGCGTTGTCGGGCATCCAGGACGTCAGCGTTCTAAACTCTCCGCCCGCCAAACGACGTCCCGTTCGCACGATCTTGGCAGCGTTCGATCCAGCATCGGTGCGCGCGGCCCTCCTGCGTGAATTTCACCGGGGTGGACAGAGCTTCTTCGTGGTCCCGCGGATCGAGGATATTGCCCCGGCCTGTGACCAGCTGAACAGACTGGTGCCGGAACTCGGGGTCAAGACGGCGCATGGTGAAATGAAGGGGAGACAGCTGGACGAAGTCATGGTCGGATTCGCCGACGGTGATGGCGACATTTTGTTGAGCACCGACATCATCGAGAGCGGCCTCGATGTGCCGCGGGCCAACACCATCATCGTTTGGCGCCCCGACCGGTTCGGTCTGGCGCAGTTGCACCAGTTGCGGGGCCGGGTCGGAAGGGGGGCGGTGCAGGCCGTTGCGTTTCTTCTGACCCAGCCTGGCGTTGAACTGGCCGACGGCACCAGGGCCCGGCTTTCGACGATGCTTGCGCTCGATCGGCTCGGCTCCGGCCTGGCAATCAGTCAAAGAGACCTCGACCTGCGTGGCGCCGGAGATCTTTTCGGCGAAGACCAGGCCGGGCATATGAAGCTGATCGGAGTGGGCTTGTACGAGCACTTGCTGGAGCGGGCGGTCTCGGCGGCTGGCGGAGGGGCCAACTTCAGCAAGCAACTTGCCGAGATCAATGGCTCGGGAAAGGGGGCTTTTCCCGAGAGCTATGTCGACGAGCCTACGGTGCGCGTTGGCCTCTATGCGCGGCTCTCCCGCATCCGTTCGGAGCCGGACCTCGATACATTCAGCGAAGAGCTCGAGGACCGCTTTGGAGACATGCCTGGCGAAGTAGCCCTTTTGCTGGAATTTACCAGGTTGCGAATAGCAGCGTCGGAATTGGGCGTCGGCAAAGTCGATGTCGGTCCCGAGGCCATCGCGATCACCCCTCGGAACAAGCCGTCGGCGTCCCAATGGCGGAACAGCAAGGCGTTGGGCCTGGACTACCGGAACGGCCGCCTGATTTTCAGGCCTATCCAGCCCAGCGTCTCAGGCATCGATGCGGTTCGCTTAGCGCTTGATGCCCTACGCGCAGCCCAGCCAAAGCACGAGATCTGACGAGCCTTTTGTCTCCTGGGGCCATCCGTGCGAATGGCGCTGCGGGCGGCCGTGCGTTCGCGGGGAGCGTTCAAGGCATGGTTCCGGCTTGATGGGGTGTCATGGCAGCCATGTTTTCATTCAGATGGGCCATGATCCAGATAGAGCCCAGAACCACCAGCGCGACGATCAGCACGCCGAAGGCCAGCGCCAGGATGTTGTTGGTGTTGTCCGGCCCGGTGGTCAGGTGCAGAAAGAAGACAAGATGCACGCCCATCTGCGCAACGGCGAGCACCACCAGGGCCGAGATGACCGCGGGCTGGTAAATCAGGTCGGTTCGCGCCGCCAGGAATGACGCGATCGTGAGCAGGATAGCCAGGCCGAAGCCGAGCACATAGCCCGAGAGGCCCCCAGCCGTTTCGTGCTCGCTTATGTGTTCCTCGCCCGGCGCTGAATCGCGGCGGTCCTGCAACTCGCCGGTCTTGCTCTCGAACTCGGTCATGACGATGCTCCCAGCAGATAGACCAGGGTGAAGATGGCAACCCAGATGATGTCGAGGGCGTGCCAGAAGAGCCCGAAGCAGTGGAGCCGCCGCAAGATGTCGGGCCGAAAGCCCTTGACCCACAGCTGCGCCATCATCGTTCCCAGCCAGAGCAGGCCGAGACCGACGTGGGCACCGTGGCAGCCAACGAGCGCAAAGAAGGCAGAAAGAAATGCGCTGCGCGAGGGGCCTGCCTGCTCGCCGATCATTGCCGCGAACTCCTGTAGTTCCAGGAACAGGAACGCTGCCCCGAGCAACCCCGTGACGAGAAGCCAGAACTGCGTGGCAGCCATTGATCTGCGACGGGTGGCGAGTGTTGCCACGCCGCCGGTGAAGCTCGAAGTGAGCAGAAGGCCCGTCTGGACCGCAACCCGTGTCGGTTCGAACAGATCCTTGCCTGTCGGTCCGCCGGCGGTTGCCTTGGCGAGCACGGCGTAGGTGGCGAAAAATGCCGAGAACATGATGATGTCGGACAGGAGAAAGATCCAGAAGCCGTAGGTCACCGTGACGAACTTTGAGGCCGGGCCGCCTTCTCCGTGGCCCGTCGCAGAGCGCACCGCATGCCGACCGGTGTGATTAAGCCGATACGGGTCCCGTGCCTGGGTGCCGGCGCTGATGTCGCCGGAGAATGCGTGATCGCTCATGCCGGGCGCTCCCACCCGCGCAGCCAGGCAAACTGGGCTGCCTTGTGGTCATGATCGATGCGGGCGACCTCGTCGACAGGGATCTCGTAGTCTCCATGATCGCGCCAGGCGAATACGACGAAGGTTGCGTAGGCGCCGATGAAGCCGACGATCGCCAGCCACCATATATGCCAGATCAGCGCGAAGCCGATCAGTGTGCTGAAGAAGGCGGTGACGAAGCCAGTCGGGCTGTTGCGAGGCATCTCGATCGGCTCATATGCCTTTTCCTCGTCCGAGCTCTGTTCGATCCCTCGTTGCTTGATGCTCCAGTAGGGCTCTTCGTCTTCCACGTGAGGCAGCCGTGCATAATTGAAGACAGGAGGAGGAGAAGATGTCGACCACTCCAGCGAACGCCCGTCCCACGGGTCGCCGGTTTCGTCGCGAAACTTGTCGCGATGCCGGACCGAAACGAAAAGCTGTGTGATCTGCAGCGCCGCGCCGGCGATCATCACCACCACGCCGAAAGCGGCCACCACCAGCCACGGTGCCCAAAGGTCCATATCGATATGTTGCAGGCGCCGCGTCATGCCGAGCAGACCGACAATATAGAGCGGTACGAAGACCAGCATGTAGCCGGCCAAGGTGACCCAAAATGCCGCCTTTCCCCAGCCTTCGTGCAAACGGAAACCGAACGCCTTGGGGAACCAGTAGGTGAAGCCGGCGAATGCTCCAAACAACACGCCCGAGATGATGACGTTATGGAAATGCGCGACGAGGAAAAGCGAATTGTGTAGCACGAAGTCGGCCGGCGGGACGGCAAGCAGGACGCCAGTCATGCCGCCGACGGTGAAGGTGGTCACGAAAGCCAATGCCCAAAGCATCGGCGTGTCGAAACGAACGCGCCCGCCATACATGGTGAAGAGCCAGTTGTAGATTTTCACACCGGTTCCCACGGCAATGACCGACGTGGCGATGCCGAAGGCGGCATTAACGTCCGCTCCGGCACCCATGGTGAAGAAGTGATGCAACCAGACCATGAACGAGACGATGCAGATGAACATCGTGGCCGCGACCATCGAACGGTATCCGAACAGCGGTTTCGATGAAAAAGTCGAGAAAATCTCGGAGAAGATTCCGAAGGCGGGAAGCACCAGGATGTATACTTCGGGATGGCCCCACGCCCAGATCAGGTTGACGAACATCATCTGATTTCCACCGGCTTCGTTGGTGAAGAAGTGGAAGCCGAGATACCGGTCCAGCGTCAGCATTGCGAGCGTGGCGGTAAGGATCGGGAAGGCTGCGACAATGAGCAGGTTGGACGCGAGCGAGGTCCAGCAGAACATCGGCATTCGCAGATAGCCCATTCCCGGCGCCCGCATCTTGAGGATGGTCGTCACCAGGTTGACACCGGTGAGCAGCGTGCCGACGCCGGAGATCTGGATCGCCCACAGATAATAATCGACACCGACGCCCGGCGAGTAGGTGGTTTCCGACAAAGGGGCATAGGGCAGCCAGCCGGTGCGCGCGAACTCGCCGATCACAAGCGAGATGTTGACCAGCAGGGCTCCGGAAGCCGTCAGCCAGAAGCTGACGGAATTGAGCGTCGGAAAAGCGACATCGCGTACGCCAAGCTGCAGCGGCACGACGAAATTCATCAGGCCGATCATGAACGGCATCGCGGCGAAGAAGATCATGATCGTGCCGTGCGCGGAAAAGATCTGGTCGTAATGCTCCGGCGGGAGGTAGCCCGGCCCGTGAATCGCCAGCACCTGTTGTGTGCGCATCATGATAGCATCGATAAAACCACGAAGAAGCATGAGCATCGCCAGCACAATGTACATCACGCCGATGCGCTTGTGGTCGACCGAGCTTATCCACTCGCTCCACAGATATGGCCAGTACCCCTTCACCGTTATCCAGCCAAGCACGGCGGCTGCTGCCAGAAAGACGCCAAGGGCTGCGCCGAGGGGGATGGGTTGATCGAAAGGAACGGCCGACCAGTCGAGCTTGCCCAGCATCGTCATTCTGCCCCTTGTGGATGATGGGTCATCGTTGCCGCCGCCGGGGGGAATGCCCTTGGGCTCACCTGTGGCTCGCCGCTGGCTGCGCTCTCAGCAGGCCCCGGACCCGGTGGGAGCGTCTGCTGAACGACCGCTTCGAACAGCCCAGGCTGGACATGACCGAAGGAAGCCGGCGCCACATTTGTGCTTTGCCGGGCGAGTTCGCGATAGGCATTGGCATTCAGCACGCCGCCCCCGCCACGCAGCGATGACGCCCAGCGGGTGAAGGCATCGGCTGAAACCGCGCTCACACTGAAATTCATATCCGAGAAGCCGTCGCCGCTGAAGTGCGCCGACTGGCCGAAAAAGCTGCCCTCGCGGTCGGCCTGCAGATGCAATTCGGTCTGCATGCCGTTCATGACGTAGACCATGCTACCAAGCTGGGGCACGAAGAACGTGTTCATCACGCTGGCCGAGGTCAACTTGAAACGCACTGGAACACCGGCGGGGATAACCAGTTGATTGACAGCACCCACGCCCTGCTCGGGATAGAGGAACAGCCATTTCCAGTCGAGCGCCACCACCTGAATGTCGAGCGGCGGCTGGCTAGAAGGGATCGGTTTGCGTGGATCGAGCTGATACGATCCGTAGTAGATCAGCCCGCCAATGAACAGGATGGTGAGCGTCGGGATCGACCAGACGATCAACTCCACGCGTCCCGAATAGGTGAACTCCGGGTTTTAGCGGGCGTTGCTGTTCGAGGCACGGAACTTCCAGGCGAATGCCAGAAGCGCAACAAGCGTGGGAACAACGATCACCAGCATCACCGCCAGCGAGTTCAAAAGAATCGTGCGATTGCCGACGCCAATTGGTCCTTGGGGATCGAGCACTCCCCCCGCGCAACCGGGCAAGAATGCGCCTCCTAGGATACAGAGCAGTTGGCGTGTCAACTTAGGGCTGGATGGCAACAACACCGGTTCTGCAATCTCTCTTTGCGGGAACGCGGCTAGGGCATGCGTTCATCGGGTTTCCATCTGAGCCTCCCCATGGCGCGGAACCTCGCGGCACTTCGCGGGGTGTCGCCCCCTGAGCGAGTGCCCCAACTGTCGCCGGCCGGGTTTGTTCCGCTGGACCGAGTTACTCTGTCCGATGGTCCCGCGTTGGCCAATCCGACCATAATTTCAGAACGATGGCGGCTCGATTGGCCTAGCTATCGGCGACGCTGGCTCGCGCACGAATTTCAATTTCGGCGGGACGGCGAATACCCTGAATCGCTCAGCCAGGTTATCGAGAGCCTGCCGCATGCCCACTCCCGCAGCAGCCGCACCGTGTCCACTGATGACCATCTGGGGGCCCAAGGCAGCCAGATGCTTCACGGACCTTTCCGCTGCATCCCAGTCTGGCGTGAAATAGCGCGGCGGACCGTGCATCTCGAGATCCTGAATGGCGACTTCATAGACCGACTCCTGACCGGTGGTGATGAAAGCGTCTCCTACGATGAGCGAGCGGTCTTGCTCGCGCCAGAGCGAGATATGCCCAGGGGCATGTCCGGGTGTGTGCAGCCATTGCCATCCGGGCATTCCGGGGATCGATCCATCGGCGGGCAAGGGTTGCAAACGGCTGCCAAGATCGATTGGCCCGCGTGGAAAAAGCGGTGAAAGCAGCGCCATCAGTCCACCCCCAACCCAGGGATCCGGTGGCGGATAGGATGTGGTTCCGTCCAAATAGGGGTGCTCGAGTGGATGGGCGAAGACAGGCACGTCCCAGCCATTTGCGAGTTCTAGAACCGTTCCCACATGGTCGAAATGGCCATGGGTCAGGATGATTGCAGCCGGCCGTGCGTTGACGCCGAACCGCTTTTCCGCGACCGCTAGAATGCTGCTGCGAGACGTCGGCAACCCGGTATCGATCAGCACCCAGTTCCGATCTCCGCTGCCCGGTGCGCCGAAGAACACGACATTGACGATTGCTAGCCGCAAGTAACCCAGGTCCGGTGCGATGCTCCAAGCGCCGTCGCCACGATCCTCGCGCCTGGCGTGGTCGATCTCGGAAAGTCGAATCTGAACGGTCATGTGATCCCATGCCTCTGTTGTTGCCGAGCAGCCGCTCGAGTGGATGACGGCGGCTGTACATCGCCCCGAACTTGGGACGGGCCTCCTTGTTCCTCATTTGCACGCGGCGCCCGGACAGTTCACCACCGGAACAAAGGCTCTACCAATGGGTTCGGCACTACCCGGCCACGCAAGGACGAGCTGGACTGAGCAACGAACATGGGGCGCGCCCGACTGAATTCGGTATTTCGCCAACGCGGTTCCCGGTCCGGACAAGGCGGCCGAGTTCGAAGCCGATTGCCCAAAGGAGACTTCGAAAAATGAGCGAAGTGGGACGCCAGACGGAGGCCTCGGTTCCGGAAGCTTCGCGCTTCGCCAGTTTTTTCATGGCAGGCTTTGAATGCTCCTCGCACCGGCGCAAGGACGGCGTTCGCCTCGATCTTATTCGTGCGACCTCGCATAATTTGCATGCCCTGGGCGACTACCGCGGCTGCGCCGAACTCGGCCTTCGCACCATCCGCGACGGCCTGCGTTGGCATTTGATCGAAACCGCTCCCGGAACCTATGACTGGTCAAGTTGGGCGCCAATGGTCGAGGCAGCCCGATCGGCAGGTGTTCAGGTAATCTGGGACATCTTTCACTACGGATCTCCGGACCATGTCGATCAGGGCTCGCTGCATTTCATCGACGCCTATGCCTCGTTCGCGGCAGAAGCCGTCAAGGTACACCGTTCGATCACCGGAACATCGCCTCTGTTGTGCCCCATCAACGAAATCTCGTTTTTCGCATGGGCTGTCGAGGTCGGCTATTTCCCGCGCGTGGGGCCGAACAAACGTGGATGGTTCAAGCGGCACCTCGTCAAGGCCGCCATCGCGGGTGTTCGTGCAATGCGGGAGATCGATCCCGCCTGCAGATTTGTCTGGGCCGAGCCGCTTATCCATATCGCCCCTCGTGACCGGACCCGCAGCGAACGGCGCCGGGCCGAAAACGCCCGACAGGGACAGTTCGAAGCTTACGACATGTTGCTGGGCCGCGTCGAACCTGAGTTGGGCGGGAGCGAAGATGTTGTCGATGTCGTGGGCTTGAATTTTTACCCGCACAATCAATGGTACGTAAACGGGCCGACGATTCCGATGGGACACCACGAGTACCGCGCCCTGTCGGAAATGTTGCTAGAAGTTGCTCACCGGTACGGCAAGCCGATGTTCATTGCGGAGACCGGCTCCGAGGGATCCGGCGGGCCGGCTTGGCTCCATTATGTCTGCGACGAGGTGCGTTCCGCAATCAGTCTCGGAGCGCCGATCGAGGGTATTTGCCTGTACCCGATAACGGCCTACCCGGGCTGGGACAATTCGCGACATGCCGAGGTCGGTTTGTTTTCCGTCATCCAGGCTGACGGCAGGCGACACCTGCGCAAACCCACAGCAGATGAACTGGCCCGTCAGCAAGCTCTTCTCGTGGCGGACACGACGCCTTGAAGAGGCCTCAAACGAGGGAGGGGCGGGCGAGCGTCTGTTTCGAAACGCCGCCCGCGCCGGTGCGGTGCATCAGCTTTTTGCAGTCGCCCCGGCCTCGCGCAGCCTGGCATACCGCATGGTAACGTCGCTCAGATTTTCCTTGAGCCAGTTGGCCATGGCTTCCTCTTCGTTCAGGTTCTGCTTGAGGGCCCTTTCAGCATCCTGGAAGCCCCCAGCGTCGGCCAGTACCAGCAGCGAATTGTAGGCAGCAATCTCGTAGTTCTCGAATGCGAAATTCGCCAGGCTGTTCTTGATGATCTCGTCGCCGGCCATCGAATGTCCAATGGCGGCCACGCTGCCAACCATCGACAAGGCGGTGTCCTTGAGGGTGGAGTGCTCCTCGCCAAGGCCCTCCAGGACGGACTCGAGTCTCGTGATCTGGCCTTCGGTTTCCTGAATGTGCCGGCGCAAGCGATCGGCCACCTCCGGATAGTTCTCTATACGCTCGACCTGAGGCTTCATGATCGACAGCGCTTGATTTTCCATGGCGTGCGCGTTGCGCAAGCCGACGATAAATATCTCACGGCTTTCCGAGTTGAAGTTTGTATCCATCGAGTTTCTCCTTCTGATACCCGCCCGATCTTCCGTCTTGAAAGAAACTATCTTCTCGGCTCGGCCAACAACGGCTCGTCCGTGCGCGCCCAGGCCGGGAGGCTTTTTTGGATGCGCGAGAAAGTGGCCAGAGCCTGTCCGACTACCTGGTCCATGTTGTAATAGCGGTAAGTTGCAAGCCGACCGACAAACCAGACGTCTGGGCAGCTTGCCGCGAGCGCTTCATAGCGCTTGTAGAGCACTTCGTTTTCGGGCCGGGGCACGGGATAGTACGGGTCCCCGATGTCCGTGGGGTATTCGTAGGTCAGGCTGGTCCGCGAACTCTGCTGGCCGGTCAGATGTTTGTACTCGGTAATGCGCGTGTAATCTTCCGTCTGGGGATAATTGACCACGGCAACCGGCTGAAATTGCTCGCAATCCAGTGTAACGTGCTCGAAACGAAGCGAACGATACGGAAGGTGCCCGAGCTGCCAGCCGAAATATTCATCGATCGGGCCGGTATAAACCATGCGCCTGAACGGTATCTTCTCACGAATTTCACGGAAGTCGGTCTGCAGCATGATCTTGATGTTCGGATGATCGAGCATGCGTTCGAACATCCGCGTGTACCCGCCGGCCGGCATTTTCTGGAAGCTGTCGCTGAAATAGCGGTCGTCACGGTTGGTCCTGGTCGGCACTCGTGCCGTCACGGATTTGCTCAGCTGACTGGGATCGACGCCCCATTGCTTTCTTGTGTAGCCGCGGAAGAATTTTTCATAGAGCTCGCGCCCCACGGTGCTGACGACGACGTCCTCAGCCGTTCGGACATCCTCCACCGTTTCGCGTCGCGACGCGAAGAAATCCTCCAGCTGTGCCGAGGTCAGGTCTAGCCCGTAAAGCCGGTTGATGGTGTCGAGATTGATCGGGATGGGAACCAGTTGCCCGTCCACGGCCGCCAACACCCTGTGCTCGTACGGCCGCCATTGCGTGAACTGCGAAAGGTGGTCCACGATCGTTTGGCTGTTGGTGTGGAAGATGTGCGGGCCGTAGCGATGGATGAGGATGCCGGCTTCATTGTAGCAGTCATAGGCGTTGCCTCCCACATGGCTGCGGCGATCGATCAGCAAAACGCTTTCCTGACGCTGCGACGCTATCCGTTCGGCAAGCACACTGCCGGCGAAACCCGCGCCGACGATCAGCCAATCGAACATGGCTATGCACTCCTGCGAAGGGGCACGACCTTCTTGCGTTGGTAGGCGCGCTCAATGTGAGCTGCCATGGCATTCCATGTCCGTTCCCAGGACATGTCCGCAAGATAGGCATCGACTTGCTGCAGGAGCATCTGACGCGGTCGCGAAAGGACGGAGCGCAGCTTGATTTCCAGATCGTCACAGTCGGCGATTTCCACCAGCCCGGCAGCACCGTAACTGCGCACCACGTCGACGATTGCCGTCGAGATCACCGGCAGACCCGCCGCGAGAAATTCCGGCGTCTTGGTCGGGCTGATGAAACGCGTCGCCTCGTTGAGGGCAAACGGCATCCATCCGGCGTCCCAATGGCGCAGATAGTCGGGCAGATCGCAGTAGGCTTTCGGGCCAAGCCAATGAAGGTTTTCGGCTTGCGGCAGGCTTGCAGGGTCGATCTTGACAACCGGACCGAGCATGACGAAATGCACGTCCGGCATTGTCTTTGCCGCTAGCGCCACGAGATCGACGTCCAGCCGCTCGTCGATGACGCCGAAATATCCAACCCTCGGGGAAGGAATGCCCGCCTGGTCGGCTGGGTCCCTTCCTGGCCGTCTTGCGGTGTGAAAGTGCCTCACATCGATGCTGCTCGGAAATGGAAAGATGGCGGGATGGAGGTGACGCTTGGTCTCGAACAAGCTTAGACCACCGGTGAAAACCAGATCCGCGCGACGCAGAAGCTCCTTTTCCATCTGGCCCAGCTCGGGGGGCGCATTCCTGAACGCAGAGAGTTCGTCCATGCAGTCATAGACGCATATGTCTGGGTCGAGGAATTCCGTAAAGCGAAGAGCCATTGGGGTGTAGTACCAGGCGATCAGCCGGCTATGCGGCATGGAAGCGATGGTCTGCTGCACAAATCTCCGCTGGACGGCATCTGCTTTCGCGGCCGACGTGCCAAGCGGCAGCACTGGTGTGACAATCAGAATGTTTTCCGATCCCACGCTCGTCCGCATCAGCGGCTGCGGCAATTCTTCGAAAACGGGTTCTTCAAAGTAGACCACTCTCTGCTGAGCGGATGCGAGAGTGAGGAGATGCTGCGGACGCTGGTGAACAAAATTCCATCGTAAGTGGGAGAAGCAAACCAGTATATTTTCGCGACGAACATATTGACTGCCGGTTACCCCGCCAAAGGCCGCTTCCATTGACATACTCCCTCTGTGACACTATTTATGTTACGATTAACATTTGTTAATCGCGAATGGAGAGAACTACTTAGTTCCAGCTCCTAACTTTCGATCAGGTGAGTTGTTCCAACTGAAATGAAGAAGGCCCGGTCGCCCGCTTGGTCCACGCACGAAGCGGGATCTGGGTGCGGAGGCGAGGGCGGCTGTCGGAACCCGGCCGCCACTGAAAGCGTGGTTCAGCGAGGAATGCTGGTGGACAGCGGCATTGCCGTATTTGCGTTGAACTCGTTGGCTATAGAATGTGCCTAACATCAATGATTCGCCTGTATCTCTGCGCGTCTCCGACTGCCGAGGCGAATTCCGGGGCTGACATGAACATCAACTTTGAAACCAACGTTTTTCCACTGTTTCATCCGCAAAGCGTGGATGATCTCAAGGACCCGTGTCCTGTCTTCGATGGCCGTGTCTGGCACGTCTTCGGGTCAAGCGGCACGGTCACCACTGAGACGTGGAGAATCTTGCATGCCACGGCGCCCGATCTTTATGGGCCGTGGGCCGAGCATGAGCCGATCGAACTTCCAATCAACGGTACTGGTGTTGCGGCTCCCGGTGTGACCCACGAGTGCGGCGTCTTCCACATGTTCATCCAGACGGAATTCATGAAGTCGGGTGGCCGTTGCGAGCATGCGGTTTCCAACGACGGGTTCCATTGGGTAGTCCTCAGTCCGGCCATTCTGGCCATCCCGGACACGGAAGAGGACGGCATTTACGATCCGCATCCAGCAGTCATTGGCGGTGGGCGCTACCTGGTTTATTCGGCTATGCCAAAATTCACCAGGGTGCCTCAGCCCGACATCTATCTGGCACGTAGCCAGTCCGACTCGTGGTTCGGTCCGTGGAAGCGGATCGGCAAAATCCTCGACCACAACGATGTTCCCCACCATAACACCAGAGATGATCCCGACTACGAATGGGGCATTGAGGGCGCGCAACTGATCGAGCTGCCGGACGGCCGGGTGCTTCTCAACGCCACTTGCTTTCTTCCGAATGGCCTTCGGGGAAACCGGCAACGGGTGTTTTTTGCCATCGCCGACGAGGTCAGCGGGCCTTACGTTTCGATCGGCCCGGTGTTGGAGCCAGGTCAACCGGGCGAGAACGGCCACTCGACAGTGATGATCGATGGCAGTCAGCTTTCACTGTTCTACCAGAGCCGGGTTGCCACAACCGATCACCGATGGCGCTATGGTTTGGCCAGATGCGACGTCGCTCTCTTTTCAAAGGTCGCGTGATTCCAGGCTGCCATTAGCGCCTTGAGGCGGATGCGCGTCATGCGGCCATGGAACTCCGGAGGGTTGAAGGTGATCCGCGTCGGTGACGGTAGCAAAGTGTCATCCGACGCAGTAGGAGACACGACGTGGCCGATGCGGATCGACGATTGCCGCGATCGCACTGGCGGGAGGCAAGTCGGGAAGGCCGGCCTTAACTCTGTCGCTTTTAGCGCAATGACTTGAGCCGTTCGTCAATTTTCTCAGTGGCATTGATGACACCGCCAGATGCCCTGCCAATGAGCTCATAGCTATTTCTTCGGTCCCTTGACAGGGAATGTCGCGTCGCCGTCTTTTTTGCCGGAGATCACCCGCGGATCGGCGCTGGCGACGCCATCGCTCCCCCCGCCCTTGTGGTCCTTTTCCGACTGACCCTTAGCGTCCTGCTCGGGTGTCCGTTTTGATGTTCGAAGCGTCTTGTCCGCCATCATGGCCTCGCGTTTGCCATCCAAACTTCCGGCAATTTCGAAAGTTCCACCGCTTTAGCAAGCCGAAGGACCCAGTGAGTTGGAACGTCGTGGCGGGACGTGAGTTGTAAGCGAGGATATTCACCCGCAGGAGGACGCTTATGGCTAACCGCCGAGAGCAGCAGACGAACCTCACGCCCGCCGAGGCAACAGACCGCATCTGGGAACTCGCCGAGGACATCGACGTCTGCATGTTTGTGACCTGGGACGGCGAGTACAATCGAGCCCGTCCGCTATCTGCGCGTGTGGTCCGTGAAGAAAACGCCATATACTTCCTCGTCAATGACGACAGCGCCAAGAGCAAGCAACTGTCGACCTATCCAAAGGTCACATTGGCCTGGAGTGACAACAGCCACTACAAATACGTCACGATGTCAGGCCCGGCCACAGTGACAAATGACAGGGAAAAGATCGCCGAGCTCTGGGAGAAAACTGACTCAGCCTGGTGGGATAATGCCGATGATCCCGAGATTCGTCTGATAACGGTCAAACCCGACGAAGGCGAATTGTGGGACAGCCCGGGGCTAATCATGGCTACCGCAACGATGGTGTTTGCGGCCGTTACCGGCGCCAAGCCGAATGTGGGCGACAACGCAAAGGTCGAGCTCTGAGCGAGCGGCTAAACTAACCTCTGCTTTAGAGGCAGCGTCGATGAGCATTTTGGAAACCAGCAAGAAGGTGATCGAGAACGTCACCGGTTTCGCAAGACCGCGCATGGAAATCGTCGCCGGATTGGTGAGGCAGCGAAAGTCGAATGAGTTCTGGTTCAAGGATGATGGACTTGTGCCCAATCATCCAGCATGGCCGCTCGTCGTTTATCGCGGCGCCGTCGAATTGCCCGAAGGACTTGATCCAGCAGCCGTCATGGAGGTGCTTTTCGATGCAAACGGATGGGGCGATAGCTGGCGAAACGGCATCTATGATTACGTTCACTATCATTCGCAAATACACGAGGTTCTGGGAATTGCGCGCGGAAATGCTGAAGTCCGGTTTGGCGGCAAGAAAGGACGAACGCTGTCGCTGAAGGCCGGTGACGTCGCGGTCCTCCCGGCAGGCACCGGGCACCAATGCGTCTCGGCATCCGATGATTTTTTGGTTGTCGGCGCGTATCCTCCGTTTGGGAGTTATGACGAATGTAGGAGCAAGGATCAGCATAGCGATGCGCTCGCAACCATCCCCAGCGTGGGGCGTCCGCGCAAGGATCCTGCATATGGTAGCCAAGGTCCGCTGCTGAAAAGTTGGAAGCGCTAATTTAGTCGTCGGGGTCGAAAGCCTTGGCAACTGCGTCTTTCTCAGCCTGCGGCAGGACTGTCATTGTGAGAATGAAGGCTGACAGCAGGAGACAGACGCCATTCGTGATTTTGATCGGCCACTCTGCCTTCATGATGCCGAAGGCCAGCCACAAGGCGAAGCCCAACACAGTGATGGCATACGTCGGCGCGGAGATGCCGCTTGTCTCCCGTGTCCTGATGATTTTCCAGGCTTGCGGGGTGAAACTGCTCATCGAGCAGACGGTCGCGAGATAGCCGATGAGCGTGACTGTCTGCATGGAAGCGGCCCTGACCTACGTCGCAGATACGCGCTTGAGATCAGATACGCGGACCACGCCGTGCTGGCTGACAAAGGTCAGGGTGGAGGCCGTGCTCTGGCTCTGCGAAACACCGGATATGCGATGGTCGCCTGTGTCATAAATCTCCGTCTTTCCATGATCGTCGATGACCAGGCGGCTTCGCTCAGGAAACGCTGCGTAGCGCATATTGTTTTGAGAACCAGCGGCAGACGGGCTCCCAAGCTCCTCAGGCCACCATGAGCCGGCGTGGGCCATACCTGCAGAACGATAGCTCGTGTCGTCGCGTTGTGGCTTGGCGGGATGTTCGCGCAAGTAGGCCGAGAGCTCCGCCGCGATAGTGTTGAGCTTCGCCTTGAGGCTGTCATCGAGCATGTCGCCGACCATCGTCATGCCGGAGGACCATTGTGACATTCCTCCGAAGTCGACGTGGCTGAACTGGGCCATGGTTCCACCACCACGCCGCAACGCCTCAAGGACTGCCATGACAGCGCCATCAGTGACGCCATGCTGGCGTGCAAGGCGCGCAGTCAGTTCAGCTTCCTTTTGAGTGTTTTTCATCATTGCGTCCTTTGAATCGCTTGGCGCCGGCAGTCCTCATTGTTGGCGATAGACATGCGGCCAAATCTAATCACGAAGGAGCGCCACCAGGTCTTCAGGCTCCTTGCCGAGGAAGCTCAATCAAGTTCTATCCAGGCTGGCGCATGATCGCTCGGCTTGTCCCATGCACGCGTTTCGGCATCTACTCCGGCATTCTTCAGGCGATCCAATAGGGATGAACTCAGCAAGAGATGGTCCATCCGGAGCCCGGAACTCCGATCGTACCCGCCGCGGTAGGAGAAGTTCCAATAGGTGTAAATTCCCTTTTCTGGATGAATGCGACGGACGGCATCGATCCAGCCCTGAGCAAGCATTTCGGCGTACGCGCTCCGGCTCTCGGGGAAGTAAACGGCATCGCCAACCCAGCGCCCCGGCACCGCCGCGTCGATCGAGCCTGGAACGACGTTATAGTCGCCGCACAGGATGGTCGGTGAGCTATCGCCGAGCAGCACCTGGCCATAGGTGATCAAACGTTGGAACCAGCGAAGTTTGTAGTCGAACTTCGGCCCCGGCGCTGGATTGCCATTGGGCAAATACAGGCAGCCGACAACAAGCCCATTCACATCTGCCTCGATGTAGCGGCTGTGCGAATCGTCGGGATCGCCCGGCAGACCTCGACGACGTTCCAGCGGCTCAATCCCGCGAGCGAGGATTGCCACGCCATTGTAGGACTTCTGTCCGTGCCAGATTGCGCCATAGCCGGCGTTTCTAATCGCATCGACGGGAAATTTTTCGTCAGAGGTCTTCAGTTCTTGAAGGCAGACGATGTCATAGCCGGTTTCGCCAAGCCACTTGAGAAGCACTGGCAGTCGGCCGTTGACGCCATTGACGTTGAAGGTTGCGATGCGGGTCATCTCGACGATTTAACGTCTTTGCGCCGCTTCGATGCGACATAGGGTCGGTAGCCAAATCTTGCCTTTTGTCATCGTCCATCTGCATTTTTGCTCGAAGCATTGGTGCTTTGACCGGAAGCAGCGGATGTCTTTGCATCTTTGGAATGCGCGGCAATCGCCGGACCCGCGCCGGTAGCTTTACGCATATCGCCGCTCCCCTTGCCGTCAGTCGATTTCTTGCTCAACAGTCCTGAGAAATATTTTCCAAAGAAGCCCATCCGACTCTCCATCTTGGCGCTCATTCGGCGCCTTTGCGGGCCCTGAACTCATCTCTGCGCTGTTCTCGCAACTGCCGAGGATCGCTGCGCGAACCACCAAGGGCGCGGCGCCTGACCAGCGCGGCCGAACACTCAAGCAGGAAACATTCCAGTCCTTTGTAGATATGCGTGATCATGTCCTTCATCTCCCGGGACCGCCTCGGCACATAGGTCGCCGAGGCGGTTGGGTAGGCGATCAATCAAGCCGCTTTCCGTTCTGCCGCTCGTTCGTTGACGCCGGCTTCACCGAGGGCAGTCAGCGCCTCGTCGGTGGCCTTCTCCTCCTCAAGTGTCGCATTGAGGAGCGCAACCACGTCATCCTTGCCGAGCGTCGTAGCCCAGGCAATCAGGGTTCCATACCTGGCAATCTCATAGTGCTCCACGGCTTGCGCGGCACCGACGAGCCCTGCATCGAGCGAAGTCGAACCCTTGTACTCCTGAAGGATTTCAGATCCTTCCTCCAGGATGCCGTCGATCGCCGGGCAGGTTTTGCCGCGCGCGGCCGCGCCGAGAATCTCGAAGACCTCCTCCAGACGTTCGACCTGCCCCTCGGTTTCAGCGAGGTGCTTCTCGAATGCTGCCGCAACTTGCTGTTCGGATGCGCCTTTGGCCATCTTCGGCAAGGCTTTCAGAATTTTCTTCTCGGCATAGTAGATGTCTTTGAGGCCATCGAGGAAAAGGTCCTCCAGGTCCTTGTTGTTGCCATTGGCTTTCTTGGCAGTGGGCATTGTGCCGTCTCCTCTGTTGAAAATTGCCCGTCGCGAGCATTTTCTTAACTCGGAAACCCGAACCCGGTTCCGGGATAATGGAGATATCTAAATTTAAAGGGTCCTGCGCTTCACTGAGAACAACGACCACGTCATTCTCGTCGAAGAGCCGCGGCGGGGCGCACGTCATCGGGCTCCCGCCAACGGTCGTGCGGTCTGAGGGCCTGGGACTGCAGGAGACGCAAGTACCGCGGCGGCAGCAGAGCAGTCGGGGCAACGCCTCTCAAGCCTCCTGACCGCTCTGCAGCCGCTTGATTGCTGGCCCTGCTTGCATCCAGGAATTGGGTGATTGGACGCTGCGTATGCAACCAGAATACCTCAGAATGGTTCTAGCTATGATTTGAGCGGGATGGCAGCGAGCGCCGTCCAAAGGTGGCAATTTTTATGGACGTATCACTTTCGCGAACCGCAGACGACAACATCAAAACCGGCAAGAGCGGCTTGCTGCTTGTCTCGGACAATTATGACGCTTTCGCTGTGCGCGTGCTGGCGGCAAGGAGCGCTGAGCGCAGCCTCGACCTGATGTATTACCTTTGGCATGATGACCACACCGGCCGCTTGCTGCTTCGCGAGGTTTTTCGAGCTGCTGAGCGCGGTGTTCGGGTGCGCATGCTCCTTGACGACGTCAATCCGCGTAAAAATGATGCGGCATATCTGGCGCTGAACAACCATCCAAACATCGAATTGAAGTTGTTCAATCCGAGCGGTATCAGGCGCGGCCGGATCATGCGTGGTGTGGAAGTGCTGTTGCGGCTCTTTGCATTGACGCGACGGATGCACAACAAGGCTTGGATCGTTGACGACAAATTTGCCATTGTCGGCGGTCGGAATGTTGGCGATGCCTATTTCGATGCGGCAGAAACCAATTTCCGGGACCTCGATCTGCTGCTCCTGGGGCCTGCGGTACGGCAAACCGCGGCGATATTCGATGCCTTCTGGGCTTGCAATGAAGCCAAGCCAATCAAAACCTTGGGATCAGTGGCTGAGCATGAGCATGCCAAATGGCTTGAAGGAAGCGATACCGGCCCCGATCCCAAATTCCTGAACGGCATCGGCTCGATCACGGAGTTTATTGCGGCCAGCAACGACGTTCATTGGGTGGATGGCGTGCGGGTTATTTCCGATCCGCCGGAGAAGGTTCGTGGTTGGAGACGTCGCAGCTGGCTTATGAAAGAGCTGCGTCCGATCATCCAATCCACGCGCGGGTGTCTGGAAATTGTGTCGCCCTATTTCATCCCCGGCAAAAGGGGCACAGCGATCTTGCTGGACCTTGTCGGCGCCGGTGTTGACGTTTCGGTTCTGACCAATTCCCTGGCCGCCACGGACGTCGCCGCAGTCCATGGCGCTTACGCAAATTATCGCAAGCGGCTGCTGAGGAATGGCGTCAATATTTTCGAGCTTCAGCCGTTCAACCGGCGCTCGGCAATCTCGGTGTTTGGCTCGAAGGGCGCCAGTCTGCATACGAAAGCTTTCACCGTCGACGACAATATCGGCTTCGTCGGTTCCTTCAATTTCGATCCACGGTCAGTGTCCTTGAACTCGGAAATGGGCGTGCTGTTTGAGGATCCGAAATTGGTCGCCGAGCTGCGGCATCGATTCCAATCGGAAATATCTCCGGAAACAAGCTATCGGCTCGAACTGAAGCACAATGTTCTGCATTGGCATGGATGCGGCGAAGGCAAGATTCAGGACTATACGCATGAACCAGAAGCCGGATTTTTTCGCCGTATCCTGGCGGTCTTCGTCCGTCACCTCCCGATCGAATCTCAGCTCTAGCATCTGACGATGGGCGAGGACCTCGCGTTCTCAGCGAATTGCCCTGCCGGGGATCGCGTGAGCGAAACGTGAAACCCTGATATACCACGGATCAGCCAGACCGCATCACACCCGGTTCTTCGACAACCGCGTCGCCAATCCCATGCTGTCCGGCGTCCGGATCACTCGGCAACACGTCGGAAAAATTGACTGTGGCGACCAGGTATCCGGCTTCATCGTAGACCTTGATAGTCGATCCCGATTGCTTGGTTCCTGACCCAGGATCCGCCGCCACCGCTACGCGCGCCATCTCTATTGCTCTCGGACTGGCCATCTCCGCACTCGCTAGCTCTTCCTCGAGAGCGGTAGTCTGGCCGGATACTGTCGTCTCAAAGCGGAATTTTGGCATGGGCAACCTCCTGTTCCTATGCAATTCCGGTGTCCGGGTTGCGTTCCAAAGAAACAGAATTGGTGGGAAGCAGCTAAGATCGCCGCGATGGCCAGACCCGTGTCGCCACGAAGGTCAGCAAACCCGTGATCACAATCCAGGCCTGCACCTCGCGCTGGATGGTTGGCCCAGGGTTCGATGTCTGTCGCGACGGGCTCTCTGCCTCCACTATCGGTTGAAGGTCGGACCGACTGCCGAGACGGACGGAATAGGCCCGCGTGAACTCGGCGCCGAGCAGGAATATCTCAGACGAATAGTAAACCCAAAGCAGCACGACCAGCAGTGCACCCGCCGCGCCATAGGAGGATGCGATCGCGCTGGTTCCGATATACCAGCCAATCAGCGACTTGCCGATGGTGAAGAGCAAAGCGGTCACTGCCGCGCCAATTGCGACATCGCGCCAAGCGAGCGACCGGTCCGGCAGGATCTTGAAGATCGCGGCAAACAGAGCGGAAATCAGCACGAATGATACAATGCCGTTTATCGACGCGAGAATGATCGTGCCGAACGGCAGATGGGCGTTGATGGCAGCGCCAAGTGCGGAAATGGCGGCGCTCGCCGCCAACGAGACAAGCAGTAGAAATCCTAACGCTGCAACCAGACCCAGGCTGGCCGCCCGCGCCCGCACCAATCGCGACACAGACATGGGTGGTGGCTCAATCTTCCAGATTGTGTTGAGCGAAAGCTGCATTTCGCCAAACACCCCTGAGGCTGTCACGAAGAGGGTGACAATGCCCACCAAAGTGGCAACAGTGCCGGCGGTTCTGTGAGAAGCGCTTTCGATGGTGCTGCGCAGAAGGTCGCCGGTTTGCGATCCCATCACGCCTGCGATTTCGGCCGACAGAGCGAGTTGAGCTGCTTCATGCCCAAAGACAAGTCCAGCAATCGCAACAACGATCAACAAGATCGGGGCCAGGGACGTAACGGCATAGAATGCCATCGCCGCACCGTGGCTGAGGGCATTGTCGTTGATGAATCCGAGGATGCTCTCCTTGCCAAGAACCCAGGCTTCGCGTGCCACCCGCATGGGGAATTCCTTTTGCCTCAACGAGTAACCTAGTGCTGTGGGCAACGAAAGCGAGACCTGCCGCCAGTGCGCGAGGCGTGACTGCCGAGACACGCCCGCTTGTCTCTGCACCACGCCCAGAAATGTTCCATGCGGCGCCGGAACTCGCCGGGCTCGTAATGGTTATCGGTCATCCGATTGGAGTGATCAAAAATGCCTGATAATGAAAACCGTCGCGAGACCGGCGCAACGAAGTACCCGGCTAGAACAGGTCCTGATCCTTCGGATGCGTTCTCTCAGGATGCGGCCGGCAACAAGAAACCCAAGAGTGGGGTCGGTCTGACGCGGCCAGTCAACGAAGTGGATGACAAGACGCACCAATCCGATGGCCAGAACGCCCCGGCGAGGCCGGGCGGCGGAAACACGGTCAAGCCATGAACGTTGCCAATCTTCAGCTTGAAGGGTTGATGATGGCGGTCGCGTCAATCAACAACCTGCTCGTTCACAAAGGTCTGCTGTCAATTGACGAGATCGATACCGCCCTGCGAAAGGCAGAGGCGTCCATGACAGGTGACGAGCGGACCTACGAAGACATGTCACCGGCCAACCGTGACGCGATCTGCTTCCCGATCCGGCTTCTGCAGATCGCAAACAACGCGCAAGGCGAACTGGACATCCCACCATTTTCAGAGCTTGCAAAAATGGTTGGGCAAACCAAGGAACCTTAACGTCAGCGGTGACGACACCTGTAGTCTCCGTGAAGGCCTCATTTGACGCCGATGCCACTCTGAAGCGGAAAAGCAGCATCGGCGTCGTCTCGGCCATGAACCGAACCAAATCTCACCCACTGCGTTGAGTCCCGGCGTTGCGTCATTAGTCGGGGCACTTCCATGAAAACGGGCGAGCTTTCAACCTACCGGGCCAAAAGGGATTTCGCGAAGACGAAAGAGCCCAGCGGCGAAAGCTCGATTGCGGGTTCGAACCGACTCCGGTTCGTCATCCAAAAACACGCGGCCACGCGGCTGCACTATGATCTTCGCCTCGAGCTTGGCGGGGTCTTCAAATCATGGGCTGTGACCAAAGGTCCATCACTGGATCCTCACGACAAACGACTTGCCGTGGAGGTTGAGGATCACCCGCTGGAGTACGGCGACTTCGAAGGCACGATTCCCAAAGGACAATATGGTGGCGGCACGGTGCAGTTGTGGGATCGCGGATATTGGGAACCGGAAGGCGCCATGTCTCCCGAAAAGGCGTTGGAAAAAGGCGACCTGAAATTCACGCTGCAGGGCAAGCGCCTGCATGGAAGCTTCGTCCTAGTGCGCATGAAGCATGACCGCAATGGCGGGAAGCGGACCAACTGGCTGCTGATCAAACACCGCGACAAATACGCGACAGAGGGCAATGGCGATGCGGTGCTGGCTCAGGATCGATCCGTCGCCTCGGGTCGGAGCATGGAGAGGATTGCAGCGGGAAAGGGGGCAGGTCCGAAGCCGTTCATGATGAAAGGTTCATCGTTGGCCGATGCGGATGCCGTTTGGGACAGCAAGCGCGGCCATACCGACAAGCGCGCCGCCAGGTCGGCAAAGCCTGCTCCGCGGCCGAAGCGAGCCGCTGGTGCCTCAGCGGCGAAGATGCCCGACTTCATCCCACCACAGCTTTGCGCAACGCTTTCCCGGCCGCCGGCCGGGACGAACTGGGTTCACGAAATCAAGTTTGACGGCTATCGCGTCCAGTTGCGCGTGGAAGACAAGGACATCGCCCTTAAGACCCGCAAGGGTCTTGACTGGACGGAGAAATTTGGCGCCATCGCAAAGGAGGCCGCCAGCCTCCCCAACGTCATCATCGACGGCGAGATCGTAGCGCTTGGCGAGAACGGGGCGCCCGATTTTGCCGCACTGCAGGCAGCGCTGTCGGAGCGCCGGACGAAGGACCTGATCTACTTTGCTTTTGACCTGCTCTTCGCAAATGGCGTCGATCTGCGAAAGATGCCTCTCTCACAACGGAAGGAACGTCTGAGCGAGATGCTCGGCGAAGTCGATCGCGGCGCGCAAAATCTCATCCGCTATGTCGAGCACTTCAGCAATGGCGGCGACGCGGTGCTGCGTTCTGCCTGTCGCCTGTCGCTTGAGGGGATTGTCTCCAAGAGGGCCGATGCAACCTATGTTTCGGGGAGGACCGACACCTGGGCCAAATCGAAATGCCGCGCCGGGCATGAGGTGGTCATCGGCGGCTGGTCGACGACCAACGGCAAATTCCGGTCATTGCTCGTCGGCGTCAATCGCGGTGAACATTTCGCCTATATCGGCCGTGTGGGGACCGGATTCAGCGAGGCAAAGGTCAAGCAGCTGATGCCCAGGCTGCAGGAGATGAAAGCCGCGACGTCGCCGTTTACCGGCGATGGCGCACCGAAAAGGAATTCAACCGTCTTCTGGACGAAGCCGGAATTGGTCGCGGAAATCGAGTTCGCCGGCTGGACCGGGGGTGGCAATATCCGGCAGGCCGCCTTCAAAGGCCTGCGTGAAGACAAGCCCGCAAAAGACGTCGAGGCCGAGCGTCCAGCCGATCCTCAAGAGACGCCGATTGCCGACCCTGCCAAGGTGACTGGCAAGACAGGAAAAAGCCCGGTTGTCATGGGCGTCATCATTTCCAAGCCGGACAAGCCGCTTTGGCCGAATGCCGGCCACGGTCAGCCCGTCGACAAGCTCGATCTTGCAGAATATTTCGAGACCGTTGGCCCCTGGATGATCAGACATATCAAAGGTCGTCCCTGTTCACTCGTGCGCGCGCCGGATGGCTACGCTGGCGAGCAGTTTTTCCAGCGCCACGCAATGCCAGGCACATCCAATCTGCTGGAACTGGTGAAAGTCTTCGGCGATCACAAACCGTATCTGCAAATCGACCGCGTCGAGGGTCTGGCCGCGATCGCCCAGATAGGCGGCCTTGAGCTTCACCCCTGGAATTGCCAGCCGGGTCATCCCGAAATACCTGGCCGACTTGTCTTCGACCTTGACCCTGGTCCGGAAGTCCCTTTTGCGAAGGTGGTCGCGGCTGCCAAGGAAATGCGCGATCGTCTCGAAGATCTGGGCTTGGTGAGCTTCTGCAAAACCACGGGCGGCAAAGGCTTGCATGTCGTGACGCCATTGGCGGCCCAACGCAGCAAGACGACATGGGCCGAGGCCAAGGCCTTCGCAAAGGCCGTCTGCATCCAGATGGCGGCAGACAGCCCGGATCTCTACCTCGTCAACATGGCCAAGAAGCTGCGGACATCCCGGATTTTTCTCGACTATCTCAGGAATGATCGCATGGCGACAGCCGTCGCCCCTCTCTCCCCTCGCGCCAGGGAAGGCGCGACTGTATCCATGCCGCTGACCTGGAGTCAGGTGAAGGCGGATCTCGATCCGAAAAAATACACCGTTCGCACGGTTCCGGGCCACCTGGAAAAGACCGTCGCCTGGGCCGACTACGACGATGGCGAACGGTCGATCAGCATCGCCATCAAACGGATCGGTTCAGCAAAGCTCGCCGCATGACGACGTCGGTTCGCGCAAGAACGCCATGACAGCTGCGGCTACCGCGTCGGCTGCTTCTTCGGCCATATGATGTCCGCTATCGATCCGTTGGCCCTTCAGTTCGGTGGTCCAGGGTCGCCAAACATCCAGCACGTTGCCGTAAAGTGCCTCAAGATCATCGCGGGCGGACCAGAGCGCCAAGGTCGGGCACGCGACCCGGCGACCAGCTTTCCTGTCATCGGTATCGTGCAATTGATCGATGGCCAGACCTGCCCGATAGTCTTCAAGCATGCCGTGAACAACATTCGGATCGTGGATTGCGTCCTTGTAGTCGACATAGGCCTCAGCCCCCATGGACTCGGCTGAGCCGCCATACCACGCGTCAGGATCGGCCATGATTGCGCGTTCGGGCTTGTCCGGCTGTGCAAAAAAGAACCAGTGCCACCAGAGCTTCGCAAAGCGGGCGTCGCAGCGTTCGAGGGCTTCCAGGATAGGGACGCTGTCCATGACGATCAGATGGCTGATCGCCGACGGGTGATCCATGGCTGTTCGGAACGCTGTGTAGCTGCCGCGGTCATGGCCTGCGATCGCAAACCGGCCAAAGCCGAGATGTCGCATTAGAGCGATGCAGTCCCTGGCTTTGGCACGCTTGGAGGATCCAGCATGGTCCACGGCGTCCGCCGGTACCGAGGACCGGCCAAAGCCCCTCAGATCGGGGCAGACAACTGTGTGGTCGGCGGCGAGAAGTGGGGCTACCCGGTGCCAGGTAACGTGCGTCCGAGGATGGCCATGCAGCAAAAGAAGCGGCGGGCCTGAACCTCCATACCTGACTCGCAGTGAGGACTCGGGCAGATCCACAGTCTCTAGCTTGAATCCTTCAAACATCCGCTTCTTTGTCGTCAGACTGTGAAAACAAGTCCCGCATGTCCATCTTCAACCCACCCCGGTGAAATTGGTTTCGGGCATTTGTCCGTTTGGAGATCTCTCTCATTCCAATGGTTCGGCCGCCGTTCCGCCAGCCCTGGCGCTGGCTTGCAGGTACGACGCCCGAGATCCAGCCTCCTGCCTCACCGGTCTCTGGGATTGCCCAGGGCGGGGTCGCGCGCCCGGGTGTAGCCCTCGACGCGAGGCAAACCGTCATCCATCCTGATAAACGGCAGCCGCATTTCCCAATAGGCTTGAGCTTGGGGATGGAACTTCTCGGGCGCGTCCATGAATCCGATCGAGATGTAGAACTCATTTGGCAAGCCTTCATCGGTGTACCCAATCGAGGTGCCACATTCCGAACAGAAGGAGCGCACGACGCCCCTGGTTTTCGAAAATGTTTTTGGTTTGGAGCCGAGCCAATCGACCTGATCTGGACGATAGCCAATCCAGATCGTCAGTGGGCTGCCGATCGCTCGTCGGCAGTCATCGTCGTGGTCGAAACAAATCCAAAAGGGATCGCCACTGAATTCAGCTGTGATGACTCCGCAAAAGCAATGCCCTTGATCAATCCGGGCCGGTTTTCTGATCGTCGTTCGGGGTTTGTCGTCCATGGTAATCTTCCGGCCAGCGTGGTGGCGCAACGCCGCGGACGGCAAGCAGTTCCTTTGGACGTCACAGAGCCGCAGATGCGCGCAACCGGCGGGCTGCTCGTCAATATCATTTGAGGCAGGTCAGGCCTTAATTTGTTGGGAACATTTTTTCAGGTCCGCACTTTGTTCGCCGTCTGACCAAAGGAGGCGACCTTGAAAACACGACGCATCGACAGGGAAAAGATCGAGAGGGCGGATCGAGAAGCCAAGTTGCTGTTGGAAGCGGAGCGGCATGCCAGGGAAGCCAAGACGGCGCGGCTTAGAGAACAGCGACAGTTGTTGGAGGCATCGATAGCGCGGACCCCGCCCGCGCCCGCAGCGGTAAAGCCGCCGCCCCGCCAACGAAAGCCGACGCGCAAGGTAATCGAGGTGGACTGACGGTTTGGTCAGTTGAGGCTTTTGCCAAGGTGGGGAGTTGATATGACAGGGCAGGGGATCCGGCAGCATGAATACCAAAGCGGTAAGTCCGGCCGTCGCCAAAGCCGCGGCTGCTCGGCGTGCCGGATCGGGCTCTCATCACCGGTGCGTCCGACGACGATCCTGGCGGCATCGCGACCTATAACAGACCGGCAGCCCCGTACCTGTTTTTCTGGCAGGCTTCACACGAGGTCGAACATCAGAAGGCCCCCCCGCGAGAGCCGCTGAAAAAGGCGCCCGAGCGGGCCGAGAATGCGATCCAGCGAATCCGGCTGGACACTTACGTCGGGAACAATCGCACGCGCGGACCGTTCCCCAAGCGATCTTCACGCTCAGGATTTGCTCTTGTTGCAGCGACCGGATGAAATTCTCAACGAGGCTTCGCAAACGGTTGGTGATCCCCTTGAGCGCGACGCCGTAGGTGGGGAGGCTGAGCTAACTGGCGATCGCGCGGTCCCGCGTCGTCTGGTTGTCGTCTCGAACAGGCTGGGAAACATTCGCGATCCGTCGCAAGCCGGCGGACTTGCTGTAGGCATCGGGGATGCGTTGGCCGAGCGTGGAGGCCTATGGCTAGGAGCAAGCGCCGAGTATCAGGACTACGCCGCGAGCGACGAACCGCTGATCCGCTTGGAACGCGTGGGAAAGATCGAGACGGCTGCGCTTACCCTGCCGTATGAGGAGTATTCGCTCTATTACAATGGCTATGCCAACAGCACGCTGTGGCCGCTTTTTCATTACCGACTGGACCTCGTGAACCACCGAGCAGAGTTTCTACACGCCTACCGGCAGATCAATGCGCGGTTCGCGAAGGCGCTCGCAGGACTGCTGTCGGGCAACGACGACCTGGTGTGGGTTCACGACTACCACCTTATGCCCTTGGCCGCCCAGTTGCGGCGGCTGGGAGTCCGGAATCGGATCGGTTTCTTTCTTCACATACCGTTCCCGCCGCCCGACCTGTTTGTAGCCACGCCCGACCATGAAGAACTCATCGATGATCTGCTTCAGTATGACGTCGTGGGATTCCAGACCGAAACGGACCTGGGGAATTTCCGGCGCTCAGTGCAGGCGGCCAACTCCATTACTTTTGATATCAATGGTTCGGCTGAGATGAACGGCCGCACGGTGTTGTCGAGGTGTTTCCCGATAGGCATCGACGTCGATTCAATCGCACGCATGGCCAATGAGGCGGCGGAGGATGTGCAGATCGATTCCATGCGCCGCCAGATTCTGGGCCTCAAGCAAATCATCGGCGTCGATCGGCTGGACTACTCCAAGGGTCTCCCCGGCCGCATGCAGGCTTTCGCTCGTCTTTTGGAAAGGCATCCGGAACACGAGCGAGCGGCAACCTATTTGCAGATTGCGTCGCCGACGCGCGAGGAGGTCAGCGCCTATGCCGACATCCGGGCCCAGCTTGAGGCAACCGCCGGCGCGATCAACGGAAGATACGCGGATTTGGCTTGGACCCCGATCCGCTACATCCACCGTGCCGTATCACGCTCTCGGCTTGCTGGCCTGTTGCGCGCTAGCCAGGTCGGATTGGTCACGCCCCTGCGTGACGGAATGAACCTCGTCGCCAAGGAATACATAGCCGCGCAGGACGAAGCCGATCCCGGAGTGCTGGTATTGTCGCGTTTTGCGGGTGCGGCCGAAGAACTTGCCGAATCCTTGATCGTGAACCCGTATGCGGTCGACGAGGTTGCCGATGCGATCGCAAAAGCGCTCGCGATGCCGCTTGAGGAAAGAATTGCAAGGCATAGTGCACTGCTCAAGCGCATCACGCGCAATGACGCAGCAGAATGGCGGCGGTCATTTCTCGCCACGCTCGCGGGCGAGAACTAGCGCCTGGCATCGATGCCTGAATCCGTCCGTGTGTCACGCGTCCCACACGGTCATAGCCCGGCCATAACCCGGCTTGCCGGAGCAGTTCGAAAGGCCTTGAAGCTGATCGTGTATCTTGTCGTCCGCATCAGAACCTTTTCGCTCGTTTGACGGAAGCGCCATAGCCCGCCTCAATGGGTGGACTATCGAAGGTCTCACGGAACACACCGCCGGTCCGGTCGTTTGGGTTCTGATAGGAGATCTGCGATGACAAGGAACCCCGGGCGAAAGGACAGTGACCTCTCTGAACAAGAGGCAATCAAGTTGGCCGAAGCCACCGACGTGTCACCCGGGCAGGCCAAAGAGCTTGCAGCCGAGCACGGCAAAGACGGCGCCAAGAAGGAAGCAAGAAATTACAAGGCGGAGGGCTGACTATGGCGGCCAGTGGATCCGCAAACGACAGAGACGCACGAGCCACCCTCTACGCACAAGGCGTAATGGAAGCCGAGCGTAAAGCGCGGGAAGAGAAAACGGCGCGATTGCGCAAAGCCCGTTTGGCGCACGAGGCGGTCAATCCGCCTGCACCCGAGCGGCAACCGGCAGTGCCGAAAGCGCCAAAGCGGGCCGCCAAACCAGGCAGCCGAAAAGCTGGAGAAGATTAGCTTCAGCTTCTTCGGCTGTGCCGGCGGAACGCGTCGGGGAAGAGCAGACCGTGCGGTCGATCTGCACGATAAATTTGTACCTCGTCGAATGACACAAAGGAGTCCAGTGATGACGGAGCATGTGTCCCGGAAGGAAGAACAGCGTGGCACCCGAAATGTACTCGGGTGGGGCGTCGTCATTGCGGCTGTGATCTTCGTCGCCCTGCTAGCCTTCTTTGTGTTCACACCCCTTTCAGGCGGATCGTGGCAGACATCGCCAGTAAAGCGCACCCCGGAACAGAACCAAGGCGGCAATGCCCCCGCCGAGACATCACCCGCGCCCGGCGTTAAAAAGAACCCGCAAGAAAATACCGAGATGCCAGGGCAGCAGTGATCGACCTTGGGCTGCGACCCAAGTTGGCCCTGATCTTCCTGGTCGTCTCATCGGCGTCATGATGGGATCAGGGCCTTCTGGGCGCAGGAACCGCTGAGCTATTGAGACTGGGGTTTCGCCCACATCGAGCGCAGAAAGATTACCGCAGCAGCATCGGTCTGGCGAACGAGGCGATGACGCCATCGTGGAACTCGAGGCAAATCAAGATGCCTAGCTGCAGGCCGTTCAGTTGGGATTTTTCAGCTGCTTTGACAACAGCAGTTGCTGCTGCAGCTCAAGGGCGAGTTTTAACAGCCGTTCAGGTGTTTCCTCTTCCGCGATTTCGTCGAGCAGCGCTGCGAGTGCGTCGCCCTCAACAGGATCGCGGAATGAGTCAGGTTTGGTTTGCGGAGGTTTGGCCACGAGGATTTCTAGCAGGAATGCGGCCGTATTTGCAAGACGAAGCGAAGCGCTCTTGGGGAGGGGTACCGTGGCGGGGGGCGGTCGACAGGGCGGCCTGCGGCAAACTATCGGACAATCTTAATTCATGATGCCAGACCTGTCGTTGCGGAGCACCTCCTCCATGAGAGTATTGAGCCATTCGCTCAAGGGAAGGTCATGCCGCGTCGACAACCGCTCCTCCAGCGCCGCCTTCAATGTCCGTTCGACGAGGCGATCGGCCGCCTGTGGGTCGCCCAGCAGCAGCCGCGCGGACAGCCTCAGTTTTGGAAGAGCGCGGAAAACATTGTCTTCACCAAGCGCTGTTGATTGCGCGGCGAGGATCCCGGCAACCGTCCTGAACCCGGCCGGCTTGGAGAGGTTTTGGGTGTACCGGAACCGCTCCGGTAGGGTGATCTGATCGTTTCCGGAGAAGAATACGAACGGGATGCCTCTGTCCGTCAGCTCATCGGCGAGGGGAAAAACAGTCTCACCGTTGAGGTCGATGTCCAGCACCGCCCCATCCGCTGAATCGATATATCGTCGAGCCCGGCTGACTGACGACACCGGCCCCAAAACGGTCGCCCCACAATCGCTGAAATAAGAGGCAAGTTCGCTTGCCAGCAAGAATTCGTCCTCGACGAGCAGAATTCGCATGCCTAATAACATAGCAGCCCTCCGGGCTTTAAACGGCGGTCGCGTCCATCGGTTCCGTGGCTATCGGCGGTGCGGGATGGGAATTTGAGTAGGAACGGTTTACACATTGGATCGAAATCAGCGCTAACGCGTTGCATTTCACTGAAGCAGGACAATTGATGCAAAAGCTGCCGAGGTTCCCCATAGTCGGTATTGGCGCCTCTGCGGGCGGCATTGCCGCCATGGAGGGATTTTTTCGCGGGATGCCGTCTTCGAGCGGGATGGCGTTCGTGATCGTCACGCATCTCAGCCCGGAACGGGAAAGTCTGCTGCACGAAGTGATTGCGCTTTACACCGGAATTCCGGTTCGTGTCGCTGAAGATGGAATGGGTATCCATCCTGACACCGTCTACGTGATGCCGCACAACGCGATCCTCACCATCGAAAATTCCAGCCTAAAGCTGCGCCAACCGAATTCCGTGTCCAGGGAGCGCAAGCCCATCGATATCTTTTTCAGCGCGCTGGCCGAGGATCAGGGCGAATACGCCGTCGGCGTCGTCCTGTCGGGCGGCGATTCCGACGGTACGTTGGGCATCAAGGCAATCAAGGAGAATGGCGGCCTGACGCTGGCGCAACTCTCCGACGAGTCGGGTCCGAGCAATCCCGACATGCCGCGCAGCGCGATCAGTTCCGGTCTGATCGATATCGCCATCCCAGCCGATGAGATGGGTGCGAAACTCATGGAATTTGCCCACAGCTTTGAACTGCTCGACGAGCTTGAAGCTGACGACGGCAAGGCCAGTGCTTTGAAACTCCGCAAGGGCCAGGAAGAAATCTACGCGATCCTGCGCAGCCATTCGGGACATGATTTCTCGGGCTACAAGGCCAAGACGTTCTTGCGTCGCGTCAGGCGACGCATGCAAATAACACAGAACACCGCGATCGATGCCTATATAGAGTTGCTTCGTTCAAATGCGGAGGAAGTGCGGTCGCTGTTTCGCGACCTGCTGATCAACGTGACAAATTTCTTCCGCGACACGGACGCTTTCAAGACCCTGGAAGAAACCGTCATCCCCAAACTTTTCGAAGGCAAGGACGCCAACGATACGATCCGCGTCTGGGTGCCCGGCTGCGCAACCGGCGAGGAAGTCTTCTCGATCGGTATGCTGATGCGCGAGCATATGGATACACTTTCGGCTGTGCCGCGCATCCAGATTTTCGCCACGGACATCGATGACGCGGCGCTGGGCATCGCACGTTCGGCGCGCTATCCGGAGTCATTGCTTGCGGGCGTTTCGCCTGGACGTCGCGAACGCTTCTTCAGCAATGACGGCACAAGTTTCATCTTAAGCAAGAGCGTACGTGATCTCTGCATCTTCTCGGCGCACAGCGTCATCCGCGATCCACCCTTCTCGCGCATGGACATGGTGTCGTGCCGGAACCTCCTGATCTATTTCGGCCCCGATGTGCAAAAGCAGGTTATTCCGACCTTCCACTATTCGCTGAAGCCCGGTGGCTATCTGTTCCTTGGCACCTCCGAAAGCATAAGCCAGCATGCCGACCTGTTTGCACCGGTCGACAAGAAACAACGGATCTTCAAGGCACGAGAACATTCGGCGCCGCCGCGGCTGCCGATCTTGTTGAATGCTGCGCCTGCAACCAACTTTTCCAGCGCCAATGACACACATGCGCGCCGCGGCTTGTCTTATTCCCTAAGGCAAACCGTTGAAGCGCAGGTTCTCGAACGCTTCGCTCCGGCTCACGTCGTCGTCAATGGTGATGGAGATGTCGTCTATTACTCGGTCCGAACCGGCAAATATCTCGAGCCGCCGCAAGGGGTGCCGAGCAGACAATTGCTCACAATGGCACGCAGCGGCCTGCGTCTGGAATTGCGCGGCGCTTTGCGGGAAGCCGCCGAGGGCCGGCGCACGGTTGTGCGCGAAGCGATAGCCATTGAAGAAGATGAAGATCGTGTCCAATTCGTCACATTGACGATCGAGCCCTTGACTGATCGCGGCAGCGGCGAGCCG
This sequence comes from Mesorhizobium sp. M0052, assembly GCF_040323255.1. Classification (NCBI taxonomy): domain Bacteria; kingdom Pseudomonadati; phylum Pseudomonadota; class Alphaproteobacteria; order Hyphomicrobiales; family Phyllobacteriaceae; genus Mesorhizobium; species Mesorhizobium sp. M0052. Next base: position 249,677 of record NZ_JAMYUS010000003.1, on the reverse strand, counting down.
CTGTTTCTCGTCCTGTTCGAGCCGGTGGGCCAGCCGCAGCCGCGGCTGGAGGCTCTAAAGGTTCGACAGCCGGTGGCATCTGGGATTGCTGATTTCGAACGCGAGCTCCGCGATACGCGCGAGCGCCTGCAATCGACGATCGAAGAATATGAGACCGCGTTGGAGGAGTTGAAATCTTCCAATGAGGAACTCGTCTCGGTCAACGAAGAGGCCCAGTCCTCCAATGAGGAGCTCGAGGCCTCCAAGGAAGAAATGCAGTCCCTCAATGAGGAATTGAACACCATCAATGCCGAACTGGTTTCCAAGATCGAGGATCTCGATCGTGCCAACAGCGATCTGAAGAACCTGTTCGAGAGCACACAGATCGCGACTGTTTTTCTCGATACCAAGCTGGTTATCCGCAGCTTCACGCCGGCGGCGTCTTCGTTCTTCAACTTGCTGCCGACCGACATCGGAAGACCGCTGACCGATCTTGCCAGCCGGCTCGATTATCCGCACCTGCGCGACCATATTGCCCAGGTTTTCAGGGCCGGCGAGATGATCGAGCACCAGCTGCCGCGCGATAGCAACGGCATCCACTATCTCGTGCGGCTGATCCCCTACCGCGACAGCGCGCGGAAAATCCAGGGCGTGGTGGTGACCTTTGTCGATGTGACGACCATGGCTGAAGCCGAAGCCCACCAGCGGGTATTGATCTCGGAACTCAACCATCGGGTCAAGAACATGCTGGCTGTTACGGTCAGTATTGCCAGTCAGACCCTGAAAAATGCTCCCTCTTCGGAGGCTTTCGCCGAAGCGCTCATCGGTCGCCTGCGCGCCATGGCGCGGGCCTACGGAGTGCTCTCGCGCGAAAGCTGGAAAGAGGTCTCGGTAGAGGAAATCGTGCGGCAGGAAGTCGAGCCGTTCGGGCTGGAACGCATCAACACCACAGGCGAGGACATTCGGCTCAAGCCTCAGCAGGGCCTGTCGCTTGGCATGGTGATCCATGAACTTGCCACGAATGCTGGAAAATATGGCGCCTTGTCCGTGCCAAACGGCGTGGTGTCCGTGACTTGGTCGGCGTCGGATCACGGTTTTCAGCTTGAATGGTTAGAAAGCGGCGGTCCCGCTGTCAGTCCGCCTGAGAAGACGGGATTTGGTCTTTCGCTGGTGAAGGGCGAAATTGAGTATCGGCTTGGCGGAAATTTTGAAACATCTTTCGGTTCCGATGGTTTGAGCTTGCGGATTGAGTTTCCGTTTGATCATCGGGAGAGCGAAACGTGACTGCATCTCGTATCCTTATCGTCGAAGATGAATGGCTGGTCGCGGAGGAGCACCGCGCAATTCTGGAAGAGGCCGGCTTCGCCATCGCCGGGCCAGTGCCGTCCGTTGCTCGCGCGAAAAAGCTGATCGAGAGTGAAGTCATATCTGCCGCGGTCCTGGACATTGGTCTCGGCGGCGAGACCAGCGCTGCCCTTGTCCCTCTTCTAGCGCAACGCGGAATTCCGTTTGTTTTCGTCAGTGGGTACACGGCATCCGACATCCCGCAAGATTTGCGTCATCACAAGATGCTGTCAAAACCCGTGTGGGCTGCTGCGCTGGTCGAGGCCGTGCGAAATATGCTCGGTGTTCAACCGACAGCTTTGGCAAGACACCAGGACAGCGGAACGGTGCCAACCCAACGAGAAGCCCGGTAACTGCACAAAGACACTGGTTTTTCATCAGATATGCGACGACATTCGGGTCCAGGCCCGAGACGGCGTCGCCGGCAAGTGCCTGCGATCCGGCCGGCACGATTGGCATGCTCCCGGTCTGGCGTACTCCAGCGCTGGGCGAAACTTCGCCACGGCGCGACGATTGGTCAGGCGATGAGCCTATCAAACGACGGGCAGTTCGCCCTCGGTTTGCCTCGCGTCGAATAGGACGCCAAGGCCGTAAGTGACGGCGCCAGCGGCTATCATCTCTGCCAACGCTGCGCTTGACACCGGGCAATGCGGCATGACCGCCTTGATCGCGAGTTCGGCATTCGCGATCGACACGAAATCGTGCCGTCGCTTACGGGTCTCCAGATATTGTTCGATCAACATCTGCAGTCGCCTTCTTTCTATTTCATCGCCAGCCATTGGTTCCTCCTGTAGACAGTCTGAAAGCCCACCACGCCTAAGGAGCGGTGGGCCTGGCGGCCCTTTTTGAGGACCGTTGACTCGAGTGAGGCGGGCAGCGTTGCTGACCAGGATGTCGAGACCGCCGAGGGGCGTTGCTGCTTCATCGACCAGCTTTCTGCAAAAGGCCTCATTGCGGATATAGCCGGCAAGCGTTTTGACCTGCCGCTTTTATTAGGTCCACCAGTTCGTCGGCGTCTTCCTGTTCTTCGGGGAGATAGCCGAAAGCGACGTCCGCACGCTCGCGCGCGAATGCAATCGCCGCCGCACGACCAATTCCGGAATCGCCGCCGGTTATCAGCGCTTTGCGACCGGCAAGCCTGCCTGATCCCTTGTAGGTCGTTTCGCCGTGATCCGGGCGTGGCACCATCTTGGTGGCCAAACCCGGCCACTTCTGTTCCTGTGGCTTGAACGGCGGCTGGGGATATTGCGTCACCGGATTCTGTTTGAGCATCGGGCTCGCAGGGCCTGCTTTAGCAGGCACTGTTCCCGTATCGGCTGACGCCGTGGAAGCATAAGCGACGAGAATTCCTCCCGCCATGCTTCCGACGACAAGTCTACGCGCTGCGTCTGGTACATTGTCATGCTGGTCGTGGTTCATCATGGGCTCGCTTTGACGGCAGGTGACCGTTACGGAAGTGGCACCTAACCGGCCGTCGACGCGAATGTTCCCTTGTGATTGCAGTGAGTGTCGGTCGCCTTGCCCGTCTTTGCTGTGAGGCCGCGTCACGACTTTGATGCAGCCATCCTGCCTGTCGCGGAACGTCTTGTAGAGATCCGGCCCTGCTTTCAGATCGGCCCGGTGGGTAATCACAAGGAGGGATCGATTGCGGCGCTCTGGACCATGGCCAAAAGAGGTTCGAGGCAGCGTTGCGTATGCGTCTGGCCCATCCGGAAAGCCGGTCTCTTATTCATCGCCGCGCCAGACGGGATGTGATCGACCAGGCCAACACAGACGCCGTGGGGACCGAGATGGTGCCGTCCTTGCGGCAGTGATTGACTGCGTCGCACAGCACATGCGGTCTCTGCGAATGCCAGCCCGTTTGATGGCGCGAAATATTGGCTCAGTCGCTGGACGCCGACCCCGGCTCGGCCATCCTACGGTGCTGTTCGGCCAAAGTGCCTGCCGGCGTGACATGCGCGGCGGCAACCTGCAGCTTGTTTTTCCAACCGCTGACGACCTGTTCATCACCGGCCATCATCGCCTCGTAACCCGTTTTGGCGACATCGGCCGGATTGCCCTTTTCATCGGTGCCGATCTTGGTATCCATCATTTCAGCGCGCTCGAAGAATCGCGTCTGCGTAGGGCCAGGCATCAGCACGGTGACCGTCACCCCGCTATCTTTCAGCTCATGGCGGAGCGCGATCGAGAAGGAATCGATGAACGCCTTCGTGCCGTTGTAGACGGCCTGGAATGTGCCGGGCATGAAGCCGGCGATCGATCCGGTGAACAGGATGCGCCCGCGACCTCGCCGGGCCATCTTGGCGCAGAGCTCATGCGCCAGATAGACCGTTCCGGTGACATTGGTGTCGATGATCCGGCGGACTTTTCGCCAGTCCTGGTCGACGAAGCCGTTGCCGAGCCCGCGTCCCGCATTGAGAAACAACAGGTCGATATCGCGATCGCCGATCTGGGAGATCAACCGATCGGCGCCCTCGACGGTCGCCAGATCGGCCTCAATGGCTTCGACCGTTACATTGTGGGTCTCAAGTGCCTCTGCCGCCTGCCGGATAGCCGGCTCGTCGGCGGCGATGATCAGGTCGTAACCGTCTTTAGCGCACAGCTTTGCGAGTTCCCTTCCGATGCCACTCGAGGCGCCGGTCACCACAGCGAGTTTGGCGTCCGTCATCATATCCTCCATCTTCGTGCCATCGGAACCACGAGTGGGCACAATTGTTCCGCGGCGTTTGGGCTGGATTGGTCGTGCGCTGTCATGACGGTCAGGCGACGGTCGTCATCGCGGTCGTCGCGCGCATTCATGGATGGGCCGTTGCGACAAAAACCGTTCTACGCCATGAGAACTCGCCATGGCCTACCTTCAAAAAGGCCCCCCAAACGCATGGATTGAGTACTCAGAACGGATCAGTTGAAGTTGGAACAAGTGGCCCGGTTGGAAGTTCGAACCGTGCAGCGTTGTTGCCCTCCCATGTTGATGCTGCGCGATCGGGTCATCCCCTCAGCCCGATCTGCCCGCGCTTCTCCGCGCCAAAGAGAAGCGCGGGCCCCCCTCTTTTAACGGCTGTCCGGGATGGAGCGTTTTGTTACGTTGGACTAGCCGACCTCACAGGCTCGTCGTCGGTTTCGTTTGACGAGCTCTCCGAGCGCTCTAGATCATTGATGCCGGACGCAGTTGGTTCGGGCCGGGGAGGAAATCCGCGTGGCGCATCCAACGCGCGCTGTACCCCATAACGACCGTCATTTTCCGGTTGGCTGCCTGTGCTTGCTTCTGATTCTAGCCGGGTTGGCCGGATGCTCGTCTTCCAATCAGGTGGCGCAGCAATCACGAACAGCGGCCTCCGCGGCACAGACCGTATCGATGGTACTGGATGCCTGGGTGGAGGGAGCGGCACCGTCCGCCTATGCCACGGCCGCACTGCACTCGGTCGGAAAAACGCTGGCCGATGTCGAGGCGCAAATTCGATCGGCCGAGACCGCTGAACCAGCCGGGCGAGCAGGACTGACGGCAGCAGTCAACAGTTTGTCGGTGGCGGTGGCGCATGCCGAGGCGGGATTGCAGGTGAACAATCGCACTGAGGTGAAAAGCGCACAACAGGATCTTCGGGCGGCCATGCGCTCGCTCGCCGCCGCTTACACCAGCGCTTTCGGACCAAAGCCGTGAAGAAGCTTCTGGAAATATCGCTTGGCGTCGTCACCAGTGTCGGAGGTTTCCTCGAAGTCGGGTCGATGGCTACGGCGGCGCAGGCGGGTGCCGCCTTCCGATTCCAGCTGATCTGGGCCATAGTTCTCGGCACCATATGCATCATCTTTTTGGTTGAAATGGCCGGTCGGTTCGCCGCGATGAGCCATCACACGATCTCAGAGGGCATTCGTGAAAGATTTGGGTTCAACGTCTTCCTATGGCCGTTGCTCGTCGTCCTTCTCGTCAATTTCATGGTGCTGTCCGCTGAGATCGGCGGTGTGGCCATCGCACTCGAACTTGCCACCGGCATAGGCTTCCAGTGGTGGGCACTGCCGGTGGCGTTGCTGGCATGGCTGCTGCTGTGGAAAGGCACGTTTGGCTTTATCGAGAAAGGCATTTCGGTCCTCGGCCTCGTGACGCTGTGCTTCGTGGTTGGTGCGGTGATGTTAAAGCCCGACTGGACAGCGGTCGCTGGCAGCGCCGTGCCCGCGCTGCCGGCTCACGATGCCATCAATTACTGGTTCATGGCGGCCAGCATTCTCGGCGCCTCGATATCGCCTTATCTTTTCATGTTTTATTCCTCGGGAGCTATCGAGGACAAATGGGATGAAAGCCACCTTGGAGCCAATCGTGCCATCGCCGGGCTGGGCATGACCTTCGGTGGGACCATTTCGATCGCCGTGTTGATCGTCGCTGCTCTCGTTCTCGCGACGCACGGCATCGACCAGGTGGACGACTATCACCAACTGCCGTTGATGCTGATCCCTATATTCGGCTTCTGGGGGTTCGTTCTATTCGTTGCCTCGCTAGCCATTGCCTGTTTCGGCGCCGCACTCGAAGTCGGGTTGCAACAGGCATATCTGGTGGCACAGGGCTTTGGCTGGACGTGGGGTGAGGATCGAAAGCCGCGCGATGATCCGGGCTTCAGTGCCGTCTATACGGCATCATTGTTTTTGGCCGCCATTCCGATCGTGCTTGGCCTCGACCCACTGAGGCTGACCATCTTTTCCATGGCGGTAACGGCGGCGAGCCTTCCGCTGACGGTAGTTCCATTTCTCTTCCTGCTGAATGACGAACGCTATGTCGGCGAACATCGCAACGGCATCATTTCGAATGCCGCCGTTATCTTCATTATCGCGCTTGCCTTCGTGCTCGCCGTGGTGACGATTCCGCTGCAGATATTCGGAGGCACATGATGGAATTGATGCGTGATCTCCTGGACAAGCAGGTGTTCGACCGCCGGCGGGTCAAGATCGGCAAGGTCGACGGAGTGGTGGCCGAGTTGCGGCGGGGCAAACCACCAAGGATTGTCGCGATAGAACTCGGCTCCATCACTTTGGCGCGCCGCCTTGGCGCGCGGCCCGGGGAATGGATGGCGCAACTGGCGACGAGGGTGGGTGGCAAACGCCACGCCGAGCCACACAGGATTGCGTGGAAAAAGGTGCAGGACAACGGGCTCGACATCGAATGTGACATCGAGGTGGGCGAGACGTCGATTTTCGCCTGGCAGGACTGGTTGCGCGATCATGTCATCGGGCGCATCCCAGGAGCGTGATGATGAGGACAGTCAACCTCGAACATCTTGCCGGGCGACGCGTGCTCTCGCAGCGTGGAAAGAGCATCGGTCACATCGAAGAGATTCTCGCCGAACAGCGTGGCGACGAGCTCGTCGTTACTGAATTCCACGTTGGCATCTACGCCGCGTTCGAGCGTCTGTCGGCTTCGACCATCGGCGTCGCGATGCTCGACCTGTTTCGGCTGCGCCGTCGCGACGGCCTGTACCGCATTCCCTGGGATAAACTCGATATCTCCGATCCGGCGCGACCGCGGCTGCTATGCCCGATGACCGAGCTTCCCGGATGGAAAGGGCAAAAGGACCTTCGGGAGTAGATGGCTACGGCTGGGAGCCGGCGTTTTGCCGGCGAATTAGCCGTTCGTGCAGATGGCGCCTCCGCAAAGATTACTGCAGGTTCTTGCGAAGGAAGATGCGGGCGTGTCCTGGAATAACGAATTCGACCTTGCCGAATTCCTCAAACCCATGAAGCCGGTAAAATTGAGGCGCCTGGAAACTGCTCGTCTCGACGACGGCTCTCTTGCATCCACGCCTAACGGCTTCCTCCTCAATCGCCATAAGAAGCTGTGATCCATAGGATCGGCCACGCAATTCTTCAGGCAAGAAGAACATGTCGAGAAACAGGAGCCCCAGTTCCGTTCTGCCCCAAATTCCACCCCAGATCTTTCCCGAGGGGTCGGTAAGCTCCGCGCCGATCACTGCCCGGTCATCGATTCCGGTTTGTTCGATGTTGTGTCGATAGAGCGCAGCGGCCGCCTGCGTTCGTGCATCCCCGTTGTGAGCCAGAGCGATTGTAAATCCTTCGGATCGAGCCGGCATGCGTTCTGCTCCTGCGTCGGAATGGTCTTGAGATTCAACCGTCAGATTAACATCAAGGCGGCCGGTTCGCTCGCAGCTCTGATCGCCGCTTCTGTTGTAACCCGTCTTGCCCACATTCCGCATCGCGATCCGCGTCGGATGCATGCAGCCGCGCCCAACATATCGCTTTGGTGTTGAACAAAGCCCATCCTGCCCTTGTCAGGTCTCATCACAATTCGTGCGCCGTCAAGAGTGTCCACCTCGACGAAGGCTGCTGCGGATCACAATCCATTACGCCTGGAACAATGAGAAAAACCTGTCGTTGGGAAAGCGATCGCAATTCGGCGATTCAAACACGGAGACTCCAATGTTGAAGAAAATTCTAGCCGCGTCGGTGCTAACTATTGCCTTGGCCGGTTCCGCCCTGGCGCAGACAAATGGAACGGGTGCTGGCGGCACGGCTGGCACGGGTAATGGAACTGGTACTGGAACTGTTGGCAGCGGCGGCGCCGCTGGCAATGGCACTGGCAGCGGGAATGCGACCGTGCCAACCGATCCGAATTCCACAAACTCGACTACAAAATCGAACGGCATGACCGACCGTTGCAAGGACGCCGCAGGCAATGACATCGATAACAACACTGCAAGTGGCGCAACGACCTCGACCGTGCAAAATTGCAACAAGTAGCCGATGGACCTAGCGGCTTCGGCCGCCCGAAGGCCCGCCATCAAGACAATGGCGGGCCTTCGAACACGTGCCTCGCATGCTGCCTGGATACATAGGAGCACATGTGTCCAAAGAGACCCGGCGGGCCAAACTCGATCGCTTAGCAGCCTCGATTCCGAAGCACGAATTCGAATTCCTAATGAAGATTGCAAAGCTAAGCCGTCATGACTTACTTGGCCTGATCGCTAAACACGATGGCGGCAGGGACAAGGTCTATAGGGACCTTGCGGCCCACTTGGCCGCAACTGAGGCCGCCCCGGAGCCCGTACATGAGGCGGCAGCTGACGACGGCCAAACAGTTGGAGCATCTCCAGCCACGAACTCGCCCGCCGGCAAGTAGCGGCGAAGATCATTTCGGTGCCAGCCCTGACGCTCCACGGAAGCGACGACCGTGTCGTCCTTCTAAAGTCTTCGAATGGGTTGGACGAGCATTTCACCGCGCCTTACCAACGAGAACTGCTGGATACGGCAAGCGGGAGGCGCTTTAAGGCCGGCTGCCATTCAGCTTCATCGGACATGCCGGAACCTGAAGCGCCGCCGCGCATTTCGTCTCCAGGCATGACCGATCTTGCGGTAATCGCCAGGGAGAAATTCAGATGCAAACTTCAGGCGCAACTTCACAACACCACCTTGGCCGATTGGCCATAGAACCGTTTTCCGGCACGGTGACGGTGCGGTTTTCCGACGCCATCGTCGCGGCTACGGAGCGGGCGAAGGTCCTGCGTGAAGACGGGCACGAGCCCGTTTTCTATATCCCCTTCGAGGACATCTATTTCGATCTTTTCGAAAAGACCGACACCACCACCCGGTGCCCGCTCAAAGGCACCGCAAGCTACTGGCGTGTCCACGCCGTCGGCAGTTCTTCCGATGATTTCATGTGGGCCTACGAAACGCCCGATGCGGCCGCTCTGGCTATTGCAGGTCACGGCGCTTTCGATCCGGAGAAGGCCCGTATCGATGTCGACCCTGCCGAGGACAAGCGACACACGCCACATATCGTCGAATAGGTTTCATCAGGCAGAGACAATCACGGTAACGACAGGCGCGATGAGCATTTTCTACCAGGCGGCAAAGATTGCGGAGGAGGTTCACGCGTCGCAGCGCGATAAGACCGGGGGGCCCTACATCGAGCATTGCCGCCGTGTCGTCGACGCTGTCGAGACAATCGATCAGAAGACTGTTGCCTACCTTCATGACGTTCTGGAGAAAGGCGAAGGCTGGACCCGCGCCAAGCTCGAAGAAGCAGGCTTCGGACCGACAATTGCCGCGGCGGTCGATGCCATGTCGCGCAGGCCGGATGAGGAGTATTTCGCCTTTGTCCGGCGGGCTGCGTCGAACCCAGTGGCGCTCCCCGTAAAACGCGCCGATCTGGAGGACAACATCTGGCAGTCGAGGCAGGTCGGAGCGTCGGCGGCCAAATATGAAGAGGGCCTTCGCATACTTGACCAAGAGTTCTCCCGACAATAGTGCGCGCCCGACGCTGGCATTGCATCTGCCGAGGCAGCCATCGCCTGCGAGAGCTTGCGGCGCACAGCACGTTTCGGCTCTCCTGGCCGTCAGTTTTTCCGCGCCGGCGTGCGCCTGAGGGTCCTCGTCTGGACCATGGAACGTGTGATCGGGTCAAAGCTCCTCCGGAGATGGACCGCAGCGTCCCGAAAAGGAGTAACGGCCCGGCTCGGAATCAGGAACTCCTCCAGCACCGGTGCGTTGACCAGCAAGCCGGGACGAGTTCCCGGCCTCCGCGGGTGGCGGGCAAGCCGCCGCCGAACCCGAACTTCTGCACAATGAAAGGTAAGGCCATGGGCTTCTTTTCGAAGGACATCAAGACACTCGACGATCTCTTCGTGCACACGCTGCGCGACATCTATTACGCCGAAAAGCAGATCGAGAAAGCGCTGCCGAAGATGATCGGCAAGGCAACCGATCCGCAATTGAAGGCCGGATTCGAAAAACACCTCGAGCAGACCAAAGGCCATATCGAGCGCGTCGAACAGGTGTTCGAATTGCATGGCGTCAAGGCCAAGGAGGTCAACTGCCCGGCGATAGACGGCATTCTGGAGGAAGCCGACGATGTGAGCGGCGACGTCGACGACAAGGAGGTTCTAGACGCGGCGCTGATAGCGTCGGCGCAGGCGGTCGAACACTATGAGATGACCAGATATGGCACGCTCATCGCCTGGGCCAAGCAGCTTGGCCGCAGTGACTGCGCCAACGTATTGGCCAAGAACCTGAAGGAAGAGCAGGCGACCGATCGCAAGCTCACCGAAATGGCGGAAAGCAAGATCAACATGCAGGCTGCCGAGTAGACCGTCCCAGGTCATGATGAGATTGGTTGAAATCTCATCATGACCTAACCCTGTTGGAGCATGATTTTTCCAAAACCGGCACCAGTGCTGCGTTGAGTCGATCTCCATCGTTGTCCACGGAACTTTCATGACGGGCGAATCTGCCATCTCTCGCGATCTGCCGACGAGTGTAAAATCGTCTTTCGGCGTGGCGTTGAGCACGGCGCCGATGGAAGCAAAGGCTGCCGACACGTTGCCGGCCGATGCTGGCCGATGGCAATACGAACCCAAATGGGACGGGTTCCGCTGCCTGGCCTTTAAAGCCGGCGCGGCCGTGGAGTTGCGTGCAAAATCCGGCAAGCCGTTAGGGCGGTATTTCCCGGAAGTCGTCGCGATGTTGCATGAACTGAAAACAAAAGAGTTCGTGGTCGATGGTGAGATCGTCATCGAAATTGCAGGCGCTCTTTCTTTCGACGCCTTGCAGATGCGGCTGCATCCGGCGGAAAGCAGGATCCGGAAACTGTCGGTCGCGACGCCGGCAAAGCTGATCCTCTTTGACATGTTGGCGACCTCCGAGGGCGCCTTGATGCAGCAGCCGCTCTCGATTCGGCGCGCTGCACTCGAACTGTTCGTAAAGTCGGCCGGGCGAAAGGATCTCGAACTGTCTCGGGCAACGCGTGATTTGGCGGCGGCAGGCAGATGGCTTGGCCAATCCGGACAAGGTTCGACCGACGGGGTCGTTGCCAAGCTTCTCGATGACGAATATCGACCCGGCGAGCGCGCCATGATCAAAGTCAAGCGCCTGCGCACGGCCGATTGTGTCGTCGGAGGGTTCCGCTACCTGGCGAATTCGCGTGAAGTCGGCTCCCTGTTGCTCGGCCTGTACAATGACCAGGGGCAACTCGACCACGTCGGGTTCACTTCGACGATCGCCCGGGAGGACAGGGCCAAGCTTACGCGACAACTTGAAGCTTTGCGATCGGCTCCTGGCTTTACGGGAAAAGCGCCGGGCGGTCCCAGTCGGTGGAGCACGGAAAGAAGCGGACAATGGGAGCCATTGCGGCCCGAACTGGTGGCGGAGGTGCGGTTCGATCATGTCACCGGCGATCGTTTCCGTCATGGCACCAAATTTCTGCGATGGCGTCCTGACAAAAGCCCGAAGCAATGCACGTTCGAACAGATACTTGGAAAATGAGGCTTGGCGAGGCGTCGATAGGTCCACACCATCGAGACCAAATCCGTCAAGCATTCGGCGCAGCCAAATCCAGTCGCATTTCACTGGCGATCTTGAACCCGGCGGCGAGATAAACGCCTTTGCAGGAGGATGCCGGACCAAACTCGTTGTTCAGTCTGTCACCACGCCTCGCTTTGGCGGATCACGGTTCTCGTCCGGATTAGGAACTGGCACTTCGTCGGGAAGAAGATCCGGCTCAGGCTCGCGTATGTCCGGCGTCCACGTCGGCGCATCCACTGGCGGCTCTTCGGTTGGCTCTGGTTTGGGGGGCACATCTATTCTCCGGGTTTCGCTTGGGCGTGGGGTTCGGCCCGCCACCGGTCGCGCGTCGCCGCGTCTGGAGGCGAAAGGGTCTTTTTCACACCCCATGTATTTTTACCGATGGCCAGCGGTCCTGGGGCTTGTCGGCGCCCGATCAGAGTCCTGCGTTCCGGCTCCTTTGAGCGCAATGTTGGCATCCGCTGCCTCTGGCTCTTTGAGGACTGCCCTGTCGACGTTCTTGATCTCGGCCATAAGGCATCGTCCTTGGTGGCCAACGGGCAACCGCGAGAATTGTTCCGAGCTATTAAGGGCGGCTGGAGCTGCTGTGCGGACCTTCTGGCTGGGCAGTTATCAACTATGCTGTCTTGCGTTTCGGTGAGGCTCTCTTTGTGGATCTCGCCAGCCCTTCCTGTTTGAGGCTCTTCTTCAGCACCTCAGCGAGGTTGATGACATTCTCCTGTGGCCTTGGTGCGGGCTTCGGCAGCTTCTTGCCTTTGCGCTTTGCATCGATCATGGCGATCAGCGCGTCTTCATAGGTGTCTTCAAATTTCGAGGGATCGAAGGTCGTCACTTTTTTGTCAATAAGCATGCCGGCGATTTCGAGCAGATCGGCGTCGTATTTCTGCTTGGCCAATCCATCGAACACAGTGCTTTCCGAAACCATTTCGTTGTGGTTGCGAAGCTCGGTCATCACCATGCCCTTGCCATAGGGCTGAATCAGCACTTCGCGGCCGCGCTGGTAGAGCACCACGCAGGATCGAGCGGCCACGCCCTTGTTCTTCATGGCATCGCGGATCACTCCGTATGCTTCGATTGCGGCGCCGTCGGCCGGGATCAGATAGTAGGGCTTCTCGAGATAGCGCGTATCGATATCGTCAATCGATACGAATTCGCCGACTTCGAGCGTGTGCTTCGACGTCAGCTTCAACGCCTTTATGTCGTCAGGTTCGATCTGGAGAAATTCGTCTTTTTCGATCTCGAAACCCTTCACCTGATCCGCTGCATCCACCAGCTTTCCGGTCTCCTCGTCGGCGTAGACGCTCCTGACCGGCAGACCGTCCTTGCGGTTCAAAATCTTGAAATGGATCTTGGATGCTTCGCTGGTTGCGCCGACAATCTTCACGCCGCAAGTAACCGAACCAACCTTCAAGAAGCCCTTCCAGGCAGCACGTGGCGCGGCCATTTTGCGCTTATCCCGTTTCCAGCTAGGGCAACGCGTTTCCGTTCGAATTGTTCCTGCGGCGGGGGCTCGGTGCACGTCAATGTCCGGCGGGGAAGTCCTGTCGGTCTCGACAGCCGGGCCGGCGCCCTGCATCCGCAGGAACCGAAAGCGCACCATGAACATTGTCAGACACAGGCAGGAGAGTGTCATGCAAGTCGTTCGGACCGAAGTGGTGAATGCCAGGGCGCCAGACGGGCAGTCGGTTCGCCGGGTGATATTTTGCGGCGAGGGCGGCGACTGCGTTACGGTGGACATGGCAAACGTCGGGATACAAGCTGAAGATGACGTGCTTGCCCGCGCAAAGGCAATCCTGGTCCAGACAGCGACCTTTGATCTCGCAGCCAATGAATATGACGCGAGCAGCAACGGCAATTTCGACCAGGTCGAGATAACCTCTGCAAGCGACGGCGCCGGCGACGTATATGTCTTTGAGTATCGCGATGGCGAAACCAGCCGACGCATACCGCCGTCGAGGATGGCGAGCCTTGAGGCGGCCCGGTCCGAAGCTATCCGCTGCGCAATCGATCTTCTCGCCGACCTGCAGCCTGGCACGGACGCTCTGTCCGGCTGGCTTGTGAGGGTATCCAACGAAAACGGTGAATTGCTTTACACTGTTGATGTGGCTGAGGCCGATGCAGCGCGGCAGGCAGGCCAGTAACCCAACCCGACGGAATCCACCAGTGGCCGCCCAAGGACTGATTCACGGACCAATAGGCGACGATGGCCTGCATCTGTGCGTCGACATGCAGCGCCTGTTTGCGCCGGGTGGACCTTGGCCCGTGCCGTGGGCTGAAAAGGTGGTCCCGGCGATCGAAGAACTGGTCGCCAGACATGCCAGCCGTACCCTGTTCACGCGCTTCATTCCTGCCGCCCGCCCGGGCGAGGCGCCGGGAATGTGGGCAAACTACTATCGTCGGTGGGCGGAGGTAACCCTTTCCAACATCGATCCGCGCCTGATCGAGCTGATGCCTCAACTTGCACGATTTGTACCGCCGGCGACGGTGGTCGACAAACACGTCTATTCGCCCTGGACCGAGGGGCGGCTCGACGCGCTGCTGAGTGGCTCCGGCGTGCGTGCGCTCGTGATCACCGGTGGCGAAACCGACGTTTGCGTTCTCGCGACCGTGCTTGGCGCCATCGATCGTGGCTTCCGCGTCATTCTCGTCACCGATGCCATCTGCAGCTCTGCCGACCAGACCCATGACGCACTGATGGAAGTCTACCATTCCCGCTTCAGTGAGCAGATTGAGGCGGCCAGCATGGCGGAGGTGTTGGAGTGTTGGCCACAACTCACTCGCTGATCTGGGGGGCTTCAAGTGAAAGGGCCGACAATCGTCATTCTGGTCGGGTGGACTGTTTCAGTTGGCGGACGGCACTACAGTGAACCGGAAAACGTATATGAACTGCACGATTGCCTGATCTGGTCGCTCGCGTGAATCAGTGTCTGGAAGCGTACAAAGCCTTGCAGAGCTATCGACAGCGCGGCCAACCGTCATAGAATGAACAGGATACAGCGCCGAAGAATAGATGTCGGCCTTTAGCAATCTTTGCGAGACATCCGGCGCCTCTGCCGTCGGCCCTACGCTGGGAGGGTGATGTGCTGAAAAGCGGAAGTCATTGACCTTGAAACCTATAGCGCAGTCTACGCTGGCTATCGCGGACATTATCTCGACGGCGTTTGCGGTCGATGAAATCCGCGCAAGGTTTCCTGAGTGTCGCTGCGACGACGAGGAATTGGTCGGGCTTATGGTCCATGCCATGTCCGGCAAGAAAATTGCCGTGAGCTTCGACCACCGGGTGGAACCGGTCAGGCGGCGTGCTGCGCTGCCGATCGCTTCGGAGAGCAAAGGACTGCGATAATTGGACCACCATAGGTCCGTTGCGATTTTGGAAGACGAGGCGTTTATCGCGCTCGAACGAATAGCTACGTTGCTTGACGCCCGAAACATCCCCTTTGTCGTCCATTCGGCAAGCTACGCCAATTCGGGTTTTCACGATCCGATTTTCCTTCAAGGGACATGGGTCGCAAAGCCTGCCTCGCCTTCCGAGTTGCGCAACGCAATTCATGCCTCTCTGGCAATGGCAAACGGCTATGACGTGTCGTGGTCGGCTGAAGCACGATAAATCCACAACCGCATCATGAAAATCCGGCGTTCAAACCAAGGCGCAACCGTCGGCCTGGAATTCACGGCACGATGGAACAAAATTGAAGATGCCGCGTTTGGGGTCTTGCGGCGCGATCCACCATTGGCCGCGGGGGCAACTTTATCCGTATAAATCCATAGGGCTGGGAGTGGCGCTGTGACCGTGCAGGCATCCAAGAAGCAATTGGACCGTCGAAGCATCCTGAATTCTCTGAAAGCCTTCCGGCGCGGCGATTTCTCCGTCCGCATCGACAATGTTTATGAAGGCCTCGATTCCGAGATAGCTGAGACTTTCAATGAGATCGCTGACCTCAACGACCAAGTGACGCGCGAGTTCGAGCGCTTGAGCCGGGTCGTCGGCAAGGAAGGGCGGATAGGCGAGCGCGGCCGGGTTCGCAATGCCACCGGCAGTTGGGAATCCAGTGTCCGTTCAGTCAATGATCTCATCGAAGACATGGTTCAGCCAACGGCTGAGGTTGCGCGCGTTATCGGCGCCGTCGCCAAGGGTGACCTGTCGCAGACCATGATGGTCGAAATTGACGGCCGACCGCTGCGCGGCGAATTCCTGCGCATCGGCAAGATCGTCAACACCATGGTCGGCCAGTTGGCCTCTTTCGCCTCCGAGGTGACGCGCGTGGCGCGCGAGGTCGGTACGGAAGGCAAGCTCGGCGGCCAGGCCCGGGTCAAGGGCGTCGCCGGCACGTGGAAAGATCTGACCGACAACGTCAACGCGATGGCCACGAACCTTACCGGGCAAGTGCGCAACATCGCGGAGGTTACGACCGCCGTCGCGTCGGGCGACCTGTCGAAGAAGATCACAGTCGATGTGAAGGGCGAAATCCTAGAACTGAAGAACACCATCAACACGATGGTGGACCAGCTCAATTCCTTCGCTTCGGAAGTGACGCGCGTGGCGCGCGAGGTCGGCACTGAAGGCAAGCTTGGCGGCCAGGCGCGCGTTGAGGGTGTTGGTGGTACGTGGAAGGATCTGACCGACAATGTGAATTCCATGGCCGAGAACCTGACTGGCCAGGTGCGCAACATCGCCGAAGTGACGACCGCGGTGGCTTTGGGCGACCTGTCGAAGAAGATTACGGTGGACGTGAAGGGCGAGATTCTCGAGCTGAAATCCACGATAAACACGATGGTGGACCAGCTGAATTCATTCGCGGGCGAGGTCACGCGCGTGGCACGCGAGGTTGGCACCGAAGGCAAGCTTGGCGGCCAGGCGCAGGTGCGCGGCGTCGCCGGCACCTGGAAGGACCTCACCGACAACGTCAACTCGATGGCCGAGAACCTGACCGGTCAGGTGCGCAATATCGCCGAGGTGACGACGGCGGTCGCGTCGGGCGATCTGTCCAAGAAGATCACGGTCGCCGTGCAAGGCGAAATCCTGGAACTCAAGGACACCATCAACACGATGGTCGACCAACTGAACTCCTTTGCCTCGGAAGTGACGCGCGTGGCACGCGAGGTCGGCACCGAAGGCAAGCTGGGCGGCCAGGCAGAGGTGAGGGGCGTCGGCGGCACATGGAAGGATTTGACCGACAACGTCAATCTCATGGCCGCCAACCTGACTGGCCAGGTTCGAAACATCGCAGAAGTCACCACCGCCGTGGCGCGCGGCGACCTGTCGAAGAAGATCACCGTCGACGTCAAAGGCGAGATCCTGGAGCTCAAGGACACCGTCAACACGATGGTCGACCAACTGAACTCCTTTGCCTCTGAGGTCACGCGTGTGGCCCGCGAAGTGGGATCGGAAGGCAAGCTTGGTGGCCAGGCGCATGTCGAAGGCGTCGGTGGCACCTGGAAGGATCTGACCGACAACGTCAACGCCATGGCCGGCAATTTGACAGTGCAGTTGCGTGACGTGTCGAAGGTGGCAACGGCCATTGCGACCGGCGACTTGACCCAGAAGATCACCGTCGACGCGCTGGGCGAGATCTTGCAGATCAAGGACGTCATCAACACGATGGTCGACCAGCTCAATTCCTTCGCTTCGGAAGTGACGCGTGTGGCGCGCGAGGTCGGCTCCGACGGCAAGCTTGGCGGCCAGGCCCAGGTGCGCGGCATAGGCGGCACGTGGAAGGATCTGACCGAAAACGTCAACGCCATGGCGGCCAACCTGACCGGCCAGGTGCGCAACATCGCCGAGGTGACCACCGCCGTGGCGCTCGGGGACCTTTCGAAGAAGATCACCGTCGATGTCCGCGGCGAGATCCTGGAGCTGAAGGACACCATCAACACAATGGTGGACCAGCTCAATTCCTTCGCTTCGGAAGTCACGCGCGTGGCACGCGAGGTCGGCACGGAAGGCAAGTTGGGAGGCCAGGCGCAGGTGCGCGGCGTTGCCGGCACGTGGAAGGATCTCACAGACAATGTGAACTCGATGGCCGAGAATCTGACCGGCCAAGTGCGCAACATCGCCGAAGTCACGACCGCCGTGGCGCGCGGCGACCTGTCGAAGAAGATCACCGTCGATGTGAAGGGCGAAATCCTGGAGCTCAAGTCGACCATCAACACCATGGTGGACCAGTTGAACTCCTTCGCCGGCGAGGTCACCCGAGTCGCGCGTGAGGTTGGCACCGAGGGCAAGCTTGGTGGCCAGGCGCGCGTCGAAGGTGTTGCCGGTACCTGGAAGGACCTGACCGACAACGTCAACCTGATGGCGACGAACTTGACCAATCAGGTGCGTGGCATCGCCGATGTCGTGACGGCGGTCGCGCAAGGCAATCTCAGGCGCAAACTGACGGTCGACGCGAAGGGAGAGATCGCCCTGCTGGCCGACACCATCAACGGCATGATCGAGACGCTTGCCACCTTTGCCGACCAGGTGACCAACGTCGCCCGTGAGGTGGGCATCGAGGGTAAGCTCGGTGGTCAGGCGCGTGTGCCAGGTGCCGCCGGCCTCTGGCGCGACCTCACCGACAATGTCAATCAACTCGCTGCCAATCTGACCACCCAGGTGCGTGCAATCGCCGAGGTTTCGACGGCGGTGACCAAGGGCGATCTTACCCGTTCGATCAGCGTCGAAGCCTCCGGCGAGGTCGCCGCGCTGAAAGACAACATCAACGAAATGATCCGCAATCTGAAGGATCAGACGCTGAAGAATGCCGAGCAGGACTGGTTGAAGACCAATCTCGCCCGGTTTTCGCGCATGCTGCAAGGCGAGCGCGACCTTGCCACCGTCTCGCGGCTCATCATGTCCGAACTCGCTCCTCTGGTGAACGCCCAGTATGGGGTGTTCTACGTCACCAATCGCGACGAGGAGGAATCCTATCTTGAGCTGGCGGCTTCCTATGGCGCCGAGAGCAAAGCTGCCATCAAGCAGCGGCTTGATCTGCGAGAGGGCCTGGTTGGGCAAAGTGCCGCCGACAAGCGCGCCATCATGCTGGACAATGTGCCGCCAGAATTCCTTCGGGTCACGTCAGGTCTTGGCAGCGCCTCGCCCGCCAATGTCATCATCCTGCCTGCCCTGTTCGAGGATGAAGTCAAAGCCGTCATCGAGCTCGCCTCGTTCGGCGAGTTTCGTGACACACACCAGTCGTTCCTCAACCAGCTCATGGAATCCGTCGGCATCGTTCTCAACACCATCGCTGCGACGATGCGCACGGAGGGCCTGCTCAAGCAGTCGCAACTGCTGACGTCGGAATTGCAAGCGCGTCAAACCGAGCTGACAAAAAAGCAGGAAGAGCTGCATGCGACGAACGAGGAGCTGCAGGAAAAGGCGCAGCTGCTCGAGAACGAAAAGAAGCAGGTCGAAAACAAGAATCTCGAAATCGAGATGGCGCGACGCGCGCTGGAGGAGAAAGCCGAGCAACTGGCGCTCACGTCGAAATACAAATCCGAATTCCTGGCCAATATGAGCCACGAACTGCGCACGCCGCTCAATTCGCTGCTCATTTTGTCAAACCTGCTGGCGACCAACCAGCACGGCAACCTCAACGAAAAACAGGTAGAGTTCGCCCGCACCATCAATTCGGCAGGAACCGATCTTCTCAGCCTCATCAACGATATCCTCGATCTGTCGAAGATCGAGTCGGGCACTGTTTCCATCGACATCAACGATATGCCGGTGACGCATCTTCGCCAGCATATGGAACGAACTTTTCGTCAGCTGGCAGCCGACAAGGGACT
This sequence comes from Mesorhizobium sp. M0052, assembly GCF_040323255.1. NCBI lineage: Bacteria > Pseudomonadati > Pseudomonadota > Alphaproteobacteria > Hyphomicrobiales > Phyllobacteriaceae > Mesorhizobium > Mesorhizobium sp. M0052. Next base: position 230,294 of record NZ_JAMYUS010000003.1, on the reverse strand, counting down.
TGGCTTCACCATCAAGGTCGATCCGGCGCTTCCCGACACGGTCCGCACAGATGAGAAACGCTTGCAGCAGATTGTCCTCAACCTGCTTTCCAACGCATTCAAATTCACCTCGGAAGGCGAGGTCAGCCTGAACTTCCGGGTTGAAAAGGCCGGCCGCCGCAATGGCGCGACGCAGCCGGTGAAGGCTCTCGCGATCGCCGTCACCGACACCGGCATTGGCATTCCAGAAGACAAACAGAAGCTGATTTTCGAGGCCTTCCAGCAGGCCGACGGCACCACCAGCCGCAAGTATGGCGGCACCGGCCTTGGGCTCTCGATCAGCCGCGAGATCGCTCGCTTGCTTGGCGGCGAATTGCGGGTCGAAAGCACGCCGGGCAAGGGGTCGACATTTACCCTCATCATCCCGTTCGACGGCCCCCGCGTGACGACAGTACAGTCGACCCTGGCTCCGGCGGCGGAGGCGGTTACTGCGACAGCTCTGCTCAGCAGTCCGGCCTCGGCAGAGCTGATCGACGACCGCGATTCAATCCTACCCACCGATCGGATCGTGTTGATCGTCGAAGACGATCCGACCTTTGGCGGGTTGCTGCTTGGCCTCGCCCGGTCGGCCGGGCTGAAAGGCGTTCTGTCGACTGCAGGTTCCGGCACGCTGGCATTGGCCCGCAAGCTCGTTCCCGACGCAATCACACTTGATCTCGGACTTTCGGATATCGATGGCTGGGTGCTTTTCGATCTGCTGCGGCATGACCAGAAGACGAGGGGAATTCCCATCCATGTCATCTCGGGTGCCGAAGACATCGACAGTCTCGCACGCAAGGGGGCGTCCAGCATTTCCACCAAGCCCGTTTCCTCGGACGAGCTGATGAAGGTGTTTCAGGATATCCACTCGAAGAAGCTCCGCGTTCAGCGCCGCGTTCTGGTCGTGGACCCTGACCCGGAGCGGCGTCTGGCGCTGGTCGAGGCAATCCGCGACGGCGTAACGTCGGTCACCGCGATCGGTCGTGTTGCGGCAAATGCAGAAGACGTTGGCCTCGCCTCCTATGATGCCGTCGTGCTCGGCTTTGGACGCTCCGCCAAGGACAACGCAAAGGCGCTGGACGAGATCACGGGCCAATTCGGCGAAGCCTTGCCGCAGCTGCTGTTCTTTACGCCTCACCCGGACGCGCTTGAACAGGTACTGGCATTGAACCCGGCCTTGGCGGAAGCACCGCGGGCGGAGAACTTCGCTCAATTGGCGCTGCATATTTCGGCAACGCTGCCGGGAGAAGGTCGCCAAGAGGCCTGGGCAGGAACTGAACACAACGGCAAGTCCGATCTCGCCGGGGCGAAAGTTCTCATCGTCGACGACGACATTCGCAATATCTATTCGCTCACCAGTGTTCTGGAGACCTATGACATACAGGTTCTGCATGCCGAGCGGGGCCGTGATGGCATCGCGCTTCTTGAACAGGCGCCCGATGTCGACGTGGCATTGATCGATATCATGATGCCGGAGATGGACGGCTACGAGACGATGCGGCGGATTCGCGGCACACCGGCGATTGCTCATATCCCGCTGATTTCCGTCACCGCAAAGGCGATGAAGGGGGATCGGCAAAAATGTCTGGATGCCGGGGCTTCCGACTACATCGCCAAACCCGTCGACCTGGATCTCCTGCTGGCACTGCTTCGTGTCTGGATCGGGCGTGCCCGATCCCGTGTCGAGAGCCCGGAAAAACTTCTCCTGGCAGCGAACTGACGGCCGTTCGATGCAAAAGCTGGCAAGAAACAGGGTAAGGAAACTTGAGGTGGCAGCTCTTGCCGAAGGGCCGGCAAGAGCCCGCATCCTGGCGGTGGACGACGATGAGCGCAATCTGCTGGCGATCAGCGAAGTGCTCGCGACTGTCGGAGAGGTCATCTGCGCCCAATCGGGCGAAGAGGCTCTGCGCTTTCTGCTGAAAGAGGAGTTCGCCGTCATTCTCCTGGATGTCCTCATGCCAGGGTTGGACGGGTATGAAACGGCCGCACTTATCCGCCAGCGCGAGCAATCCAAGCGCACCCCAATCATCTTCTTGACCGCCATCAACAAGGAGGATGCGCATATGCTGCGCGGCTATGATGCCGGCGCGGTCGACTATGTGTTCAAGCCATTCGATCCGATCATGCTGCGTTCGAAAGTCGCGGTTTTCGTCGAACTCCACGAGAAGACGCTCGAGATCCAGCGCAAGGCGGAGGTCGAGCAGGGACTATTGGCGCAGGCGTTGCAGGCGCACAAGGACAAGCTTCAGGCCGAACGCGCGCTGCGCAGCGCCGAGCAACGGCAGGACGCCATCCTGAATTCGTTGCCGGTCTGCTTTCATGCTCGGGCAGCCGAGCCGCCCTTTGCGGCGCGCTTTGTTACGGAGGGCGTCGAGCGCTTGACCGGCTTTGCGCCTGAATACCTGACATCGGATCCAGAGTTCGGTCTCAGCCGCGTTCATCCCGACGATCTGCCGCGATTGAGGGAAGCGCTGCTGGCGGCAAAAACCACCGGCTCCTATACGTGCGAGTTCCGCTGGCAATGCGCCAATGGCGAGTATCGCATCTTTCTCGACCAGGGGGTGATGTCGGACGGCTCAGATGGCCGTGAACCGGAAATCATCGGCACATTGCTTGACATCACCGAGCGGCGCGGTCTTGAGGATCAGCTGCTTCAATCCCAGCGCATCGACGCTATCGGCAAGCTAACCGGCGGCCTGGCGCATGATTTCAACAACCTGCTCGCCGCAATTCTCAGTGGGTTGGGGCTGCTTGAACGCCGGGCCACGTTGGATGATCAGGCGCAACAGGTACTCGACCTGACGCGGCGTTCTGCAAAACAAGGCGCTGACCTTGTCGCGCGAATGCTGGCATTCTCGCGGCGCCAGACCCTGACGCCGGAAGCGGTGCGCCTTGCTGCGCTGGGCGACACGATGAACGGATTGGTGGCGCCCGTGCTGGGGGGGTTGATCCGTTTCGACTGGCAGATCGATGACACGATCTGGCCGGTGCATGTCGATGCAGGCCAACTTGAATTGGCCTTGATGAATCTGGTTTTCAACGCGCGTGACGCCATGCCCTCTGGCGGGACAATAACCGTGCATGCGCAGAATCGATCGATCGGGACGCAAACAGAGGATATTCCGCCGGGCGACTATGTCTTGATCGCCGTGAAGGACACTGGATCCGGCATACCCCCCGATCTTGTCGCCAAGGTCGTCGAACCGTTCTTCACCACCAAGCCGGTCGGTAAGGGAACGGGCCTCGGCCTCAGCACGGTCTACGGCTTCATGAAGCAGTCAGGCGGGACACTTCGCATAGAAAGCGTCGTCAATCGCGGAACTGCCATGCAACTCTGGCTGCCACGATCAACCGAACAGCCGGTCGATCCTGTGGTGGAACCCGACATTGAACGAGCGTTCGCCGATGCCGGGATGGAGCACCCATCAATCCTCCTGATCGACGACAGCCATGTTTTGCGGCAATTGACCGCCGAGTCCCTTCGCCAGCGTGGTTTCGAGGTGACCTGCGCGGGAGGAGGGGCGGAGGCGCTGGCCATGATGGAGCGCACTCCCAACCAGTTCGACGTCATTATCACCGACTTCGCCATGCCACTCGTATCCGGCGTCGACGTGATCCGCTTCGCGCGCAATTTGCGCTCGGACTGGCCAGCGGTCATGATCACGGGCTATGCCGATGCCCGGGAGATTGCCGATCGGCCGGCCGACGTGCCCTTGCTCGGCAAGCCCTTCCGCGACGAGGATCTGTTCGAAGCGATTTTCCTCGCGATAGAGAATGCGGCCCCCCAAAGGATCAAAACCGGCTAGCGCTTAGGGATTGTCGCGGTCTGGCCACGTCGGCAGGCCGGGCAGATCGAGACCGCACTTCGGGGCACAGCGACAAGGGCCGCATTCCTGATCGGCAATCTGGGTCATTCGCAACAGGCGGCGCTACCAGCGCACCTCGGTGTCGCGGTCCGGTAGGTCTATTCCGCAGCACACCCAACCAAGGCGCTGCGCTGAACCGTAGTTGTACCGAGGCATCAGGTGAGCCGGATCATCGAAGGTACCGACGTGCAGCGCGATCTCGGTTGGCGACGCGTCGTAGCAAAGGCTGAGCGGCGATCCGCATTCTGGGCAGAAGCCTCTTTGCGCGATCGGCGAAGACCTTCGATATGTTGGCGTTCCGGAATTCCAGGTCAGGCTTTGGCAGGGCATCCAGGCAAGAACTGCAAACGCGCTGCCGGTCGCTCGTCTGCACATATCGCAGTGGCAGTAGTGAACCCTCGGTTCGATCCCGGCGCTGAATCGGATCCTGCCACAGAGACATCCGCCCTTGATGGCCAAGGAGCCGGGTAGGCGCTTGCCAACCTCACGCATTAAGATCGATCAAGGCGGCGCCGAACGCTCCGATCGCAGTCAAAGAGGCACTGCCGATGTTCTTGTCGGCGATGTTCTTGTCGGTTGCGAAGGCGGTCAGCGCGGCGAAGCCTTCGTCACCGAGGTCGAGCACCACGACGAAAATTCTTTGCCCGCTGACCTGATTGACGAGCTTGGGTTTCATGGCGTTCCGAACCTGTTGCGGGGCAGTTAATGGGCATGGTGCTCGGCATTCCGCTTGCGTGTTGCCGCTGCCTTCTTTGCCGATTCCGATCGGCTTGCGGCTGACCGTGAAGCCGATGCCTTGCCGCCGCTTTTCCCACCCTTGTGGGCCGCGGGGTGTCCGGTGTGTTTACCACGACCCGAGCCGCCTTCTTTCTTGCCGCCGCCATCGTCCTTGTTGACGGTCGCCCATGCCCGGCGCTCGGATTCCTTCTCGGAAACACCGCGCTTCTCATAGCCTGCGGCAATGTGGTCGGCTTTGCGTTCCTGTTTGTCGCTGTATTTCGATTTGTCGCCTCGTGGCATGGTCGTTCTCCTGGCTCAATGATGTTTGAACGGTATGCCGGCGGGAGAGTTCCAAGCGGAAATTCAGAAAATTGAAAACGCGAGCGAGGATTTCGACCAACACGGAGCGTTATTGCTCCGGAGCCGTGGCGGGTGCCGTGTAGCGGCGGCGCACGGCACCGATCACGCGTTTCTTGAAGCGATCGAGCGCGGCAAGCGTCTCCCTGGAGACGACGTCTCCGCGTGCCGTCTACTCGGTAGCCCAATGCAACGAAATACGTTCCGCGACCTCAGTAGCCACCGACCACCGGCAGGATCTCTCCCGTGATGTAACTCGAGCAATGCGACGAGGCGAGGAACACGTAAGCCGGGGCAAGTTCTTCCGGTTGCGCTGGCCGTTTCATCGGCGTATCCGCGCCGAATTTCGAGACGTCGTCGGCTTCCTTGTCCGAAGGGTTGAGCGGCGTCCACACCGGACCTGGCGCGACCGCGTTTACCCGGATGCCCTTGCCGACCAGATTGCCCGAAAGCGCTCGCGTGAAGGCATGAATGCCGCCCTTGGTCATCGAATAGTCAACCAGTTGCTTGGAACCGTCGATGCCGGTCACCGAACCGGTATTGAGGATCGCGGAGCCCGGCTCCATGTGCGGCACGCTCTCCTGCGCCATATGAAAATAGCCGTAAAGATTGGTCTTCAGCGTCGTGTCGAAATGTTCCTCGGTCAGGTCGTTGAAGTCACTGGAATGGATTTGGAAAGCGGCGTTGTTGACCAGCACGTCGATCCTGCCGAATTTTTCGACCGTCAGCGCCACGGCGTTGCGGCAATGCTCGCGTTCACTGACATCGGCTTTTATCAGTATGCAACGCCGGCCTTCCTTTTCGACGGCGTTTTTGGTCGCTTCGGCGTCCCTGTCTTCACTCAAGTATACGATCGCAATGTCGGCGCCCTCGCGGGCGAACAAGACTGCCACCGAACGGCCGATGCCGGAATCACCACCCGTGATAAGCGCTACCTTGTCATCGAGTTTTTTCGATCCGAGGTAGTAAGGCGCATCGTAGAGCGGAGCGGGCTCGATCGCCCATTCATGCCCCGGTTTGGGTTGATGCTGCTCGGGAAAAGGTGGCTCGGGATATTTGCGGGCGCCGGCTTGCATCGCTTGTTGCATTTTGCCAATGCTCTTCGTCTCGTCTTTGGCGTCGATACCACGCTGGATATGGCGTTGCTTGGCGGCTTCGGCTGAAGTCTGCGACTTAGTCTGCATGGCTTTCTCCTGTGCTCGGAGAACGAACAACGCATGCCGGGCAAAAAAGTTTGCGCAAATATCTCGATCCCGAAAGGGCTCGCCATTGCGAACAGCCTGCGAGGGGCGTGGAGCATTGGTCGTCAATAAGATCGGAATTGCCATGCCGGTGCCGTTCACACAAACACCACATTCATTTCCCGCTCAAAGCACGCTCTTTTCAGAGCCATAGGGTTTGGCAATGCGGACCATGCCTTTCGTCCGAAGGCGCTGGTATAAATAGAAAATCGTCATCAAGCCGATTGCTGCTCCAGCACCAAGACACAGCGCGAGCAATAGTTCTGCACCGACACCAAACGCAAGCAGAGTAACGCCCGCCGCAGCGACGATGGCATTTATGAATGCGATCATAGTCGCTGCAGTGGTCAGGTACGCCAGGAGAGGCCCAGTACGAAGAGAAGGTTCGGCGTCATTTTCGGGCCAGCGACCGAATTCCTTGGAAAACTGGAAGGCAGCCTCGTCGCCCAAAGTTCGATAGTAGGCTCTGATCCGGGCAATGCCGATATGGGCCTGCATGTTCTCAGCGGCGATGTCGACCAACCTCAAGACGGTAAAGGCACCCAGTAAAAAGACCGATGGCAGCACAACCGCGACAAACGGCAGGAAGAACTCGGAGGACTGCGTAACAAAGCCCGTTGCCACCAGAGCGCTCGACAGAGCCATAATGTAGATGGTCGTCCGCGACGCCATTTCACTTATGGACGTGCTGATCGCTGTCTGCTGCACGAAATGCTCTGTCGTCAGGGCCGCGAGAAACGAAGCATCGGGTGTCGGCGTGTCAGCCATGGAGTATGCTCCTGTCGGGTCGACCTGAGTTTTTCTTCGATATAGCGCTTGCGAGGCTGGCCGCCACTGGACGCTCCCGACGTCTGACCCATGCCGGTTTTATTGTGCCATATCCAGCGAGCCCGCATCACCGATCAGAAAGGGCCGATCATGTGGTCAGCAGACGCTGGCCATATCGCAGGCGAAATGTCTGCCGCGGTCAATCTGTATGGCCTCCTGTTGGGGATCCGGGTCGAAGCGCATTCGCGGCGCGGTTGCAGTTGGGAGCGGTTCCGCGGCGGCGCTGATGCGAGTTCGCGCATTCGTGGCAGCGGCCTCGAAACAAATTCGGTCTCTAGGCCGGCAACGCGAATTCACCGGCAAGTTCAATGGTGCGGGCTTGCGGGCCGACTTTTCGGTGGCGAAGCCCATGACCACGGTCCACCAGACTCATAAATCAGCAGCCCGGATCCTGCCTACTGCGGTATCTCCAGGCCCTGCCGCAATCCTGTCGCGACGACTGAGACCCTGAATTTTCCGGCGAGTGCCCGGTCGAATATGGCGCCGACGATGATGTCGGCGTCGGCGTCGACCTCCTCGCGGATGCGGGTGGCGGCCTCATCGACTTCGAACAGCGTCATGTCCATGCCGCCCGAGATCGAGACCAGGACGCCCTTGGCGCCGATCATCGAGGCTTCGTCGAGAAGCGGGTTTGCTATCGCCGCTTCGGCGGCCTTCCTGGCGCGGTCCTCGCCCGTGGCTTCCCCGGTACCCATCATTGCGCGACCCATGTCGCGCATCACCGACTTCACGTCGGCGAAGTCGAGATTGATCAGCCCCTCCTTGACGATGAGATCGGTTATGCAGCCGACGCCGGAATAAAGGACGCGATCAGCCATGGCGAAGGCGTCCGCGAAAGTCGTCTTTGCGTCGGCGATCCTGAAGAGGTTCTGGTTCGGAATAACGATCACGGTATCGGCGCATTCGCGAAGCTGCTCGATGCCCTCTTCGGCGGCTTGCATGCGGCGCTTCCCTTCGAAGGTGAACGGCTTGGTGACGACGGCCACGGTCAGGATGCCGGCTGCCCGTGCAGCGTTCGCTATGACGGGCGCGGCACCGGTTCCAGTTCCGCCTCCCATGCCGGCGGTCACGAAGCACATATGGGTTCCCGCAAGGTGGTCCCTGATCTCGTCGATCGATTCCTCGGCTGCCGCGCGGCCGACCGCGGGCAGCGACCCGGCGCCCAGGCCTTCCGTGACATGGGCACCCAGCTGGATCAGCCGCGATGCTTTCGACATGGTCAGTGCCTGGGCATCGGTGTTGGCGACGATGAACTCCGCACCCTGCAGATTTTCGGCAATCATGTTGTTGACCGCGTTGCCGCCGCCACCGCCCACACCAATGACGGTTATCTTCGGCCGCATTTCCGAGATGACGGGCCTTGCCGCGGTGCTCATCGTCTTGTCTCCTTGGAATTGATCGACAAAAAAGTTCCCGGAACGCGCCGCTTGAACACGCCAGGTGCAAGAATCACGTTCTATCGCCTTGGCACAGGGAATCAGAGGGTGAACTTTGCGGCAAGACAAGATGTGGGACTTGTACCATATGCGCCTGAATGAGCCGACCTTTTGAACGGGTCTCCAGTTCAATCTTCCGGAATCGGCTCGGATTCTGGCCAGCGAAAATCCACAATCTCCGGGATCCAACCCCTCCAAGCTTCACGCGCCCGCCTCACGCGCGAGGACCTTGAGAATGTGGCGGCCGATCGACGCCTGAGGCTTACCGGATCGGCATCTTGCCGCGAAACAGCGGCTGATGGGCCCGCATCAGGGCGGCAATACGGTCGGCAACCTTTCGTACTGGCGGGGAGTGGCGTTCCTCATGATGGGTGACGATCCATTGGTCGGTTTCGAGTTCGGGGATAGGATGAGCGACGCGAACCAGCCGCGGATCGCTGTCACCGACGAAGCACGGAAAGATCGAAAGGCCGGCGCCTGCGGCCACCAATTCGCGCACTGAATGGGTGTTGTTGCCGCGCACGGCGATGCGATCGCCGTGATGGGCTTGCAGCCAGCGCGCCGAGGCAATGTTTGCCCCTTCGCCGGTGACGCCGACGAACAACCCGGCGGCGATGCCGTTGATCAGGTGGCGTCCGGAATAGATGGCATACGCGACCTTGCCGCTCTGACGGCCGGCCAGCCACTGTTCGGTCGGGCGCTCGCTGCGGATGCCGATATCGGCGGCGCGGCGACCGATGTGGACCCGGTCGGTGGTGGTGACGAGTTCCACCCTGATGCCGTCATCGACGGTCCAGATTTCGCCGATATGGGCCGAAACGAAGGCCGAGGTCCATGGCCCGGCCGAGACGCGGACAATGCGGTCGGGCAGGTTTCCCTCGCGCCAGCGGGTTAGCGACTGCATTGCTGCTTCGACGTCTTCGGCGCGCCGCAGCAGTTCTTCACCGACCGGGGTTAGTCGGTAGCCGGTCTGCTGACGTACGAACAGCGCTTCGCCGATCTGCTTTTCGAGCGCGGTGACGCGTCGTCCGAGTGTGGCTGCGCTGAGGCGCGTGGTTGCCGTCGCCGCGCTCAGGCCACCCAGCCGCGCAACGTCGAGAAACAACCTCAGATCGTCCCAGCCAATATCCATTTTGCAGAAATGAAAAACTCCTTGCGACCGTGGCTGTAGCGCGAAGCGGACATCATGCGCAAGTATGCAGCCGTTGGAGGCGCTGGAAATTCCTGCCCTGGTGGGACAATGACAGGCACCTCGGTTGGCCAGGAAGTCAGTCCAATCCTTTGATCGTGCATACGCTTTGCGCGATTGCTTTGCGTTTTCGACCAACTCAAGAGCGTGAGGTATTTCGCTCTCAAGGAGACGATCATGTTGCATGAACTTCGACACCGTTTCGCCCGCTGGCTTGCCTATCGCCAGACGCTTGCGAGCTTGAGGCGGCTTCCAGACAGCATATTGGCGGATGCGGGCCTTTCTCGCGAAGAGCTCCGCGAGCGTGCCCGCGACGCCAGCCTGCGTCGCTGAGATTGGAGGCGGGCATGCAGAGAATGGAGCCGGCGGCGAGAAGCAATCAGGCGTCGTCTCCTCACTGTTGAGCTGCGGCTGAATGCGCCAATACGGTTGCCACGCTTGATGCCGCCGCAGTTTCGCTCCACATCGTGAGGGATGAAGACCGAGAAATCCGAGCGGCGTCGGACTTTGCTGTGGGCCTTGCCCGCATCGCTGGTCCTGCATGCGCTCATCACCGCGTTCCTGGTCTATGGCCTGCCCGTTCCTGCCCAGCAGCCGCAGGAGGAGGAACCGGTCAATGTCGCACTCGTCCCGCCACCCGAACCGCCGAAGCCGAAACCCGCTCCCGCGCCGCGTCCACCGCAACCCGAAAAGCCGCCGGAGCAGAAGGTTGAAAAGCCGGCACCGGAAAAGCTGCCGCCAATCGAGGTCCTGAAGCCTGTTTTTCAGTTCGGCGACAAAGACACTGGCCCCAAAAAATCCTTGAATGGAGGCAGCGCTCAAGACAATGTGCCATCGCCGGCCAAGGATAACGAGCCACAGTCGGCTGTCGCGCCAAAGGATGCGGAGAGTAAACCCGCCCCAGCGCCAGACGCCGGAGAGCCGACAGAGTCAGCCAAGACTAATGAGAAGCCGGAAGCGGACAAACAGGAGGCTGCGACCCCACCCTCTGACAAACAGGCATCCGCGGCCGCAATGCCTTTGGCTGCCCCTGGGGACGACGGTGAGATCGAGCTTCCCGCGTCGGCTCAGGCGCCTCGGACCGAAAACGTGCCGAAACCCCGCCCCGCAAAGGCTACGAAGTCAGGACGCGGAATCACCGAAGAGCCAAACTCCACGGACGTGGGCGCGGCTACACCGCGGCCATATTCGGGCCTTCCGGGCGTTCGCAAACTCTTTTCGCAAGGCGCCACCGGTGATGTGTTCGCAACGAACTCGATGGCCGACGTGCCTCGCGATCAACGGGCCGCCAGACTTTGCGCCAGCGTTCTGGAGCAAGAGTTGAACGACGCCTCTTATTCTCCCCAATTGATCCCAAGCATTCCGCTTAAGGCCGGCAATGTTCTTGACGCCCCCGACACCGCTTTCCGGACGGCAACGACATGGTACCATCTGAGCTTCCGATGCGGTATCGACATCAATGCGACGCGGGTCACGTCGTTCGCCTTCCGTGTCGGAGCCGCCGCCTCGCCCGACGAAAGCGCCTTTCTTGATCGGGACGTTCGTCGGCGGCGCGGTCCCGGCTGAGACGGCTTCCCAGTAGTCTGTCGGGGCGCACATCAAGTTTCACCGCACATATGGATCGTCTTGAATGCCTGCTTCAATCCGCCGGGCGATTGGCTTTGCGCCACTCCTCATATTCGCCGCGGGCATCGTCATGCAGCGGATAGTAGCGCTGCAGCGGTGCGCCCTGCATCAGCTTCTCTCGCGAGAACTCTTCCCAATCGTGATGCTTCCGGGATTCCTCGATCACCTTTGCGGCCATTGCGACGGGAAGCACTACCACCCCGTCGTCGTCCGCCACTATGATGTCGCCGGGGATAACCGTGACACCGCCGCAGGCGATCGGAACGTTGACGGCGTTCGGATAGATGCTGGTTTGCACATGGTAGTTGGGCGTCCAGCCGCGCAGCCATAGGGGCAGATCGAGCTTCTCGACATTGGGCCGGTCGCGCATGCATCCATCGATGACGATGCCCGCGCCGCCTCTGCCCTTGAAGTAGGTCGACATCATATCGCCGAAGACGCCCGAGCTCATGTCACCGCGCGCGTCGACGACGACCACATCGCCTTCCTGCGCGTGGTAGAGCACGTGCCGGTGCAGTTGCGTTTCCGGGTCGGCGTATTCTCCCTCGCTGAAGAGGTCCGGCCGCTGCGGCAGGAACTGCAGCGTCAGCGCCGGCCCGACGATCGACTTCCCATGGTTCTGCGCCACCGGACCGACCATGTGCGGATTGCGGAAACCCATGTGGCCTAGCGTGCCGGCAACCGTCGCGGCGCCGATTTCCCTCAGGGCGTCAATGAGGTCTTTGGGCGGTCGCGTGATGTCAGGGGTATGCGTCATTGTGGACTCCGGATAAAAGGGGACTACCAGTTCGTAACAGACCCGTCGCGGCGCCTGAGGTGAGGCGCTTCCCAGAAACGAAAAGCCTCCGCCTGGACCGCCGCTTCGTTGACCTCGACGCCGAGGCCCGGCAGGTCGCTGACCGGATAGTCGGCACCGTCAAGCCGTGGCTGCACGGGGAAGAAGTCGGAATTGTCGAAGCCCAGCTTCGTCTCGGGTTCCCTGGTCTCGAGCCACGCGAAGTTGGGTACGGCGGCGGCGAGATGCAGGGTCGCGGCCGTGCACACCGGACCAAGCGGATTGTGCGGCATCAGGTCGACATAGTGCGCCTCGCTCCAGCCAGCGACCTTCATCGCCTCGGTAAGCCCGCCGACATTGCAGACATCAAGCCGGTTGAACTGATGGATGCCGCGCTCAATGTAGGGCAGGAACTGCCACTTGCTGGCAAATTCCTCGCCGGTGGCAAACGGGATGTCGGTCATCCTGCGCAGGGATTCGTAGGCTTCAGGTGTCTCGTCTCGTATCGGCTCCTCGAGGAAATCCAGCACGCCGCGGCCGAGCTTGTTGCAGAAGCTCGCCGCCTCTGCCACCGACAGCCGATGATGATAGTCGATGCCGAGAACGACGTCGTCGCCAAGCGCCTCGCGCGCCTTGTTCAGCATGCTCGCGGTAGCGCCGATCGACTCGCGGGGTTCGAAGATGTCCCTGCTGCTTTGCCCTGCGGGGAAGAAGCGGATCGCCTGCCACCCCCGTGCGCGCAGCTCCCGGGCTCGTTCGATGGCGACGTCGCCCTCGGCCTCGTCTCCGGTCGAGGCGAAGGTGGGGATTCGGTCGCGCTGCTTGCCGCCCAGCAGTTCGTAGACAGGCACCCCCAGCGCCTTGCCCTTGATGTCGTGCAGGGCGACGTCGATGGCGGAAATCGCCGCCTGCAGAACGCGCCCGCCTTCGAAGTACTGGCTGCGATATGCCTCCTGCCAGATCCGCCCGATCTGCATCGGGTCGCGGCCGATGAGAAACTCGCGATAATGCTCGACCGCGCCGGCAACGGCCTTTTCGCGCCCGCTCAAGCCGCTCTCGCCCCAGCCGAAGACGCCCTGGTCGGTCTCGATCTTGACGAGCATCTGATTGCGCGTTCCAACCCATACAGGATAGGGTTTGATCGCGGTGATCTTAAGCTTTTCAGTCATCCCCAACGTTCCCAATGAACCCCGTCTTGTCTCAGCCGGCCTTGAGGGCCAGTTCAGTTTCGCCATCGAACAGATGCAGCCGCTCCTGGTCGAACTCGAGCCAGATCTGCTCGTCAGGTGCGACGGCGATGTTGGGGGACACGCTGATGTTGACGATGGCGCCTGACAGCAACGCCTGCACGAAGGTGACGTCTCCGGTCGGCTCCACTGTATAGGCCGTGGCCGGGACGCTGCCTGGCACCGCGCTCTTGTGGAGCCTGATGGTCGAGTGACGTGCGCCGAGCACGACTTTCCTTGACGTTGCCTTCGCAACCTTCCGGGCGTTGAGCGGCGAGAGCTCAAGGCTCCAGCCCTCCGCGCCGGTCAACGCAGTGTTGCCGTTTGCTGTCGATGCCTCCAGTGGAACAAGGCTCATCGCCGGGCTGCCGATGAAGCTGGCGACGAACATGTTCACCGGATGGGCAAAGACCTGCGCCGGAGAATCGTATTGCAACAGGTAGCCGCCGTTCATCACCGCCATCTTGTCGGCCATGGTCACGGCTTCGAGCTGGTCGTGCGTGACATAGATGATGGTCGCCTTGAGGTCCTGGTGGAAGCGCTTGATCTCCGAGCGCATCTGGACGCGCAGTTTGGCGTCGAGGTTGGAGAGCGGCTCGTCCATGAGGAAAACGGCAGGGTCGCGGACGAGGGCGCGCCCCAAGGCGACACGTTGCTGCTGCCCGCCTGAAAGTTCGCGCGGCTTGCGCTCGAGCAGGTGCGTCATGTCGAGCACGCGCGCCGCTTCCTTGACCTTCCTGTCGATCTCGTCCCTGGGCAGCTTGCGCATCTGCAGCGGGAACGCCAGGTTCTTGTAGACCGATTTCTGCGGGTAGAGCGCGTAGTTCTGGAACACCATCGCGATGTCCCGGTCCTTGGGGTCGAGGTCGTTGACCACGCGGTCGCCGATGACGATGTCGCCCGATGTGACCGGGATCAATCCCGCGACAAGATTGAGCGTGGTTGTCTTGCCGCAGCCCGAAGGGCCGACGAGCGCAACGAACTCGCCGTCATTGACCGTCAGCGAAACGTCGTTGACAGCTTTGAAGCCGCCATAGGTCTTGACGAGATCTCTCAGGACCACGTGGGCCATAGGCAACTCCCTACGGCATGATGCCGAAAAGTGTGAAGCGGTTTTCGGACGACATCATGCTCTATCTCTTTGATTTAGAGGCGGATTCAGATTTCAGGTCGAACAGACCTGAAATCATCCGGCTCTAGTGTTTGACCGCGCCTTCTGTAAGGGCGCGTACGAAGTATCGTTGCAGGAGGAGGAACAGCACCACGACGGGCACGCTCATCATGAAGCTGGCCGCCATCAGGCCCGGAAAGTCCGTCGTATTCTCCGAGAAGAAACGCTGTATGCCGACCGGCAGGGTCAACTGCTCGTTCTTGGAAAGGAAGGTGTAGGCATAGATGTACTCGTTCCAGGCGCCAATGAAGGAATAGATTGCGGTGGCGATGATTCCGGGCGTCGAGAGAGGCATCACGATCAGGATGAAGGCCTGGAACCGGGTCGCCCCATCGATCCGCGCCGCCTGCTCGAGCTGCACCGGAATGTTGTCGTAAAAGCCCTTGAGCAGCCAGATCGCCAGCGGCAGGCCGAAGGTGAGATAGGTGAGAATGAGCGAGCCATGCGTGTTCACCAGCCCGATCGCGCGCATCAGGATGAAGAGCGGCACGAGAAAGATCACCGCCGGGAACATGTTGCGCAAAAGCACGGTGAAGAACAGGAAGTTTCGACCGGGGAAACGAAAGCGCGAAAAGGCGTAGGCCGCAGGAACGGCCACGATCACCGAAAGGATTGTGGTGACGGTCGACACGTAGAGGCTGTTCCAGAAAAAACGCAGGAAGTCCTGGCCGACGCTGTTTTGCGGATCGAGCAGCTTTTGGTAGCTGGCCAGGGTAGGCTCTTCCGGCCACCATTGCGGTGGGAACTGCATCGCCGCGAAGCCGGACTTGATCGAGGTGATCAGCATCCAGATCATCGGCAACGCGGTGTAAAGCAGCATGAACACGAGGAAGATGCGCCCGGCCCAACGCCATCCGTCGATGCGCATGCGGCGCCGGGCCGGACGTCGAGGGACTGTCTCGACGATCGTGCTCATGCGCTCCCCTCTTTGCGCTCGTTGCCGGCCAGCGCACGGACGTAGAAGTAGCCCAGCACCATCAGCATGAGGAACAGGAGTACCGAATAGGCCGATGCGACGCCCCATCGCTGCCGGCCGAAGGCGAGCTCATAAATGTGGGTGATCCAGATGTGCGAAGCGTTCGACGGCCCGCCACCGGTCATGATCCACGGGATGATGAAGGAATTGAAATTGGCCACTGCGAGCAGCAGGATCGTCACCGTCGAGACGTTGCGCAGATGCGGGAAGGTGACGTGCCAGAAACGCTGCCATGCATTGGCCCCGTCGACTTCCGCGGCGCGCAACAACTGGTCGGGGACCGTCTGCAAACCGGCCATCATCATGATCATGGCGAACGGAAACTCGCGCCAGATATTGACGACGATCAAGGAGGGCAGCACCGTGCTGACGTTGTCGATGAAGTTCGGCGGCCGGTCAGCCAATCCGAGGCCGACCAGCACCGCGCCGATGATGCCGAAGTCCGAATGGTAGATCCACTTCCAGATATAGGAGGCGGCAACCGCGCTGATGACCCAGGGAATGATCAGGATAGCGCGCAGGACACCCCGGCCGATAAACTCGCGGTGGAGGGCCAGCGCGGCGGCAAATCCCAAGGCAAAGGCAACGAAGGTAGATGCGATCGTCCAGATCAGGGTGTTCAAGGTGACTTTCCAGAACACCTGACTGGTGACGATGGCCGTGTAGTTGTCCAATCCGATAAAGGTCTTGTCGCGGAGCTGCAGGCCAGGCGGCGTCTTAAAGAACGACAGCTCGACCGTGTAGTAGATCGGATAGGCGATGACGATGAGCATCACGGCGATCGCTGGAAGCACGTAAGCGTAGTCGGCGCGATGCTCCCAGATATTCCGCAGCACGCCGGAGCTACCGGGTTGCAATCTTCGGCGAGCCTCGGCCTTGCCGGTCACGATCGTCACGATGGCGTGCCCTTGTTGTTAGGAGCAAACCGGCTGCACGCACTGTCGGCACAGCCGGTCGGATCGCAGGTCAGGCCCGGACTAGAGTCCGTCCATCAGGTTTTTCACCTTCTCGGCCGCATCGTCGGCAGCCTGGTCGACGGTCATCGCTCCGGTCAGGGCGTTCTGCAGCATGTCCGGGACGATGATATTCATGATCTCGGGCGACTGCGGCAGCGCCGGGAACGGAATGCCGTATGGCAACATCGAGGTGGTGACATCGAGGAACTTGATGTTGTCCAGACGTTCCTTCATCCATTTGGTCTTGAAGCCGTTGAGGTTGCCCGGGTTCGAGCCGGCATACGCCATCTTCAGCGACCATTCAGGGCTCGTCCACATGCAGATGATGGCCTTTGCAGCCGGCTCGTCCACCTTGCCGCCCTCGACATATTCGGGCTTCAGGATGTGAATGTTCGAGCCGCCAAACACGACGGCGCGCTTGCCGTCGGGGCCGGTCGGAATCAGGCCATAGCGCATGTTGTCGATGACGGTCTGCGCCTTCTCCTTGTCGGCGCCCGTTGCCTTCTTCTGCAGGTCGAGCATGACGTTATAGTCGGACGGGTGCGAGACCATCATGCCGAGTTGGCCGGCGACGAACAGGGGCTGGTTATCGGCCTGCTGGTTGGTGAGGGCCGAGACCGGAACCGACTTGTCGCGAACATACATGTCGTAGGAGGCTTGCAACGCCGCCTTGCTCTGCGGGCTATTGAGCTCGACCTCCTTATAGGTCGGGTTCGCGGAGGCTTCGTCGAAGACACCGCCGCCATAGGCCCATAGTTGCGGCATGAAGCGGTACGGCGTGTTGCCGGCGTTCTTGCGCGCCACGAGGCCGTAGCCGGCTATGCCGAGCTTGTCATGGATCTGCTTGGAATATTTGACGACGTCGTCCCAAGTCGCCGGAGCCTTGTCCGGATCGAGGCCCGCACGCTTGAAGATGTCGGCGTTCCAGATGAACGCCATCGTCTCATTGTTGGTGGGAATGCCGTAGGTCACGCCATCCCAGGTTACCGCCTTCATGGCGCCGGGCCAGAAATCCTCCGTGGGATAGCCCACATCTTCCGGCTTGAGCGGCTGCAGATAACCCTTCGAGGCGAACTCGGTTCCGCCCAGGATTTGCAGGCGGACCGCCATCGGCGCGGCGTTGCCCAGCAGCGCCGTGCGGAATTTGTCGAGAAGGTCGTTGTAGGTGAGGGCCTGATCCTCGAGCTGGATGTTCGGATAGGTCTTGCGGAACGTCTCGAAGAAATCCTTGTAGTACTGACGCAGCAGGTCGGGGTCGCCCTCGAACACGCCCTGATACCAGAACGTCAGTCGCCCTTTGTAGTCGAGCGGGGTGACCTTGCCGCAATCGGCGGCCGTGTCGAAATCCTGTGTGCCGGCGATGGAGCGCACATACTCCGGCGACCACTTGCTCAAGTCGACCGGCGGCGCACCCAGCGCCGATCCCGACATGAGCGACGCCATCAAAGCAGTGGCGACAGTGCCGCGCAGGACGGCACCGCCGAGTGTAATCCTCGTCATAGTATCCTCCCAGATTCTCCCATGCCGCTGTGCGCCAAGGGGCTCGTCCGACCGTGCGGGATGCGTCCTTCTGCTCAATGTATCCCTTCGATCATCTGGTACGTTTTCAGATCGTGGATTGCCTGTCAACGCACCCGATCGTACATTGTTTGCAAAACGCGTGTATGATATCGAGCATGTGATGTACTAATCGGGGGAGCCGGCTTTGGCCGAAACAAGCGATTTCAAAGCAGAGCCACCCGTGGGGATTGATCCCATCGGGGCGTCCAGCGAGGGCGCCTCGCTTTATGAGCTGATCCGGGAAGACATCATCGAGGGACGGCTCGCCGCCAACGAACGGCTTGTGGTCACCGATCTCGCCCGGCGTCACGGCACCTCGACCAACCCCGTACGCGAGGCGCTGCAGCTGTTGCGAGGGGAGGGCTTCGTCACCTTTGTCGCCAACCGTGGCGCGCGCGTCCGGCCCATAGACCAGGATTTTGTCCGGGATATCTACGAGATCGGCGTCCTGATCGAGCCGGCCCTGACGCGATGGTTCGTGAACATGGCGACCAGCGAGGACATCGCCGAACTCGAACGCATCCAGGCTCTGATCGAAGAGAACAACTTCACCGACACATTGCGGCACAGTGAACTGGATACCGCCTTCCACACCGTAATGTACCAGCGTCACTACAACCGCCATGCCGCCGAGCTTTGGTGGAAGCATCGCGAAGTGCTGCGGGCGGTGAGCCGGCGTTTCAATTTCACGCTCGCGCGGCGGGCCGCCATCATGCGTGAACACCGCGAGCTCATCGCGCATATCAAAGCGGGAAATGCCGACGAGGCGGCCGAACTCATTGCCCGCCATGTCGAGGGTTCCGGCCGGCACGTTCTCGAACAGATGCGTGCGCGCAACGCCGCTCGGGCCGGATAGAACTTCCAGCCAGAAAATCATTGGTCCGGCCATCAGACAGAGGTAGTTGAGAGATGAAAATCACGAGCGTTCGGCCGTGGCTGATCAAGTCCGATGCTTCCTATTGGGGAGAGTTCCTGTTCGTCGAGGTGACGACCGACGAAGGGGTGAGTGGCTGGGGGGAAATCACCACCACCACAAGGCTCGCCAACCGCGCGCTGTGCACGATCCTGCGGCAGATCGGTGTTGCCGTCACAGGTGAGGATCCGGCGCGCATCGAGCATCTCTGGCACAAGATTTTCCGCAGCTTCACCTATATGGGCAGCCGCGGCGCCGCGGTCGAATGCGTGAGCGCTATCGACATAGCGCTCTGGGACATTCGCGGCAAAGTTCTAGGCAAGCCGATCTACGAGCTGCTGGGCGGACCGGTGCGCGATGAAATCGCGCTCTATACCCATCCCAACCAGGCCAAGTTTACCAGCAAGGAGGCTGTGGTCCGCGAAATTCGAGACATCGTCGAATCCGGACACACCGGGCTGAAGTTCGATCCTTTCCCCCACCAGGGCCGCATCGCCGATGGCTTGGCGCGCGAACAGCGGGACGGTTACCTGGATGGCGGCATGACCCGCAAGGACGAGCGCGAGGCCGCCGAACTCACGGCCCTGATCCGCGAAACGGCGGGGCCCGATGTCGACATTCTGATCGATGCGCATGGCCGCTTCGATGTGCCCACCGCCATTCGCCTCTGCCGGAGCCTCGAGGAAGCCGGCCAGATCGACTGGTTCGAGGAGCCTTGTCCGCCCGAGAGCCTCAACGCCCTCAAGCAGGTGCGTGAGAAGGTCAGCGCCGCTATCTCGTGGGGCGAGCGCGGCCACACCAAGTGGGATTTCGTGCCGGTGCTCGAGAACAGGCTTGCGGACTACATCATGCCGGACGTTACCTGGACCGGCGGCATTACCGAACTGAAGAAGATTTCCGCCCTGTGCGAAGCCTACTATATCCCGGTCTCGCCCCATGACGCCGCGGGGCCGATCAACGTGGTTGCGGGAGCGCAGGTGATGATGACGGTTCCCAACTTCTACAAGCTCGAAACGTCGGAGTGGAACCTCGATAAATACAATCACCTCATCGACGAGCCACTCGATGTTTCGAACGGCAGCCTCAAGCTGACGTCGAAGCCGGGTCTGGGCGTCGAGATGAACCGAGACTACCTGCAGGCCCACGAGATAGAGCTTGGCTAGCAACGCTTATGCAGGCCGGGGGTGCGGGGCGCCACCATCAGAACGAGGATAAGCCATGGCAAAGACGGGTAGCGCCGGCGAGGCGCTCAATCGGGTAAATACGAAGTCCAGGCCGAGCGACCTGCGCATCACCGATCTGCGCGTCGCCGAGATCGTCGGCGCGCCGTTCACCTCGGCGCTGGTCAAGATCTACACCAACCAGGGCATTGTCGGCCTGGGCGAAGTGCGCGACGGCGCCAGCGCGACCTATGCGCTGATGCTGAAGAGCCGGTTGCTGGGCGAGAACCCTTGCGACGTCGACCGGCTGTTCCGGCGCATCAAGCAATTTGGCGGCCATGGACGGCAAGGTGGCGGCGTCTCGGCAGTCGAGATCGCGCTTTGGGACCTCGCCGGCAAGGCGTACGGCGTGCCGATCTACCAGATGCTGGGAGGACGGTTTCGCGACAAGGTGCGTGTCTATTGCGACACCGACGCGGACAAGCCCAGCGGCACGGAGACCGGCAAGCGGCTGAAGGCGCGGATGGATCTCGGCTTCACCTTCCTCAAGATGGACCTCGGCCTGACGCAGATTTCCCACATCCCGGGCGCGGTCGTCGCGCCGGCCGGCGTGCTCGACGGTTTCCGCACGCATGCCGGCCGCGGCCCGGCACGCACGCTGGACGAACGTCGGGCGCGCAACGCCGCCTATGACGCGCAGAATGTGCCGCATCCCTTTACCGGCCTCCACTTCACCGAAAAGGGCATCGACCTGCTCGATCAATATATCCACGAGGTCCGCGAGGTGATCGGCTACGAGATCCCGCTCGCCATCGACCATGTCGGCCACATCTCGCTGCAGGACGGCATCCGTCTCGCTCGGCGGATCGAGAAATATGCACCGGCCTGGCTCGAGGATGTGATCCCCTGGCAGTACACCGAGCAATATCGCCAGTTGCAGCAGGCAACGTCGGTGCCGATCTGCACGGGTGAGGACATCTACCTCAAGGAAGGCTTCGAGCCGCTGCTCAACGCCGGCATCTCGGTCATCCACCCGGACTTGCTGACCACCGGCGGCATCCTCGAGACCAAGAAGATCGGCGACGCGGCGCAGGAGCATGGCGTCGCCATGGCCATACACATGGCGGAAAGCCCGATCGCGGCAATGGCCGCCGCGCATGTCGCGGTAGCGACGGAAAACTTCATGGCGCTCGAATATCACAGCGTCGAAGTCGACTGGTGGGACGACATCGTCACCGGCCTGCCCAAGCCGCTGGTCAAGGACGGCTTCATCACCGTGCCCGACAAGCCTGGTCTGGGCATCGACGACATCGTCGACGAAGTGATCAGCCAGCACCTGCAGCCCGGCGTCACCGGCATCTGGCGGCCGACCGATCACTGGGACGACGAATACTCCTGGGACCGCACCTGGAGCTGACGCTACACCTCTCCCCGAAGGGAGAAGTAAACAGAAGGATCAACCATGATCTACGAACTTCGCATTTACGACTGCGTGCCGGGCCAGCTGCCGGCGCTGCTCAAGCGTTTCAACGACCATACCTTGGCGCTGTGGGATAGACATGGCATTCGCCAGGCCGGGTTCTTCACCACGGTGGTCGGCGAAAGCAGCAATCGACTGACCTTTTTCTTCGCCTGGGAATCCCTTGCCGAGCGCGAAGTGAAATGGAAGGCCTTCACCACCGATCCGGCATGGCTCGAGGCCCGCGACGAGTCCGAGCGCGATGGCCCGATCCTGGCCAATATTTCCAGCCAGTTTCTCGCGCCAACCGCCTTCTCGTCGGTGAAATAGAGGACATCATGAAGATCACCGATCTCAGGTGCGCCGTCATCGGCAGGCACCCCATCGTGCGCATCGTCACCGACGAAGGCCTCCATGGCCTCGGCGAGGTCGAGTACACCAAGCCTTATCTGAAACCCTGGGTGCTGCATTTCCGCGACGCGCTGATCGGCGAGGACCCGACCGATGTCGAACGCGTGATGTTGAAAATCCGCCAGCGCGGCTCGTTCAAGCCCTACGGCGCCGCCGTCAGCGCTATCGAGCATGCTCTGTGGGACATCGCCGGCAAGGCGGCAGGCGTTCCGGTCTACAAGCTGCTCGGCGGCAAGGTGCGCGACAAGGTGCGGGTCTATAACGGTTCCATCCGCAAGAAGCGCACCGGCGACAGGCCGGAGGATTACGCGGCCGACGTCAAATGGATGATGGAGCGGCCGGAAGGTTTCTTCATGGTCAAGCAAGGCATCAGCTTTCATTCCAACATGAAGACCAGCGTCCCCGACTTCCACTACGGCGTGCGTCAGCCGCCGACCTATCACGGCGCGATGGACCAGGGGCAGATCAGCGAGCGCGGCATGGCGCATATGATCGAATGCGTCATCGCCATGAAGGAGGTGCTCGGCGACAAGGTCTTGCTGGCGCTGGATTGCGGCCCCGGCTGGTTCCTGCCCGACGCCATCCGCTTCGCGCGGGCCGTCGAAAAATACAATCTGATGTGGCTGGAGGATATGCTGACGGGCGACTACGTGCCGTGGGTCAATCCGCAGGCCTATCGCGAACTCACGACATCGACGTCCACCCCGATCCATACGGGCGAACAGATTTATCTGCGCCATAATTTCAAGGAACTGATCGAAACACAGGCGGTGCGCGTCATCGGCCCGGATCCTGCCGATATAGGCGGTATCGCCGAGCTCAAATGGGTGGCCGAGCATGCCTATATGCACTCGATCATGATGGCGCCGCACGGCACGGCGAACGGTCTGCTGGGCCTCGGCGCGCTGATCAATGTCTGCGCCACGCTGCCGGCCAACTACATCGCCTTCGAATATCCCAGCGCCTCCGACCCGTGGTGGGAGGACATCGTCATCGGCCTGCCCAAGGGGCAGATCGTCAGGGATAGTATGGTCGACCTGCTCGAAGCTCCGGGACTCGGCCTCGACATCGATGCCAAAGCGGCTAAGAAATACCTGGCGGAAGAGGACGCCGGTTTCTTCGGCCGATAACGATCCGAGGCGACCTGAGCGTCAAGGGCTATCGAACGGCTCGCACACATGGGTGAGCGTCCACGCCGTGCCGCCTATTTCGTTTCGGGCAGCATCTCGTCCATCAACTGCTTGACGGCCTCGGCGGATCTTTTCATCCCGGCTTCGTCCATGGCCCAACCGGCGAAGCGTTCCAGCAAGGTGGCGAACCTTACTAGGTCCTGCTCATCCCACTGTGCCAGCGATCCGGCGAAAATCCGCCATTTGGTCTGGCGCACCGCCGCCACGAGGCGCTCACCCTTGGCGGTGAGTTTGAGGCAGATGCGGCGGGCATCGCGTTGCGATGCGACACGGCAGGCATAGCCGCGTTCGACGAGGTCGGCCGCGATGCGGCTGGCGCGCGACGGATCGATCTCGAGGCGCTCGGCGATGACGCCAACCGTCACCTCATCCTGCTGGGTAGCGCTGAAAACCGGATTGTTCGCGATGGCGCTGATCGCATCGAGATGGCTCACTTCCAGCGAAGGGTCTACGCGCGCCAGGATCATGCGGCCGAAGTCGCGGCGCTGGATCGAGCGGCGCACCTTGCTCATTACCGCATCGATGGCGGCCACGGCCTCGGCCGCCGGTTCGGACAGGCCGCTGCCGCGCGCCAGACCGGCGAGGTCCCGATCGCCGCGCGTCTGGAACAGGGATGGAAATCGATCCGGACTGCTGGATGCGTTGCTGCTCATCCATAGCGCGTTAGCAAGAATATATGCTGATGTCAATTATATGCTGAGCGCACATATCTGGTTGACACCTCTCAGCTGTGGGCACATAAATCGCGCCCCAAGCTACGGAGACACCGATGACTGTCGAGCAGACGCTGCCGGACACAGCGCCCGTGGAGGCCCAAGTCAGGCCCGACCTTACGACCTTGATCGTCTATTTCGGCGCGCTGATCGCCATGTTCATGGCCACCATCGATATGCAGATCGTCGTCACCGCCTTGCCAACCATCGCCGGCGAACTCGGCAATCTGCATCTGTTCGGCTGGGTCGGTGCCGCCTACCTGCTCTCGACCGCCGCGGTATCGCCATTCTACGGCAAGCTTGGCGACATGTATGGCCGCAAGAATGTCGTGCTGACGGCGATCGGCCTGTTCCTGCTGGGCTCGCTGGTCTGCGGCATGGCATGGTCGATGGAGAGCTTGATCGCCGCGCGCGTGCTGCAAGGCATCGGCGGCGGCGGCCTGATGGTCTCCGCCTTCGCCATGATCGGCGAATTGTTTTCGCCGCGCGACCGCGCCAAATACCAGGGTTACAGTTCGGCGGTGTTCGCGCTGTCGTCGGTGCTCGGCCCGTTGGCCGGCGGCTACATCACCAGCCTGTTCGGCTGGCGCTGGGTGTTCCTGGTCAATCTGCCGATAGGCATCATCGTGCTGGCTGTGCTGGCCTTCGCCATGCGCAGCCGGTTCAACGAAAAGCGGCACCGCATCGACTATCTCGGTGGCGCGCTGCTCGCCATAGGCACGACGGCGATCGTTTATTGGGGCTATCACGTGCTCGACCCCAACGGACCGGACCTCATCACCTTCGCGCTGCCGCTGCTGGCAGTGGCCGCCATCACCTTGTTCGTCATGGTCGAGCGGCGGGCCGAAGAGCCGATCGTACCTCTGCGGCTGTTCGGCAATTCGACGGTCAGCATCGTCTCGGGCGTGTCGCTGGTCGCCGGAACGGTGACGCTGGGCATGTTCTTCTATTTCGCCCTCTACATGCAGACGCTGACGGGCCTGAGCCCGGCCGAGGTAGGCTTCCTGTTCCTGCCGGCGTCCCTGACATCGATGGTCATCTCGATCGTGGCCGGGCGGGTGATCGCGGCAACCGGACGCTACAAATGGATGCCGGTGGTCGCCATGGCTATCGGCGGGTTTCTGATGCTGGGCTTCGTCCTCACCAACCAGCACACGCCGATCTGGGTGCTGGCGACGATGATGGCAGTATTCGGCATCAGCATGGGTCTGCAGTTCCAGGTGCTGATCGTGGCGATCCAGGCGGCAGCACCGCTGCAGGATATCGGCGCGGTGACATCGCTGATCACCCAGGCGCGAACGCTCGGAGCATCGCTCGGACTGGCGCTGAACGGCGCGGTGATGATCTGGGCGCTGAACCGGCAGACAGCCGAGCTTCCTGCAGACGCCGCCGCCCTGCTGCCGGGTGGCCTGAACGGGTTGACGCCGCACCTCGCATCGAGCCTGCCGGGCGCGATCCGCGAAGTGGTGCTCGACCATTACTCCAGTGGCTTCAACGTGATGTTCATCTGGGTGGCGGCGCTCTATTTCGTCGCCATGGGGCTGACGCTGCTGCTCGAGGACAAAGAGATCCCGAAGCGGGCCTGAGCCAAAGCTTGTGTCATGCGCTGGGTTTAGGCATTTGGCGATGATCTGAAATCACCGAGGAGGACAGCCATGATCATCGACACCCATCTGCACCTGATCGACCTGTCGGCGCTGCGCTATCCCTGGCTCAGCCGCGAGCCGGCGCTCAACCGTGATTTCCCGCATGCAGAATATGCGATCCAGGCCCGCCGCGTTGGCATCGGGGCTGCATTGCACATGGAGGTCGATGTCGACCAAGCCGACATCCAGGCCGAGACCAGCCATGTGAAGGCGCAGTCGCTGGAGAAGGGCAGTCTGTTGCGCGGGGCGATCGCCTCCTGCCGCCCGGAGGAGGCCGGCTTCGCCGCCTATCTCGGGCGCCAGCAAGCCGACCCTTTCGTCAAGGGGTTCCGCCGCGTGCTGCATGTCATGCCGGACGAGCTTTCGGACAGCGCGCTGTTTCGCGAAAACATCAAGCGGCTTGCCGGCACCGGCCTGACCTTCGACCTCGTCGTCCTGCCGCATCAGATTCCAAGGGCGGTTGCGCTCGCCGATCTGGCGCCGGATGTGCAGTTCGTGCTCGACCATTGCGGCGTGCCCGACATCAAGGCCAGTGCGGAACATCCGTGGCGCGAGCATATGACCGAGATCGCGCGGCGTCCCAATGTCATCGGCAAGATCTCCGGTGTCGTCGCCTATGCCGATGCCGGCTCATGGACCGTCGAGACCTTGCGCCCCTATGTCGAGCACACGATCGGCATTTTCGGCTGGGACCGCGTCGTGTGGGGCAGCGACTGGCCGGTGTGCACGCTTGGCGGTGGCCTTGCCACCTGGGTGGCGGCGACACACGCGCTGATCGCGGGCGCCAGCCCTGAGGAGAGGACGAAATTGCTGTCGGGCAATGCCAAGCGGATGTGGAAGCTGTAGCGCGGTCGGACACCGATTGCCTGCAAGCGCGCAGAACGCCATCATAGCGCTACTTCACGCCAATACCTGCCGTCAGGCCGCCATCGATCCTGTAGTCCGCGCCGGTGCAGAAACCGGCCTTCGACGAGCACAGGAAGGCGATGAGTTCCGCCACTTCCTCCGGTTCGCCGATACGGCCGAGCGGATGAGCCGCGCCGAAGCGCTTGTAGGCCTCTTCGACATCGGCATCGCTGCCGCCGTCACCGCGCGCAGCCTTCTCCAGGATCGGCGTGCGGATCGAGCCCGGGCTGACCGAATTGACGCGGATGCCTGATGCCGCGTAGTCGAGCGCCAGCGAGCGCGTCAGCGTGTGGATGGCGCCCTTGGTCGTGGCATAGGCGGCGACGTTCTGCTGGCAGGCAAAGCCCTGCACCGAGGCGACGTTGACGATGGCGCCGCCTCCGCGCTTGATCATTTCCGGAATGCCGAAATGCGCGGTCAGGTAGATCGAGCCGACATTGACCGTCATCGTTCGGTTCCAGGTTTCCCAGTCGGTGGTCGTCGCCGTGCCATAGGGATGGACGGCGGCTGAATTGACGATGACATCCAGGCCGCCGAACTTCGCGACGCCAGCCGCGACCGCGTCGCGCACCTGATCGGAAACGGCGACGTCGGTGTCGATGACCAGCGCTGCTGCTCCAGTGCTTTCCAGTTGCGCTTTCAATGACGCGTTGGCGGCGCGGTCGATGCCGCAGGCGATGATTGCGGCGCCACCGGCCGCAAGGCGCTTGGCGGTTGCCAGGCCGATTCCGGTCGTCCCGGTCACCAGGGCGACCTTGCCGTCGAAATCCATCATTTCTAAAAACTCCTCCATTTTCTATCGACTCCCATCGGGGTCCAACAATAAGTTGCCAACCTCTCGCAGAAGGAAAGCCGAAAATGGAACAATGCTGGCGCTGGTATGGGCCCGATGATCCGGTGACGCTCGATCATGTCAAGCAGGCGGGCGCCACCGGCGTGGTCTCGGCGCTCCACCATATCTATGACGGCCGGGCGTGGCCTGAGGCCGAAGTGCTGGAGCGCAAGCGCATTATCCAGGAAGCAGGACTGACCTGGTCGGTCGTCGAGAGCATTCCGGTCCACAATTCCTTCAAAATCGGCGCGCAGGAACGCGAGCGCTATGCCGGCTATTACCGCGATTCGATCCGCGCGCTGGCCAAGGCCGGCATCGCCACGATCTGCTACAATTTCATGCCGGTGGTGGACTGGACCCGCACCGATCTAGCCTACCGTCTGCCGACGACAGGCTACGCCCTGCGTTTTGATGCCGTTGATTTCGCCGCCTACGATCTGTTCGTGCTGAAGCGCAAGAACGGAGCTGACAGCTACACGCCGGCGCGTATTGCGCAAGCGGAAGCGCGGCTGAAGGAATTGCCGCCCGAGAAGATCGACCAGATCGAGCGCAATCTGATCGCCGGCCTGCCGGCTACAGAGCGCAAGTATGACCGCGACAGTTTTCGCGAGGCGCTTGCGGGCTATGACGGGATCGGGCCGAAGGAGTTGCGCGGCAACCTCGCGTGGTTCCTGCGCGAGATCATTCCGGTGGCGGAAGAGGAGGGGGTGCGCATGTGTATCCACCCCGACGATCCGCCGTTTTCGCTCTACGGCCTGCCGCGCGTCGTTTCGACCGCCGAGGATGCGCGTTTCATTCTCAATGCCGTCGACAGCCAGGCCAATGGGCTGACGTTCTGCACCGGGTCCTACGGCACGCGCGCCGACAACGACATCGTCGCCATGGTCAAGGAATTCGCCGACCGCATCCACTTCGCCCATCTGCGCAACATCACCATCGAGGATGACGGCTCGTTCTACGAGGCCGAGCATCTCGAAGGCGGCACCGACATGGCGCATGTCATCCTGGCGCTGATGCAGGAGGAGGCGCGCCGCCGCAAGGAGGGCCGCGCCGACTGGCAAATCCCGATGCGGCCGGACCATGGCCACCTGCTCGCCGACGATATCGGCAAGACAAGGATCAATCCCGGCTACTCGCTGATCGGCCGCCTGAAGGGCTTGGCCGAATTGCGCGGCATCATGCGGGCCGTGGAAACGTTTGGGCTGGCTTGAAGGGGCAACGAACTGCGTTCAATGCCGACGCCGGCTCAGCGTGCGTCGCTGTAGATAATGCGGCCGGCGCGGACGCAAGACACCTCCGATTGCTAGGTTGACAGAAAGCTGACAATGTATCATATCCGAAAAGCTGAGTATGTATCATATTATTCAGCGCTAGGAGAAAGACCGGCAAAGCCGGCGTCCCAGGGAGGCAATTTTGGGAGAGGCTATCAGCCAGTGGAGCAATTGGTCGGGCTATGTCACGGCCACGCCGCAGGCTTTTGCCGAACCGCAGAGTCTCGATGAGCTGAGTGGTGCCATTCGCAACGCGCCGGGACCAGTTCGATTCGCTGGCACGGGCCATTCCTTCACGCCTCTGGTCAAGAATGACGGGACGATCCTGTCGCTTGATCGCTTCGAGGGCCTGAGGTCGCACGATCCCGAAAGGCTGACAGCACGGGTCGGCGCCGGCACCAAGATCGGCGCGCTGGCAAAGCTGTTGCACGGCGTCGGCCAGGCGCTGCCGAACATGGGCGACATCGACAAGCAGGCGTTCGGCGGGGCGCTGGGCACCGCCACCCACGGCTCGGGCATCACGCTCGGCGCTTACCATACCCAGCTCGAGGCGATGCAGATCGTCGACGGGCGTGGCGCGCTGAAAGAGTTCGACCGTGCCAAGAGCCCCGACATGATCGAAGCCATGGGCGCTTCGCTCGGCGCTTTCGGCGCCGTCACCGAAGTGACGATCCGCAACGTGGCGAGCTACCGGATGCGGCACCGCCGCTGGACGGCGCCGATTGCCGATGTGCTTGCGCAATTCGAAAGCACCATGACGGCGCATCGTTCGGCCGAGTTCTACTACGTGCCGTTTTCCGGCCAGGCGCTGCTGATTGCCAGCGACATCACCGAGGCGCCGGCGACGGTGCGTCCGCCGACGGAAGACGACGATGCGGTGACGACGCTGAGAAAACTGCGCGACTATCTCAGCTGGCTCCCTTGGCTGCGCCGCCGTCTCATCGGCTCGGCCTTCGCCAAGGTGCCGGCCGAGGATTATGTCGAGGAGTGGCTGAAGGTCTTCACCTCCGAGCGCAACGTCAAGTTCAACGAGATGGAATACCACCTGCCGTTCGAGGAAGGGGCGCCCGCACTCAGCGAAATCATTGCGCTGCTCGAGACGCGGTTTCCAGAGGTCTATTTTCCGATGGAGGTGCGCGTCGTCGCGCCCGACAATGTCTGGCTCAGCCCCTTCTACAAGCGCCCAACCTGTTCCATCGCCATCCATCACGGCGTCGAGCGCGATCCGATGGCGTTCTTCAACGCCGCCGAGCCGATCTTCAGGAAGCGCGGCGGCCGCCCGCATTGGGGCAAGATGCACAGCCTGACATCAAGGGAATTGAGCGCGCTCTATCCGCGCTGGAACGATGCGATGGCGGTCCGCCGCGAGATGGACCCGGACAACCGCTTCGTGTCGCCCTATATTGCCAGGCTGCTCGGCGTCGCGGCATGAGCTTGACCGACACCTATTTCGCGGAAATGTCGGGCGCGCTCAGGGCAGCCGGGATCTTTCAGCCTTGCCTGGTGCTCGATCTCGACCGGCTCGATCACAACATCGCTGCGATCAAGGCGAAGTTCGCCACGGGCCTCGATCTGCGCCTCGTCGACAAGTCGCTGCCATGCCTGCCGCTGATCGACCATATCCGCGCTGCGTTTGCGACCGACAGGCTGATGACCTTTCATCTGCCGATCAGCGCCGAGATGCTGAAAGTGTTTCCCCAAGTCGATCTCCTGTTGGGCAAGCCGATGCCGGTTGCCGGCGCCAGGCACGCGCTGACGAAGGGCGTTCTCGCCGGGCTCGGCGAAGCTACGTCGCGCATCGTCTGGCTGATCGATACCGAGGAGCGGCTGGCCGCCTATGGCTCGCTTGCCGCCGAGCTCGACCGCGAGCTGCGCGTCTGCTTCGAGGTCGATGTCGGCCTTCATCGCGGCGGTATCAGCGATCCCGACTCACTGGCCCGGGCAGTTTCCGCGTTGGCGAATTACCCGCGGCTGAAATGCGAAGGCGTCATGGCCTACGAGGCGCATATCGGCCATATCCCCAAACTGCTGGGAGGACCGGCCAAGGCGCGCGTCAAGGCGATCAGCCTGTTTCGCCAGTATGTCGCTTGCCTTGCCGCCGACCAGCGCAAGATCCTCAATCTTGGCGGCAGCAGCACCGCATTGCTCTATGACAGCTGGGTCGGCGCCAATGAATTGTCCATCGGATCGGCTTTTATGCTGCCGACCGATTTCGATGTGCCGAGCCTCAGCCAATTGCGGCCTGCCGCATTCATCGCGACGCCGATCCTGAAGGTGGTCGATGTCCAGGTGCCGGGCCTCGACCAGCGCTCCTGGCTGCTGCAGAAGCTCGGGCTGTTGCCGCGGCGCGGCTGTTTTCTCTATGGCGGAAAATGGATGGCGAAGCCCGTCCATCCCGTGGGGATGAAGACCGACAAGACGTTCGGCTTTTCGACCAATCAGCAATTCATGGCGCTGCCCGACAACGTCAATGTCGGGCCTGACGACTACGCCTTCCTGCGTCCGACCCAGAGCGAATTCGTGCTACAGCAGTTCGGTTCGATCCAGGTCTATTCCGGCGGGAAATTCGTCGAGCAATGGGCCGCACTGCCGTTTTCGTAGAGCAATTCCAGGAAAAGTGTGAAGCGGTTCCGTCCGGAGTTGCGTCAAACAAAGAGACCGAAGTGGAGGAGGATAGGATGGTCGCCAAGGCAGTCAAAACTCAGCCCGTGCAGCCTGAATGGGCAGCCGAACTCGACCTCGCCCTCACCGATCTCGACGCCAGGAAGGACGACTGGGCGCAGACCTCGAATGGCGAGCGGATCGCCTTGCTGCGGCAGGTCAAGGATCACATCCGCGAGGTCGCCGAGGCGTGGGTCAAAACCGCGACGCGCAAGAAGGGCATCCCGACCGGCTCGCCGCTGGAAGGCGAAGAATGGCTGGCTGGCCCGGCGGCGCTGATGGATGGCTGCAACCAGTTCATCCGCACGCTCAGCCTGATGGAGGGCAAGAAGTTTCTCGACAGACTGCCGGTCCGCACCTTGCCTAGCGGACAGGTGGCGGTAACGGTGGTTCCGAATTCGCTCTGGGACAAGGTGTTGTTCACCGGGCTGAAGGCCGAGATCTGGATGCAGCCCGGCGTGACCAAGGCGAACCTCGCCGCAAACACCGCATCGGCCTATGACGCGCCGCGCACCAGCCGCAAGGGCAAGATCGGCCTCGTGCTCGGCGCCGGCAATGTCGCCTCGATCGCGCCGCTCGACTGCCTGCACAAGCTTTTGGTCGAGCACCAGGTGGTTCTGCTCAAGATGAACCCGGTCAACGACTATCTGATCGATTTCCTGCGGCCGGCGCTGCGGCCGCTGATCGAATTCGGAGCGCTGCGCATCGTGCGCGGTGGCGCCGATGTCGGCGCGTATCTGTGCAACCACGATCTCGTCGACGACATCCACATCACCGGTGCCGCCGCCTCGCATGACGCGATCGTCTGGGGGCCTGGCGAGGAGGGCCGCAAGAACAAGGCGGCGGGCACGCCGCGCAACAGCCGGCGTATCACCTCGGAGCTTGGCGGCGTGGCACCCACCATCGTGGTGCCCGGTCCGTGGTCGGATGCCGATATCGCCTACCACGCCGAACTGATCGCTACCCAAAAGCTCAACAATTCCGGTTTCAACTGCATCGCCTGCCAAATGCTCGTGTTGCCCGAAGGCTGGGGCAAATCCGATGCGCTTTTGGCAGCACTCGAAAAGGTGATGCAGAAAGCCCCGTCGCGCCCGGCCTATTATCCCGGCGCGACCGAGCGCCTCGCCGCCTTCGAGGCGCACGCCGACACGGCACAAAAATTCGAGCGGCCTGGCGGGCCCGCCTGCGTTGTGGTGCCGTTCCGGCCGGGCACGGACGCCTATCTCGAAAATGCCGAGGTGTTCGCGCCGGCGCTCAGCGTCATGCGGCTGCCGGCGGGCAATGCGGAATCCTATCTGCGCGCCGCTGTCGCCTACGCCAATGAAAAGCTGCACGGCACGCTTGCCGCCAACATCCTCATCCATCCCAGGACGATCGCCGAGATCGGCCGGCAGCGCTTCGAGGAAATCATTGCCGAACTGCGCTATGGCGGCATCGGCATCAATTCCTGGAGCGGCGTTCTGTTCGCGCTGCTGCGCCCGACCTGGGGTGCTTTCCCTGGCCACACGCTCGACGATGTGCAGAGCGGCATCGGCGTCGTCCACAACACCTATTTGTTCGACAGACCGGAGCGCAGCGTGCTCGAAGCGCCGTTCCGCATCATGCCGAAGCCGGCCTGGTTCCTGACCCACAAAAGGGCACACATGGTCGGCCGCCTGATCACCGAGTTCAACTACCGGCCGAGCTTCCTGAAGCTGCCGCGCATCATCTGGAACGCGCTGCGCGGCTAGCAACGAGCATCCGATGTCAAAAACAACAAGCCGGGACAGGAGTTACGACAATGGCTGACACGGATGCAATCATCGTCGGCGGCGGGCTGGCCGGCCTGGCCGCAGCCGCGGAACTCGGCGATGCCGGAAAGCGCGTGATCATCGTCGAGCAAGAGGGTGGCGGTTTTCTCGGCGGCCAGGCATTCTGGTCGCTCGGCGGCCTGTTTTTGGTCAACACGCCCGAGCAGCGCCGCCTGCGCATCAAGGACAGCCGCGACCTCGCCTGGCAGGATTGGCTGGGTTCTGCCCAGTTCGACCGGCCCGAGGACCATTGGCCAAGGAAAGTGGCGGAAGCCTATGTCGATTTCGCCGCCGGCGAGATGCGGCCGTGGCTCTACGCCATGGGCATGCGCTGGTGGCCGGTGGTCGGCTGGGCCGAGCGCGGCGGCGCGCTGGCCAATGGCCACGGCAATTCAGTGCCGCGCTTCCACCTGACATGGGGCACTGGGCCGGGCGTGGTCGCGCCGTTCGAAAGGCGCGTGCGCGAGCACGTCGCCAAAGGGCTGATCACTTTGAAATTCCGTCATCAGGTCAGCCGGCTGATCAAGACCAACGGCGCGGTCACCGGCGTCGCGGGCGAAATCCTGGAGGCATCCGATGTCGAGCGCGGCAAGCAGTCGAGCCGCACGGCCGTCGGCGATTTCGACCTTTCGGCCGGTGTCGTGATCGTCACCTCGGGCGGCATCGGCGGCAATCATGAGTTGGTTCGCAAGGTTTGGCCGGTCCGGCGGCTGGGGCCAGCGCCGAAGCGTATGGTTGCCGGCGTGCCGCACCATGTCGACGGCCGCATGGTGGCGATCACCCAGGACGCCGGCGGGGCCGTCATCAACGCCGACCGCATGTGGCACTATGTCGAGGGGATCAAGAACTGGAATCCGATCTGGCCGAACCACGGCATCCGCATCCTGTCGGCGCCGTCGCCGCTATGGTTCGATGCTCTGGGACAACGCATGGAGGCGCCGTTCTTCCCGAGCTTCGATTCGCTCGGCACCTTGAAGCGTATCCTGTCGACGGGACACGATTATTCCTGGTTCGTGCTGAGCAAGACGATCGCTTCGAAGGAGTTCGTGCTGTCGGGTTCGGAGCAAAACCTAGACTTTACGGCCAAGGATTGGCGGGCCGTGCTGAAGAACCGGCGCGGCGGCAAGGCGCCACCATCGGTGGCAGCGTTCCTGGAAAAGGGCGAGGACTTCGTCGTCCGCGACAACCTGGCCGACTTGGTCGCCGGCATGAACGCGCTGTCAGGCGACAATCTGCTCGACTACGACCGGCTCAAGGCGCAGATCGTGGCGCGCGATCGCGAGGTCGACCATGCCTATACCAAGGACGCGCAGGTCACAGCCGTCCGCGGCGCCCGCAACTACATTGGCGACAAGATCTTCCGGGTGACCAAGCCGCACAAGATACTCGATCCCAGGCACGGGCCGCTGATCGCGGTGCGCCTCAACATCCTGACGCGCAAAACGCTTGGCGGCCTGCACACCAATCTCAATTCGCAGGTTCTCGACGGCAATGGCGAACCCATTGCCGGGCTCTATGCGGCAGGCGAGGTGGCCGGCGGCGGTGGCGGCGGCTATCACGGCTACAATGCGCTGGAAGGGACATTTCTCGGCAGCTGCATCTTCTCCGGCAGGAACGCAGGCCGGCACGCCGCGGGCAGGTGACGCGGCTGGCGGGCCAAGAAAAGGTCGATGAGAACAGGACATCCGCCATGTTCCATGGATAGCGACTGCTTTCGATCGCTTGCCGCAACCCAGGCGGTCAGCCAGTTGCGGCTTGCCGGCGCCGACGGTTCCCATGCGCTGGTGCTCGGCGCTGCGGCACATCAGAGGCCTGCGTTACGCTGGCGCCACCGCGAAATTGAGCTCGAGGTCCTGAAGGCCTGGCCGCAAGGTCGGCCGGGCTACCACTCGGCGAAGGAGCCGTCCTTGTGACGCCAGACCGGGTTGCGCCAACGGTGGCCTTCCTTGGCCCTTTCCTTGACGTAGTCCTCGTCGATCTCGACGCCGAGGCCGGGACCATCGGGGATTGCGACATAGCCATCCTCGTAGCGAAAGACGTCCTTGTTGGCGGCATAATCGAGCAAATCGTTTGCGGCGTTGTAGTGGATGCCGAGGCTCTGTTCCTGGATGAAGCAGTTGTAGCTGACGGCATCGAGCTGCAGGCAGGCGGCAAGCGCGATCGGCCCGAGCGGGCAGTGGGGCGCCACCGCAATGTCATAGGCCTCGGCCATCGCCGCGATCTTGCGGCATTCGGTGATGCCCCCGGCATGCGACAGGTCCGGCTGGATGATGTCGACGGCGCCTTGTTCGAACACCGACTTGAAATCCCAGCGGCTGTAAAGCCGCTCGCCGAGCGCGATCGGCGTCGAGCCCAGGGCTGCGATCTCCTTCAGCGCCTCGCGATTTTCGCTGAGCACCGGCTCCTCGATGAACATCAGCCGGTAGGGTTCCAACTCCTTGACCAGCATGCGCGCCATCGGCCGGTGGACGCGGCCGTGGAAATCGACGGCGATGCCAATGTTGGACCCAACGGCCTCGCGCACCATGGCGACTCGTTCGACAGCCGCATCTATTCTGTCATGGCTGTCGACGATCTGCAGTTCCTCGGTGCCATTCATCTTCAGCGCCTGGAAACCGCGCGAAACGACCTCCCTGGCGCCAGCAGCCACTTCCACCGGCCGGTCGCCGCCGATCCAGGAATAGACCTTGATGCTGTCGCGCAACTTGCCGCCGAGCAGTTCGTGCACAGGCACGCCGAGCGCCTTGCCCTTGATGTCCCACAGCGCCTGGTCGATGCCGGCAATGGCGCTCATCAGGATCGGCCCGCCGCGGTAGAAGCCGCCGCGATGCATCACCGTCCAATGGTCCTCGATCAGGCGCGGGTCCTTGCCGATCAGATAATCGCCAAGTTCCTTGACCGCTGCCTCGACCGTCAGCGCACGGCCTTCGACCACAGGCTCGCCCCAGCCGGTAACGCCGGCATCAGTCTCGATCTTCAGGAACAGCCAGCGCGGCGGGACGATGTAGGTGGTGAGCGAGATGATTTTCATGCTGGTCTCAGTTGTTCTTGAGTTTCTTGGCGCTGACCAGGTCGCGCGCCGCAAGGTCGAGGATCCGGCCTGCCGCCGCACGCGCCGCCGCGGCATCGCGCATGCGCAGCGCCTCGACCACCTCACGGTGCGCCGCCACCGCTTCCATGCGCCGGGCGAGCGAAATGGTCGCCGTTGCTTCGAGCGAGAATTTCAGCCCGGTGTCGATCAGATTGCCGATCTGGCGGAAGATCGGGTTGTGGCTCGCAGCATAGACGATCTGGTGGAAGGTGATGTCCGAGCGCGAGAAGGCGGCGAGATCCTCGCCGGCATTGGCCATGCCGCGCCAGGCGGCTTCGAGATCGGCGATCTCCTGCAGCGTCGCACGAGTCGCCGCCAGTTCAGCTACCAGAGGTTCGATGGCGCGGCGCGTTTCGAGGATGGCGTCGAACAATTTGTCGTCCAGCGCATGCGGCGCGTGCCAGGCCAGCACCTGCGGGTCGATGATGTTCCAGTTGTCCTGTTCACATACAACCGTGCCGATGCGCGGCCGCGACAGCACCAGCCCCTTGGCGGCCAGCACCTTCAGCGCCTCGCGGATGACGGTGCGGCTGACGCCATACTCGACGCCGAGTTCGTTTTCGGTCGGCAGAGACGAGCCGGCGGGATAGCGTCCGGAAAAGATGTCTGAGGCAAGCGCCTTGGTCACATCGGGCATGACGCGCGGGCGGCGGGTGTCGCCTGATGCCTTCTTCGAAGTTTCGGTCACCTCAGCCCTCCTCCAAGGCGGCGAAACCACTGATCTCGCGTCCCCGGCCTTACCGGATGCGGATGATTTGCGCCAGCGATCCCTGGTCAGAGCATGTAGCTCAATTATCATACCAGATCAATTGACGAGTATGATAAAAAGAATTAGAGACTCTGCATCCGGGCTGAGCGCCCGGCCATCGCTGGGAGGTAATCATGCGACTTCTGAAGACCGCGCTCGTCGCGGGCGCCCTTGCCGTGCTGTCCGTCACGACCATCGCTGCATATGCTCAGGACACCAAGATAGGTTTTATCGTCAAACAGCCCGAGGAGCCGTGGTTCCAGGACGAATGGAAGTTCGCCGACCAGGCCGCCAAGGAGAAGGGTTTTACCCTGGTCAAGATCGGCGCCGAGGACGGTGAGAAGCTGATGTCGGCGATCGACAATCTCGGCGCGCAGGGCGCGCAAGGCTTCATCGTCTGCACGCCTGATGTGAAGCTCGGCCCCGGCATCGTCGCCAAGGCCGCCGCCAACAATCTCAAGCTGATGACGGTTGATGACCGTCTGGTCGGCGCAGACGGGAAGGCGCTGGAAGACGTGCCGCATATGGGCATTTCGGCGACCAAGATCGGCGAGGCCGTCGGCCAGGCGATCGTCGACGAAATGAAGGCGCGCGGCTGGAAGGCCGACGAGGTTGGCGCCATCCGCGTCTCCTATGATCAGTTGCCGACCGCCGTCGACCGGGTCGAAGGCGCCATTTCGGTGCTGAAGGCCAACGGCTTCAAGGCCGAAAACATCTTTGACGCGCCGCAGGCCAAGACCGATACCGAGGCTGCGCTCAATGCGGCGACGGTGGTGCTCAACGCCCATGCCGACATCAAGAAGTGGGTCTCCTTCGGCCTCAACGACGAAGCCGTTCTCGGCGCCGTGCGCGCTTCCGAAAGCGTCGGCATCCCGGCCGAAAACGTGATCGGCGTCGGCATTGGCGGCGCGGATTCGGCGATCAACGAGTTCAAGAAGCCGACCGCCACCGGCTTCGTCGGCACGGTGATCATCTCGCCGAAGCGTCACGGCTACGAGACTGCGCTCAACATGTATGACTGGGTCGCCAACAACAAGGAACCCGAGAAGCTCATCCTGACCGCCGGTGCGCTGGCCAAGCGCGACGACTACCAGACGGTCCGCAAGGGTCTCGGCATCGAATAATCCTCCCTGTACAAACAGGCGGCGGCTCACAGTCGCCGCCTGTTTGGCATGGCAAAAGGATAGGCGCCCCATGTCCTTTCTCGACTTCTCGGAAATCACCAAGACCTATCCGGGCGTCAAGGCGCTGTCCGGCGTCTCGTTCAGCGTCGACAAGGGCGCCGTGCACGGCTTGATGGGCGAGAACGGCGCCGGCAAATCCACGCTGATCAAGATCCTGTCGGGCGACCAGCATGCCGATGACGGCGAGATCCTCATCGACGGCAAGATGCAAGCCTATGCAACGACGCGAGATGCCTTCGACAATGGCGTCATCGTCATCCACCAGGAACTGCAGCTGGTTCCTGAGCTCACTGTTGCCGAAAACCTCAGCCTCGGCCGCTTCCCCGCCAACGCCGGCATCATCGCCCGCGCCAGAATGCTGGACGATGTTGGCGCCAAGCTGAAATCGGCCGGCATCGACATGGACATCAGCCGCAAGGTCAAGACGCTGTCGATCGGCGAACGGCAGATGGTCGAGATCGCCAAGGCGATCATGCTCGACGCGCGCGTCATCGCTCTGGATGAGCCGACCTCGTCATTGTCGTCGCGCGAAAGCGAAATTCTGTTTGCCCTGATCGACCGCCTGCGCGGCGAGGGCAAGGTCATCATCTATGTCTCGCACCGGCTGGACGAAGTGTTCCGCCTCTGCGACAGCCTGACCGTGCTGCGCGACGGCAAGCTCGCGGCGCACCATGCGTCACTGAAAGACGTCACGCGCGATCAGGTCGTCGCCGAAATGGTTGGCCGCGAAATCTCCGACATCTGGGGGTTTCGCCCACGCCCGGCTGGCGATGTCCGGCTGAAGGTCGACGCTGTTTGCGGAGTAAAACTGACGACGCCCGCCAGCTTCGAGGCGAGGGCGGGCGAGATCGTCGGCTTCTTCGGTCTGATCGGCGCGGGCCGCTCCGAACTGATGCGGCTGGTCTTCGGCGCCGACCCGCGCTCAGGCGGCACCATTACCGTTGATGGCAAGGTCGTTCATGCCACCGATCCGCATGACGCGATCCGCGCCGGCATCGTTTTGTGCTCGGAAGACCGCAAGCATGACGGCATCATCCAGGGCCGCTCGATCGAGGAGAACATCAACATCTCGTCGCGGCGTCATCACACGCGCTTCGGAATCCTGAACCGCGCCAGCGAGATCGCCACCGCCGAGACCTTCATCAAGAAGCTCAAGGTGCGCACGCCGTCGCGCAAGCAGGACATCATCAACCTCTCCGGCGGCAACCAGCAGAAGGTCATTCTCGGCCGCTGGCTGTCGGAGCAGGGCGTGCGCGTGCTTATCGTCGACGAGCCGACACGCGGTATCGACGTCGGCGCCAAAGCGGAAATCTACGAACTGCTCTACCAGCTTGCCGAAGACGGCATGGCGATCGTCGTCGTCTCGTCCGAACTGCCGGAAGTGATGGGCATTTGCGACCGCATCCTGGTGATGTGCGGCGGGCGCATCAGTGCCGAACTCGCCCGCGACCAGTTCGCCGAAAAAGCGATCCTGGCCGCTGCTCTTCCCGATCAGAAAACCCCCGACGCGATCGCATCCTGAGGATCTTTACCATGACCGATCA
The DNA here is from genome assembly GCF_040323255.1 of Mesorhizobium sp. M0052. Lineage (NCBI taxonomy): Bacteria > Pseudomonadati > Pseudomonadota > Alphaproteobacteria > Hyphomicrobiales > Phyllobacteriaceae > Mesorhizobium > Mesorhizobium sp. M0052. Next base: position 190,830 of record NZ_JAMYUS010000003.1, on the reverse strand, counting down.
GTTGAAGAAGATCCTGCTCGGCGAACAGGGCCTCGTCGTCATCTTCATCGTCGCCTTCGTGCTGGTGTCGCTGCTGGTGCCGAACTTCCTCACCGACCGCAACATGCTCGGCCTGCTGCAGTCGGTGGTCACCGTCGGCATTGTCGCCTGCACGATGATGTTCTGCCTTGCCGCGCGTGACTTCGACCTCTCGGTCGGCTCCATCGTCGCCTTTGCCGGCATGGTCGCGGTAATGGCGTCGAACTATACCGGTTCGATCCTGCTCGGGCTTCTCGCGGCAATCGCCTGCGGCGCCTTCGTCGGCTTCATCAATGGCGTCGTCATCGCCAAATTCCGCATCAACGCACTGATCACGACGCTTGCCACCATGCAGATCGTGCGCGGCCTTGCGCTGATCGCATCCGACGGCCGCGCCGTCGGCATCAACAGCCCGGATTTCTACCAACTGGCGCTGTCGAAGCTGTTCGGCATTCCGACGCCGGTCTGGGTCCTGGCCGTGCTGTTCTGCATCTTCGGTTTTGTCCTCAATCGTACCGTGTTCGGCAAGAACACGCTGGCCATCGGCGGTAACCCGGAGGCTTCGCGCCTGGCCGGCGTCAATGTCGACTGGACGCGCATCTGGATCTTTGCTCTGCAGGGCGTGGTCTGTGGCATCGCCGGCATCCTTTTGGCCTCGCGCATCACGTCGGGCCAGCCCAATGCGGCGGTCGGGCTTGAACTCTCGGTCATCTCGGCCTGCGTGCTCGGCGGCGTCTCGCTTGCCGGCGGCCGCGCCACCATGTCGGGCGTCATCGTCGGCGTGCTGATCATGGGCATCGCCGAAAACGCCATGAACCTGCTCAACATCCCGGCGTTCTACCAATACATTGTGCGCGGCGTGATCCTGCTGCTTGCCGTTTTGCTCGACAATCTGCGTTCGTCGGCACTGGGCCGGCGCTGACCATCTTCCAGTGGAGTGACAGCTATGGCTGAGCGCCTGTCCGGCAAACGCATCTTCCTCACCGGCGCCGCGCAAGGCATTGGGCTTGCCATCGCTGAAGCTTGCCTCGCCGAAGGGGCAAGGCTGTTCCTGGTCGATCGCGACGGCGCGCTGCTGGACAAAGCGGTCGCCGGCCTAGCAGCGCCGCAGGGCCATGTCGGGCATGTCTCAGCCGACATCAGCGACGGTGCCGCGATTGCCGCAGCCGTCGGTCAAGCGACCGACGCGATCGGGCCGATCAACGCGCTGATCAACAATGCCGGCATGAATGTGTTCTCGACGCCGCTCGAGGCGACCGAGGAGGAGTGGAACCGCAATTTCGACGTCAACGTCAAGGGCGCCTGGAACTGCGCCAAGGCGGTGCTGCCGGCAATGATCGCAAATGGCGGTGGCGCGATCCTCAACATCGCCTCGACGCACAGCTTCACCATCATCCCTCATACCTTCCCCTATCCCGTGGCCAAGCACGCGCTGCTTGGGCTGACCAAATCGCTGGCGCTGGAATATGCCGGGCAGGGCGTGCGCGTGAACGCCCTGGCGCCCGGCTATGTCGAGACGCAGAAGGCGACCGACTATTGGAACAGCTTTGCCGACCCGGCGGCCGCGCGCGCCAGGACGCTGGCGCTGCATCCAGGCGGCCGCATTGCCTCGGCGCGCGAGATCGCGCTGGCCGCTGTGTTCATGATTTCTGAGGAATGCCCGTTCATGAACGCCGCGACCCTCGTTGTCGATGGCGGGCTCAGCCAGCTACAGCATCCCGCCTGAATGCTAGAGAGGCTCTATTTCTACGGCGTCGACCGCCGGCTTAATGGCGCGAGCCGTCGCGATCAGAAACGCTCGCGATAGGCGCGCGGATTGGTGCCCAGCACGCGCAAAAAACCGCGCCGCATGGTTTCTTCCGAGCCGAAACCGCAGCGGCGGGCCGTCTGGTTGACGGGCTGGCCCCGCTCCAGCATCCGTCGCGCCGCCTCGATCCGGATCTCCTCGATCGCGCGGGCGGGTGTCCGGCCCGTGGCCTCGCGATAGCGCCGCGAGAAGCTGCGCGGGCTCATATTGGCGTGGTCGGCCAACTGCGTGAGCGACAGGTCGCCGGCCAGATTTTCGAGGATCCAGCCATGCAGCCGGTCGAAGCGCCCGTCGCCTTGCTGCAGCTTGAGGGTTTGGCTGAACTGCGCCTGGCCGCCGGGACGTTTCAGGAAGACCACCAATTCGCGCGCCACGGCAAGCGCCGTGTGCCGGCCAAGGTCGGCCTCGACAAGGGAGAGGGCGAGATCGATCCCCGCCGTTACGCCGGCGGATGTCCAGACATTGCCGTCGCGGATGAAGATCGGATCGGGTTCGAGGCGGACCGCGGGAAAGCGCCGGGCGAACTCCGCGCAGCGTCCCCAATGGGTCACCGCGCGGCGGCCGTCGAGCAGGCCAGCCGTCGCCAGCAGCATGGCGCCGCTGCAGACGGAAGCGGTTCGCGTGGCATCGCGCGAGCGGCTGGCAATCCATTCGACCAGCTGGGCATCGTCGCAGGCCGCGTTGACGCCCCATCCGCCGGGGACAAGCAGCGTGTCGATCTCACCTCTGTGGGTTGGCAGCGCCGTGGCCTCCAGCACCAGACCGGCCGAGGTCCTTATCCGGGGCGAGGCGGCGACGACCACGACCTCGTAGGGGGCCGGCTCGCCCGCCTGCCGCTTGAAGTCGTTGGCGCTGGCAAAGACCTGGAGCGGTCCGCTGACGTCGAGGAGCTGGATGTCGGGATAGGCAAGCACTTCGATACGGCGCATCGGGTTTTGGCCTGAAACGAGGGGTGAATGGCAATCGTGCCAAACCATGATGCCGTAGATTGCCCGAAGTCAACCCACGGAGATTTCCATGCCCCTTCGTTTCGGCATCCTCGTATTCCCCGACGTCCAACAACTCGACCTCACCGGCCCATACGAAGTCCTGGCATCCGCCAAGGATGCCGAGGTGGAACTGATCTGGAAGGATCGCAACCCGGTGATGTCGTCGACGCACCTCTCCCTCACCCCGACGGCGACCTTTGACGATTGCCGGCCCCTCGACGTGCTGTGCATTCCTGGCGGGGGCGGGGTCAACGCGCTGCTGGAGGACCAGACAGTCCTCGATTTCGTGTGGGAGCGCGCGGGGCAGGTGCGCTACATCACCTCCGTTTGCAGCGGTGCCCTGGTGCTTGGGGCGGCCGGACTGCTGAGGGGCAAGCGCGCGACCACGCACTGGTATGCGCATGATTTCCTCGAGGAGTTCGGAGCGATCCCGGTCGACGAGCGTATCGTCGAAGACGGCAAGCTCATCACCGCCGGCGGTGTCACTTCCGGGATCGATTTCGGCCTGGCGCTGGTTGCGAGGCTGCTTGGACAGGAGGAGGCCGAGATCGTGCAGCTCTCGCTCGAATACGCCCCGGCTCCTCCCTTTCGGTCCGGCACGCCCGCCGAGGCGTCGCCTGCGGTGCTGGCGCAGGCAAAAAAGCGCCTCTCTGGTTCGAGGCGGGTTCGCGAGGCAATCTTCGCTCGCTGGCGCGAGGCTCGCGCCGCCGCTGCGCCGGCGCGCATCCACGGCTGAAGCAGCAAGGCCGAAGGTGCATCCCCTGGCCCTTCGGCCTTGCTGCGTTTCCACTGTTGACAGGTCCCTTCGTCTGTGCAGAAATTGGTTGGACCATTGAACCACTTCGGTAATAGCCCCGGTGACCGAATTCAGCCTTCCGCCGATCCAGACGACGGCCCGCGACGACGCGGTGCTGAAGGCGTTGGCCGGCTTCGTCATGCGCGAGAAGCTGGAACCCGGTGAGAGGCTGCCGACCGAACGCATCCTCGCTGAGCGTCTGAAGGTCAGCCGCAACACGGTGCGCGAGGCGCTGACGCGCTGGGAAGGGCTTGGCCTGGTCGAGCGCCGGCAGGGCTCGGGCACCTATCTCAAGGCCGCCGTCTCGCTCGACATGCTGCACATGCCGCTGACGCTTGCCGGCGGCAATGATTTCACCGGCCTGATGCGCACGCTGGAAATCCGCCGCGCGCTGGAAGCGGAAGCCGCCGCCCTTTGCGCCATTCGTGCCGACAAGGACGACCTCGCCGAGATCGAGCGCAAGCTCGACATCATGGAGGAAGAGTTTCTCAGCCGCGCCGGCATGTCGTCGGAAGAGGACTGGGAATTCCATCAGGCGATCTACCGCGCCTGCGGCAATCCGCTGTTCGAGCAGATTATCGCCGCCATGCACGAACTGTTCCACCGCTTCTGGGAACATCCGCTCGGCGTGCGCGATTTCGGCCACGCAAGCTTTCCCTACCACCGCACCATGTTCGACTGCATCGCCGCGCACGATCCGGAAGGCGCCCGGGCCGAAGCGCTGAAGCTGATCGCCACGGTCGAGGACGATTTGAAGCGCGGCGCCGCCAACCTCAAACTTTCGGTCCGCACATGAACGAGCACAGCTTCGACCCAGGCATTTCCGGCAGCGACTATCTCGCCGAGGCGGCGACGCTTCTGGCGCATGACGACCCGTTCCCCGGCAATGCGGTGGTGCCGCCGATCTACCAGACCTCGCTGTTCACCTTCGCCAGCTATGCCGACATGGCCGATACCTTTGCCGGGCGCAGGAAGCAGCCGATCTATTCGCGCGGCGACAACCCGACAGTGATGGAATTCGAGTCACGCGTCGCAGCGCTTGAAGGTGCTGAAGCCGCACGTGGTTTTTCGAGCGGCATGGCTGCGATCAGCGCGACGTTGCTGGCTTTCGTCGGCGCAGGCGAACGCATCCTTGCGGTACGCAACTGCTATGGCGACGCCTACCGACTGTTCGAGCGGTTGTTCCCGCGCCTGCATATCAAGGTCGACTATGTCGACGGCTCCGATCCGGATGCGGTGGCCGCGGCACTTCCCGGTGCGAAACTGCTCTATCTGGAAAGCCCGACCTCGATGATGTTCGAGCTGCAGGATCTCGAGCATCTGACGCGGCTGGCGAAAGAGCAGGGCATCGTCACCACCATCGACAATTCCTGGGCCACGCCGGTGTTCCAGAAGCCGATCCTGCACGGCGTCGATCTGGTGCTGCATTCCGCCTCGAAATATCTCGGCGGTCACAGCGACACCGTCGCCGGCGTGGTGGCTGGCTCGGCCGCCCATATCAAGCACATCAACGACCAGACCTACTCGCAGCTTGGCGCAAAGCTGTCGCCCTTCGAGGGCTGGCTGCTGTTGCGCGGCCTGCGCACGCTGCCGCTGAGACTGCCGCATCACATGAAGAGCGGGCTCATCATCGCCGAGCGCTTGAAGGCGCATGACAAGGTCGAGCGGGTCAATCATCCCGCCTATTCCAACCATCCCGGCAAGAAGACGCTTGCCGGCTATGCCGGGCTGTTCTCCTTCGAGGTGACGGAGGATGTCGACATTCCCGCTTTCGTCGATGCGCTGAAATTTTTCCGCATCGGCGTCAGCTGGGGCGGTCATGAAAGCCTCGTCGTGCCGGCAAAGGCCTCGCTCGAGCAGACACCGGGTCTCAATTCGATGGCGCGCTTCGGCGTCAGCCCCCGAACCATCCGCTTCAATGTCGGATTGGAAAGCGTCGAAGACCTCTGGGCCGACATCGGCCAGGCCTTCGACAAAGCAAAAAAATGACTGGGTTCAAAATGGGAGTTCTGAACATGAAACGACTGAGCATCATGCTTGCCACCGCTGCCGGCCTGGCGATGTCCGCCAGCGGCGCATTGGCCGACACCACCCTCAAGCTGGTCGAGGTCATCACCAGCCCGCAGCGCACCGAATTCCTGAAGAAGCAGATCGCCGAGTTCGAGGCCGCCAATGCCGGCGTCAAGGTCGAGGTGGTCTCGCTGCCCTGGGGGCAGGCCTTCGAGAAATTCCTCACCATGGTGCAGGCCGGCGATACGCCCGACATCGTCGAGATGCCGGAGCGCTGGATGGGCCTGTACGCCACCAACGGCCAGCTCGAGGATCTCGGCCCTTACATGGCCAAATGGGACGACGCCAAGACGCTGGGCGACCGCGCCAAGCAATTCGGCTCGACCGTCAACAACACCCAGTTCATGATCCCGTACGGCTACTATGTGAATGCGCTGTTCTGGAACAAGAAGCTGTTCAAGGAGGCCGGTCTCGACGGCCCGCCGGCGACGCTCGACGACTTCATCGCCGACTCCAAGAAGATCTCCGCCATTCCGGGCAAGTACGGCTACTGCCTGCGCGGTGGCCCGGGCGCCTTCAACGGCATGCACATGTTCATGAACATCGCCGCTGGCAAGGGCGGCTACTTCAACGAGGACGGCACCTCGACCATCAACGAGGAGGGCTCGGTCAAGGGCCTGCAGATGCTGGCCGACATGTACAAGGACGGGCTGGCGCCCAAGGATGCGGTGAGCTGGGGTTTTAACGAGACTGTCACCGGCTTCTATTCCGGCACCTGCGCCATGCTCAACCAGGATCCGGATGCGCTGATCGGCATTGCCGACAAGATGAGTGCCGACGATTTTGCCGTGGCGCCGCTGCCTGTGGGGCCAAGCGGCAAATCCTATCCGACGCTGGGCTATGCCGGCTGGGCGATGTTCGCCAATTCGCAGCACAAGGACGATGCCTGGAAGCTGATGGCGACGCTGTTGTCGCCCAAGGACAATCTCGAATGGGCCAAGGAAGTCGGCGTCGTGCCGATCCACAATGGCGCCGACCAGGATGCCCACTTCAAGACCGAGCAGTTCAAAGGCTGGTTCACCGAACTCAGCGACACTTCCAAATATGAAATGGTGACGCCGCCGACACATCTGGAGAACCTCGGCAATTTCGTCGACCAGGTGGCGATCAAGAATTTCCAGGAAGTGCTGCTCGGCCAGAAGTCGGCCAAGGACGTTGCCGATCAATGGGCCGCGTTCCTGACCAAGGAACAGCAGGACTGGCTGGCCAAGAACAAGAAGTAGTTCTTCCACCTTCTCCCCGTTTACGGGGAGAAGGTGGCCCGAATGCATGTCGCCAAAAAGTGCGTAGCGGTTTTGGGACAACGACATGCACAGACAGGCCCGGATGAGAGGCAGCGCGAGCACCCCAAGGCTGGCGCCGCCCCTCATCTGCCTGCCGGCATCTTCTCCCCGTGAACGGGGAGAAGGGTGCTGTTGCCGCTGTCGGCACCCACCCATGATTGTTGAGCGCTAATGACTTATGCCGTGTCCGAAATACGATCCGCCGGCCGGCCGCGAAAGAAGCGGCTGACGCATGCGGCCATCGAGCCCTGGCTTTATCTTTCGCCGGCGATCGTTCTGCTGGTCGTGGTGCTGTTGGTGCCGCTGATCATCGGCATCAGCTATTCGTTCCGGAAGTTCTCCGCCTTCAAATCCGAATATGTCGGTCTAGGCCAGTATCAGGCGATGCTGACCGACCAGGTGCTGGGGCAGGCGCTGGTCAACACGCTGTGGTGGACCGTCGCCAGCCTGTTCTTCCAGTTCTTCCTCGGCCTGGGTCTGGCGTTGCTGCTCGACAAACCGTTTGTCGGGCGCAAGTTCGTGCAGGCGGTGGTGTTCCTGCCCTGGGCGGTGCCATCTTTCCTGTCGGGCCTGACCTGGGCGTGGCTGTTCAATCCGATCATCGGACCACTGCCGCATTGGCTCTTCACGCTCGGGCTGAAGGCCGAGCCGACCAATGTGCTGTCCGATCCGGCGACCGCCATGTGGGGGCCGATCATCGCCAACATCTGGTTCGGCATTCCGTTCTTCGCCATCACGCTGCTGGCGGCGCTGAAGTCGATCCCGTCGGAACTGCATGAGGCGGCCGCAATCGACGGCGCTTCGCCTTGGCAGCGCTTCACCAAGGTGACGCTGCCGTTCCTGGCACCGACCATCGTCATCACCGTCATGCTGCGTACGATCTGGATCGCGACCTTCGCCGATCTGATCTTCGTCATGACCGAGGGCGGGCCGGCCGGCTCGACCAGCACGGTGCCGGTCTACATCTATGTCAGCGCCTTCAAGTCGCTGGACAAGGGCTATGCCTCCGCGGTGGCGGTGCTGCTACTGGTACTGCTCATCGCCTATGCGATCGCGCTGATCGCCATCCGCCGCTTGCTGGTGAGGCACGTCTGATGATTGCCGGACGCTCCACCTCCTCGCGCATCTTCAGCGGCGTCGGCCTCTACGCGGCGATTGCCGCCTATATGATCTTCGCCCTGTTCCCGATCTTCTGGACGCTGAAGATTTCGGTGACGCCGGAGCGGCTGCTCTATTCCGAGGGCATCACGCTGTGGCCGTCGCAGACGACCTTCCGCAACTTCATCACTGTCCTGGAAGCCTCTGACTTCCCCCGCTATTTCCTCAACAGCGTCATCGTCTCGGTGTCGACCGCGGCGCTCGTCACGGTCATCGCCACCCTCGCCGGCTACGCCATGTCGCGCTTCACCTTTCGCGGCAAGGCGACACTGGCGATCATGCTTTTGCTCACGCAAACCTTTCCGCTGGTGATGGTCATTCCGCCGATCTACCGCGTCATGGGCGAGCTTGGCCTGACCAACAGCCTGGTCGGTCTGATCATCATCTACACGGCCTTCAACACCGCCTTCGCCACCTTCCTGATGCAGTCCTTCTTCGACGGCATTCCGAAGGATCTGGAGGAAGCGGCGATGATCGACGGCTGCACGCGGGCGCAGGCGATGCGCAAGGTGATCGTGCCGCTGACCTTGCCCGGCATGGGCGCCACGCTCGGCTTCGTCTTCACCGCCGCCTGGAGCGAATTGCTGTTCGCGCTGATGCTGATCTCCAGCGACGACCAGAAGACCTTTGCCGTCGGCCTGCTCACCTATATCGGCAAGTTCGCCGTGGACTGGGGGCAGATGATGGCGGCGTCGATCCTGGCGCTGATCCCGGTCTGCATCTTCTTCGCCTTCCTGCAACGCTATCTCGTCACCGGCCTCACCGCCGGCGCGGTCAAAGGATAATCGATGGCTTCCGTCACGCTGCAAAACGTCGAGAAGGACTACGGTTCGCTGCGCATCCTGCACGGCGTCGACCTCGAAATCGCCGATGGCGAGTTCGTCGTTCTGGTCGGCCCGTCCGGCTGCGGCAAGTCGACCCTTTTGCGCATGATTGCCGGGCTGGAGGAAGTGTCGGGCGGCGAGATCCATATCGGCGATCGGCTGGTCAACGATATCGCGCCGAAGGACCGCGATATTGCCATGGTTTTCCAGTCCTACGCGCTCTATCCGCACATGGACGTGTCGTCGAACATGGGCTTCAGCCTGCTTTTGAAGAAGGCGGAGAAGACGACGATCGACGGCAGGGTAGGGGCGGCGGCCAAGCGCCTCGGCCTCGACAGTTTCCTCGGACGTCTGCCCAGGCAACTGTCCGGCGGCCAGCGCCAGCGCGTCGCCATGGGCCGCGCCATCGTGCGCGATCCCAAAGTGTTCCTGTTCGACGAACCGCTCAGCAATCTCGACGCCAAATTGCGCGTCCATATGCGCGCCGAGATCAAGGCGCTGCACCAGCAGCTCAAGACCACATCGGTCTATGTCACCCACGACCAGATCGAAGCCATGACTATGGCCGACCGCATCGTCGTCATGCATGACGGTTACGTCCAGCAGGTCGGCCATCCGCTCGAACTCTACGATCGGCCGATCAACACTTTTGTGGCCGGCTTCATCGGCTCGCCCGGCATGAATTTCTTTCCGGCGACAGTCGCCAAGGGCGGCAAGGTGGATGCGGTGCTGGCCGACAGCCAGAAGCTGAGATTGCCGGATGGATTGCCGCTCACGGATGGTGACAAGCTCACCGTCGGGTTACGGCCGGAGCACATCCAGCTCGCCGACGACGGAGGGCTCATGGCAGAGGTCGAGGTGGTCGAGCCGCTCGGCCTGTCGACGCAGTTCTATGTCCGGCTCGCCAATCAGCTGGTTTGTGTCTTCGTCATGGGACGCAGCACTATCCGGCCGGGCGACACGGTAAGACTGTCTGCCGATCCGGCGGCCCTGCATCTGTTCGATCCCGCAAGCGGCAACCGCATCGGGTAATCCTATCGAAGGCTGCCCAGGCTGGCATACATGCCGGTGGTGCGGAACTGCGTCGGGTTGATGCCGTAGAGCCGGCGGAAGACTTTCGAGAAATAGTTGGCGTCCTCGAAGCCGCACAGGATGGCGACCTCCTTGACTGGCAGGAAATCGGCTTTGGTTAGCAGCTTCGCCGCCCGCTGCAGCCGCTGCTGCAGCACGAACTCGGCCGGCGGAACGCCTTCGCTCTCGGCGAAGCAGCGCGAGAAATGGGCGCGGCTGAGGCCGCTGATCTGGACGAGCTCGGCCACGGGCAAGGGCTTGTCGAGATTGGCGTTGATATGATCGATGACCGGCTGCATGACGCTCTGTTTCTCAGTGAAGGCGTGCGAGCCGAAGACATCGTCGTAAAGCGCCATCGCCGCCTCATAGGCGATTGCCGAAGCAGCGCCAGGCGAAGCGCCACCCTTGATCAGGCGCAGGCTGCAATCGGCGAGATGATCGATCGTCTCCGGCTGCAGCCGAAACACCGGGCCGGAGACGCTGAGTATGGATTTGTGGACGCGCAGCGCCTCCTCGCCATTCATCGAGATCCAGAAATATTCCCAGCGGTCGCCCTTCTCCAGCCAGTAGCGATGGTTGTGTGGCACCAGCACCAGCAGCGTGTCGTTGGCCTGCAGGCGGTAGTTGCGGTTCTCGTAGCGCAGCTGGCCGGTGCCGCTGATCGTGTGCTGCAGCACGGTGAACGGTGTCTGGCCGCGCTTGCGCCCATCCCAGTCATAGGTCACGCCCTCGCGTACTTCATAGCCGGTGCTGGTTGGCATGGCATGCAGGCGCTGGCGGCCGCGCGGCAGCGAGATGGTGCGCATCAACTGTCCGTTGGCGATCAGATCATGCAGCACAAAATTACCCTCGAAAGCATAATCGTTCTCTGGCCGCGCCCTGGAATAACGGCATAATCCAAATCCTGAGAACGCGAAAGACCCGCGGTCGAGGAGCGGGCGGGGAGGAGAACGAGCCGGAATTCCGGCTCGAATGGCATGCGCGCCGAGGCGAGCCGCCATTCCCTTTCCTGTTGCTCCTTACCCGGCATTTCGAATGCATCGAGGTGAGGTGATGAGTTTCAAAATCGCTATTATCGGCGCCGGCAGCGTCGGCTTCACCAAGAAGCTGTTCACCGATATTTTGTGCGTCCCGGAATTCAGCGACATCGAATTCGCGCTGACCGATCTCAGCGAACACAATCTGCAAATGATCAAGGCGATCCTCGACCGCATCGTCGAGGCCAACAAGCTGCCGACCAGGGTGACGGCGACGACCGACCGCCGCAAGGCGCTGGAAGGCGCGCGCTACGTCATCAGCTGCGTCCGGGTGGGCGGGCTCGAAGCCTATGCCGACGATATCCGCATTCCCTTGAAATACGGCATCGACCAGTGCGTCGGTGACACGATTTGCGCCGGGGGCATCCTCTACGGCCAGCGCAACATCCCGGTCATCCTCGACTTCTGCAAGGATATATTGGAGGTCGCCGAGCCAGGCGCCAAATTCCTCAACTATGCCAACCCGATGGCGATGAACACCTGGGCGGCGATCGAATATGGCAAGGTCGATACGGTCGGCCTCTGCCACGGTGTCCAGCACGGCGCCGAACAGATCGCCGAAGTGCTCGGCGCCAAGTCGCACAGCGAACTCGATTATGTCTGCTCCGGTATCAACCACCAGACCTGGTTCATCGATTTGCGGCTCAACGGCCGCAAGATCGGCAAGGACGAACTGGTGGCTGCCTTCGAGGCGCATCCGGTCTATTCGCAGCAGGAAAAGCTGCGCATCGACGTGCTGAAGCGCTTCGGCGTCTACTCCACCGAAAGCAACGGTCATCTCTCCGAATATCTGCCCTGGTATCGCAAGCGGCCGGACGAAATCACCCGCTGGATCGACATGTCCGATTGGATCCATGGCGAGACCGGCGGCTATCTTCGCTACTCCACGGAAACCCGCAACTGGTTCGAGACGGAATATCCGCAATTCCTCGAAGCGGCGTCGAAGCCGCTCGACGTATCGAAGCGCTCGAACGAGCATGCCAGCCATATTCTCGAAGCGCTGGAGACGAACCGCGTCTATCGCGGCCACTTCAACGTCAAGAACGCCGGCATCATCACCAATCTGCCGCAGGACGCGATCATCGAATCGCCCGGTTTCGTCGATCGCTTCGGCATCAACATGGCGTCAGGCATCACGCTGCCGGAAGCCTGCGCGGCCACCTGCATGGCTTCGATCAACGTTCAGCGCATGTCGGTGCATGCGGCTGTTACGGGCGACATTGACCTGCTCAAGCTCGCGGTGCTGCACGATCCGCTGGTGGGTGCGGTGTCGACGCCGGAAGAGGTCTGGCAGATGGTCGACGAGATGGTCGTCGCCCAGGCGCGTTGGCTGCCGCAATACGCCGATGCCGTGCCGGCCGCCAAGGAGCGGCTTTCGAAATCGATGGTGAAAACCCGCGACTGGGCGGGTGCGGCGCGGCGCAAAGTGCGCTCGATCGAGGAACTGCGCGCCGAAAAAACGGCCCTGAAACAGGCCGGCTGAGAATGCTGGCAGGCGGACAGCGGGAGGCCGGTTCGCCAATCAGCCATCATGAATAGATGCGGGCAGCAGCAGACGTCGAAACATCTGGGAGGAACACAATGAGGAACTTTCGTGGAATTGGAATTCTCGCCGGGCGAAGAATGGGCATTCTCGCCGGGCTGGCGCTGAGCGTCTCGGCATTGGCGCTTGGCAGTGCATACGCGTCCGAGCCGACCACGCCGCCGGCGCCGGCGGCGTTTCCCGCCGAGGGCAAGATCAAATACGTCGCCCGCGATTCCATCCTGGAGTTCAAGGCGCTGCCCGAATATCACGAGCCCGAGTGGGTCACCGAGAAATACGTCAAGACTGGCAAGCTGCCGCCGGTCAAGGATCGCCTGCCGAAGGAGCCGCTGGTGTTCAAGACCGGCAACATGCCGGACGGCATCGGCGTTTATGGCGACACCATGCGCCACGTCATTGGCGGCCGGCCGGAAGGCTGGAATTATGGCGCCGGCCAGACCCAAGGATGGGGCGGCATCGACATCGGCCTTTCGGAATGCCTGACGCGCACCGCGCCTTTGTTCCAGGTCGAGGCCAAGGACACCGAGCCGCTGCCCAACCTCGCCAGGAGCTGGGACTGGTCGAAGGATGGCCACACGCTGACCATGCACCTGGTCGAAGGCGCCAAATGGTCTGACGGCGTTGCCTTCAATGCCGACGATGTCATGTTCTACTGGGACGATGAGGTCGTCGACCCCAATGTCTCGCCGTTGAACGGCGCCACAGCGGAAACCTTCGGTGTCGGCACGACGCTGAAGAAGGTCGACGACTACACCGTCGAGTGGACCTTCAAGGACGCTTTCCCCAAACAGTATCTCTACGCCATGGCCTATGGCACCTTCTGCCCCGGCCCAGCGCATATCCTCAAGCCGCAGCATCCGAAGTACTCGAAGAATACCTACGAGCAGTTCAAGAACGCGTTCCCGCCGGAATATATGAACATTCCGGTGATGGGCGCCTGGGTGCCGGTGGAGTATAGGCCCGACGACATCATCGTCTTGCGCCGCAATCCCTACTACTGGAAGGTCGACGAGAAGGGCAACCAGCTGCCCTATCTCAACGAACTGCACTACAAGCTGTCGACCTGGGCCGACCGCGACGTGCAGGCGGTGGCAGGGGCCGCCGACTTCTCCAACCTTGAGCAGCCGGAGAATTTCGTCGCTTCGCTGAAGCGAGCGGCGGACAAGGACGCGCCGGCCCGGCTCGCCTTTGGCCCGCGCCTGATCGGCTACAATCTGCGCATGAACTTTTCCGCCAATGGCTGGGGCAATCCCGACGAACGCGGCCAGGCGATCCGCGAGCTCAATCGCAATGAGGACTTCCGCAAGGGCATCACCATGGCGCTCGACCGCAAGGCGCTCGGCGACTCGCTGGTCAAGGGGCCGTTCACCGCCATCTACCCCGGTGGCTTTTCCTCGGGCACCAGCTTCTATGACCGCAACTCGACCGTCTACTATCCCTTCGACATCGAGGGCGCCAAGGCGGAACTGGCAAAGGCTGGTCTCAAGGATACGGATGGCGACGGCTTCGTGAACTTCCCGGCCGGGACCGCCGGCGGCAAGAATGTCGAGATCGTGATGCTGGTCAACAATGACTACGGCACTGACAAGAGCCTCGCCGAAGGCGTCGTCGGCCAGATGGAAAAGCTTGGCATCAGGGTCGTGCTCAACGGCCTTAACGGCACCCAGCGTGATGCCTCGCAATATTCCGGCCGCTTCGACTGGCTGATCAGGCGCAACGAGCAGGAGCTGACTTCCGTCGTGCAGAATACCGTGCAACTCGCGCCCGTCGGACCCAAGACCAGCTGGGATCACCGCGCGCCCGAAAGCGGCGTGGTCGACCTGATGCCGTTCGAAAAGGAGCTTGTCGACATCGTCAACAAGTTCGTCTCCTCGTCAGACAATGACGAGCGCGCCAGCCTGATGAAGACGTTCCAGAAGATCTCGACGGAGCATGTCTACAATATCGGACTGACCGAATATCCCGGCGCCCTGATCATCAACAAGCGCTTCTCCAACATCCCGCAGGGAACGCCGATCTTCATGTTCAACTGGGCCGAGGATTCGATCGTGCGCGAACGCGTCTTCGTCGCCGCCGACAAGCAGCAGAAATACGAACTCTTTCCCGACCAGCTTCCCGGCAAGCCCGGCGACAAGGGTCCGACGAACTGAGTTTCCTCCCCTGGCTGACGCCCGGCCGCGCTGCGCGCGCGGCCGGGACGGAGTAAGGTCAGCGGCAACAGATTAGATTCAAGGAGGAGAAACGGTCCGATGCTGCGATTCCTGGCCATGCGCATAGCATCGGCGGTTCCGGTCATGGTCATCCTGAGCCTGGTCACCTTTGCCATCATCCAGGCGCCGCCGGGCGACTATGCCGACTATATCCGCTCGCAGCTCATCAACCAGGGCGGGGCGTCTTTTGCCGAAGCCGACGCGCAGGCGCAGGCCTATAGGGTCGAGCACGGCCTCGATAAACCGCTGCCCGTCCAGTACCTGAACTGGGTCGCCGGCATCGTCACCCGCGGCGATTTCGGCTACAGCCTCTATTACAACAAGCCGGTCGCCGCCGTGGTCGGCGAGCGGCTGCCGCGCACGCTGCTGCTGGCGCTGGTCTGCCATCTGCTGGCCTCGGTGCTCGGCATCACCTTCGGCATCTGGGCGGCGACCAGGCAATACACATGGATCGACTCGGCGCTGTCGGCAATCTCCTTCCTCGGCATGACGGTGCCGCGCTTCCTGATGGCGCTGATCATCGTCTATCTCCTGGTCTTCCAGTTCAACGTGTCGGAGATCGGCAGCTTCTTCTCGCCGCAATATGGCGGCGCGCCGTGGTCGTGGGCGAAATTCGCCGACCTCGTCAAGCATGTCTGGCCGGTGGTGGCGATCGCCACCTTCGGCGGGCTCGCCTACAATATGCGCGTCATGCGCGGCAATCTGCTCGATACGCTGAACGCGCAATATGTCGAGACGGCCAAGGCCAAGGGCCTGACCGGCAGCGCCGTCGTCATGCGCCATGCCGTGCCCAACGCACTGCACCCGCTCATCATGTATCAGGGCGTGGTGCTGCCCTACATGCTGACCGGCGAGATCGAGACGGCGATCATCTTTGCGCTGCCGACGGTCGGGCCGGCCATTGTCGGCTCGATGGCGGTCGGCGACGTCTATGTCACGGCGACCTTCATGATGGTGCTGTCGGCAACGCTGATCGTCGGCAACATCATCGCCGACATGCTGCTCGCGCTGCTCGATCCGCGCGTGCGCCAGTTCAGGGAGAGCTAGATGCTGGCGCGCGACCCATCCCCGCCGCCGCCCCCGGCTGAAGCAACCGCGATTGCGACCCCGCGCGGCAATGAGAGCTATATGGCGCTGGTCTGGCGCCGGCTGAGGCGCTCCTGGACCGGCATGGCCGGGCTGATCCTGGTGGTTCTTCTGGTGCTGATGGCGCTGTTCGCCGATTTCTTCGCGCCGATGGACCCCAAGGTGACCGATGTCGCTTTCGCCCCGCCGCAAGTGATGAGTTTTCACGACAGAGACGGGAATTTCGTGCTCCAGCCGCGGGTCTATGCGCTGGCGGATTCTGCAGACCTTGACCCGGTCACCTTCCAGCCGGTCGTCGGGCCGGATTACGAGCATCCGCGCCTGCTCGGCTTCTTCGTCAAGGGCGCCGACTACCGGCTGCTTGGCCTGATCCCCGCCAACCGGCATTTCTTCGCTTCGGCCGACGGCCAGCCGGTGCATTTTCTCGGCACCGACAAATTCGGCCGGGATGTGTTGTCGCGCGCCATCCAGGGCTCGCGCGTCTCGCTGATGATAGCGCTGACGGTGGTGTTCATCATCACCGTCATCGGCACCACGGTCGGCATGGTCTCGGGCTATTTCGGCGGCCGCTTCGACGTCTGGATGCAGCGCTTCGTCGAGTTGGTGCTCGCCTTCCCGCAATTGCCGCTCTATCTTGCGCTGACGACGCTGATCCCGGTGACCGCGCCGACCAACGTCTTCCTCGCCTTTGTCATCATCGTCATGTCGGCGCTGGGCTGGGCGCAGATGTCGCGCGAGGTGCGCGGCAAGACGCTGGCGCTGGCGCGGATCGACTATGTGCGCGCTGCCATGGCGGTCGGCGCCACCGACATGCGTATCATCATGCAGCACATTTTTCCCAATGTGATGAGCCACGTCATCGTCGCCGTGACGATCGCGATCCCGACGGTGGTACTGCTCGAAGCCTTTCTCGGCTTCCTCGGCTTCGCCGTGAAACCGCCGCTGATCTCATGGGGGCTGATGCTGCAGGACACGGCTACCTATTCGGTCATCGGCACCTATCCGTGGATCCTGTCACCGGTCGGCTTCGTGCTGATCACCGTCTTTGCCTTCAACGCGCTGGGCGACGGCCTGCGCGATGCCGTCGATCCCTATTGAGGTGGCCGGGATGACCGTAGCGCTCGCAGCCACCTTCGCACCAGCCGTCCGGCTCGACCATGCCGGCCGCCACGACCAACCCATCATCGATGCCCGCAACATCGAGGTCGCCTTCAAGGTCGAGCACGGCGTCGTCGACGCGGTGAAGGATGTCTCGTTCCAGCTCTATCGCGGCGAGACGATCGCCATCGTCGGCGAGTCCGGTTCCGGCAAGTCGGTGACGGCGCGCGCTGTCATGGGGCTCTTGTCGAAGCGGGCCACCGTGTCGCCGAACTCGACCATCGACTATTGCGGGCAGGACATATTGAAATTCCCCGAGAGCGCCCGGCGCAAGCTGCGCGGCAATCGCATCTCGATGATTTTCCAGGAGCCGATGAGTTCGCTCAACCCGATCTATACGGTCGGCAGCCAGATCGTGGAGGCGATCAGGGTGCATCGAAAGGTCAGCCGCAAGCAAGCCTGGGCGCGGGCGCTCGAGCTTTTGCGGCATGTCCAGATCCCCGAGCCGGAAGCGCGCATCAAGCAGTATCCGCACCAGATGTCGGGCGGGCAGCGCCAGCGCGTGATGATCGCCATGGCGCTCGCCAACGACCCCGATGTGCTGATCGCCGACGAGCCAACGACAGCGCTCGACGTCACGGTGCAAGCACAGATCCTCAATTTGATCCGCAATCTGCAAAAAGAACTCAGGATGGCGGTCATCCTGATCACCCACGACCTCACCGTGGTGCGAAAATTCTCCGACTATGTCTATGTCATGCAGCATGGCGAGATGTGCGAGCACAACGTCACCGAGCGGCTGTTCGCCGACCCGCAGCATGCCTATACCAAGCGGCTGCTCGCTTCAGAGCCGCACGGCAAGCCGCAGCCGCTGCCGGAAAACAGCGGCACCATCCTCGAGGCCCGCGATATGCGCGTCTGCTTCATGCTGCGCCATGGCAGCTTCCTGAAGCCGGACTGGCGCGAGCTGGTCGCCGTCGACGATCTCGGCCTGAAGCTTTGCCGCCACGAAACACTGGGGCTGGTCGGCGAATCCGGCTCCGGCAAGACCACGTTCGGTCTCGCCTTGCTCAAGCTCACCGAGGCCAAGCGTGGCGAGGTCAGCTTCGACGGCCAGCCAATCCACGGCCTGTCGCGCGCCGAGATGCGGCCGCTGCGCTCGCGCATGCAGGTCGTCTTCCAGGATCCGTTCTCCTCGCTCAACCCGCGCATGACGATCGGTCAGATCATCGAGGAAGGGCTGGTCGTCAACAGGATCGGCGCGACACGGCGCGAGCGGGTCGATCGGGTGCGCGACGCCCTGGTCAGCGCCGGCATGCCCGGCGATATCCTGTCACGGTTCCCGCACGAATTTTCCGGGGGCCAGCGGCAGCGCATCGCCATTGCCCGAGCCATCGCGCTGGAGCCCGAATTCATCCTGCTCGACGAACCGACATCGGCGCTCGACCTTTCGGTGCAGGCGCAGATCATCGACTTGTTGCGCAAGCTGCAGGACGAACGCGGCCTTAGCTATCTCTTCATTTCGCACGACCTCAAGGTGGTGCGCGCGCTCTGCCATCGCGTCATCGTCATGCAGAACGGCAAGATCGTCGAACAGGGACCCGTCGACGAGGTCCTCACCCATCCCAAGACCGCCTACACCGAACGGCTCGTCAGGGCCGCCTTCGACGTGGCGTAGCAAAGTGCCGGAGGTTTTATAGTGGCAAGACATCCCAGGATCACCTTCATTGGCGCGGGTTCGACCGTGTTCATGAAGAACATTGTCGGCGACGTGCTGCAGCGGCCATCGCTGTCAGGCGCGACGATCGCGCTGATGGACATCAATCCGCAGCGGCTGGAAGAGAGCGCCATCGTCGTCAACAAGCTGATCGCGACGCTGGGCGTGAAGGCGAAGGCCGAGACCTATTCCGACCAACGCAAGGCGCTCGCCGGTGCCGACTTCGTCGTCGTCGCCTTCCAGATCGGCGGTTACGAGCCCTGCACCGTCACCGATTTCGAGGTGCCGAAGAAATACGGCCTGCGCCAGACCATTGCCGACACGCTCGGCGTCGGCGGCATCATGCGCGGCCTCCGGACCGTGCCGCATCTGTGGAAGATCTGCGACGACATGCTGGCCGTCTGCCCCGACGCGATCATGCTGCAATATGTGAACCCGATGGCGATCAACACCTGGGCGATCTCAGAGAAATACCCTGAGATCAAACAGGTAGGCCTCTGCCACTCGGTGCAGGGCACGGCGATGGAACTGGCGCACGATCTCGACATTCCCTACGACGAGATACGCTACCGCTCGGCCGGCATCAACCACATGGCCTTCTACCTGAAGTTCGAGCACCGGCAGCCGGATGGCTCTTACCGCAACCTCTATCCGGACCTCGTCCGCGCCTATCGCGAGGGCAGGGCGCCGAAGCCGGGCTGGAACCCACGCTGCCCCAACAAGGTGCGCTACGAGATGCTGACGCGGCTCGGCTATTTCGTCACCGAAAGCTCCGAGCATTTCGCCGAATACACGCCCTATTTCATCAAGGAAGGGCGCCCCGACCTGATCGAGAAGTTCGGCATTCCGCTCGACGAATATCCCAAGCGCTGCATCGAACAGATCGAGCGCTGGAAGGGCCAGGCCGAGGCCTATCGCTCGGCCGACCGCATCGAGGTCGAGCAGTCGAAGGAATACGCGTCCTCGATCATGAATTCGGTGTGGACCGGCGAGCCGTCGGTGATCTACGGCAATGTCCGCAACAATGGCTGCATCACCTCGCTGCCGGACAATTGCGCCGCCGAGGTGCCGTGCCTGGTGGACGCCTCCGGCATCCAGCCGACCTATATTGGCGAGCTGCCGCCGCAACTCACCGCGTTGATACGCACCAACATCAATGTGCAGGAATTGACGGTGCAGGCGTTGATGACCGAAAACCGCGAGCACATTTACCACGCGGCGATGATGGATCCGCATACGGCCGCCGAACTCGATCTCGACCAGATCTGGGCGCTGGTCGATGAGTTGCTGGCGACACATGGCGACTGGCTGCCGGCCTGGGCGCGTGGGAGCGCCAAGGTCCGGGCCGCCTGAGCGCTGCTGCGGCGGTATCTACTCCACCGTCAGGCCTCCGGTGGCGCCGGCAACCGGTGGCGCAGTTCCTCGACCAGCACGCGCTCGTTCTCCGAATAGTCGATCGGAACGACGACGAGATGGACGCCACCGCCGGCAAGAGCCTGTTCAAGCGTCGATTGTATTTCTGAGACGGCGCCGACCCTGGTTCCCTTGGCGCCATAGGCCTCGGCATATCTGACGAAATCGGGATTGCCGAAGGTCATGCCGAAATCGGGGAACTGGTCGACCGCCTGCTTCCAGCGGATCATGCCGAAAGCATTGTCCTCGATGATCAGCACGACGAGGTTGAGCTTCAGCCTGACGGCGGTTTCCAACTCCTGGCTGTTCATCATGAAGCCGCCATCGCCGCAGATCGCCATGACGCGGCGGCCGGGATAGAGCATCGCCGCCGTCATCGCCGAGGGCAGGCCGGCGCCCATCGTGGCCAGGGCATTGTCGAGCAGCAGCGTGTTGGCGACGCGCGTGCGGTAATTGCGCGCAAACCAGATCTTGTACATGCCGTTGTCGAGCGCCAGGATGCCGTCGGCCGGCATCACCGCGCGCACATCGTGCACCAAGCGCTGCGGCGTGAAACGGTCTTCGGTGGCGCGGGCGGCAATGCGGCTCAAAATCCCTTCGCGCAGCGGTAGTAGCGCCTGCGCGTTGGCGATCTTGCCCTCGATCCGGTCGGCAAGCAGCCTGAGCGAAGCGCCGATGTCGCCGACCACTTCGGTCTGCGGGAAATAGACCTGCTCGACATTGGCCGGCTGGTAACCGACATGGATCACCTTCGGTCCCTTGTCGCCCATAATGAAGGGCGGCTTCTCGATCGTGTCGTGGCCGATAGTGATGATGAGGTCGGCCTGTTCGATGGCCTCATGCACATAGTCGCGCTCGGAGAGCGCGGCGGTGCCCATGTAGAGTTCGGTGCCGCCGGGCACCGTGCCCTTGCCCATCTGCGTGGTGAAATAGGGAATGCCGGTTCTGATAACGAACTGGGCGAGGTCGGAGGTCGAGCGCGGCCGCGATGCGGCGGCGCCCAGCATCGCCAGCGGCCGTTGCGCCTTGATGATCATCTCGGCGGCACGGTCGAGCGCCAGCGGGCTGGCCAGCGGAAGCTCGACCGGATGCGGCGGGATCAGCGCGACATCGTCGCACTCCTCGGCCGCGATGTCTTCGGGCAGTTCCAGATGCACGGGCCCCGGACGCTCCTCCTCGGCAATCCGAAACGCTTCGCGCACCACGGCGGGAATGGTCTTCGCCGAGATGATCTGACGTGACAGCTTGGTCAACGGCTTCATCGCGGCGACGATGTCGACGATCTGGAAGCGGGCCTGGCGCGACGAGCGGATGCCCTTCTGCCCGGTGATCATGATCATCGGCATGGCGCCGAGCAGCGCATAGGCGGCACCCGTCGTCAGGTTCAGGGCGCCGGGTCCCAGCGTGGTGATGCACACACCTGGCTTGCCGGTGAGCCTGCCATGGGTGGCGGCCATGAACGCCGCCGCCTGCTCATGACGGGTGAGGATGAGCTGGATCGAGGATTTGCGGATGGATTCGACGACGTCCAGGTTTTCTTCGCCGGGAATGCCGAAGATGCGATCGACGCCCTCATTCTCGAGGGCGGCAACAAGCAGGTCAGAACCTTTGGGCACGAAGCATCTCCTGGGCAAAGCGGCGGCGAACCGCGTCGGGATATGATCAGACATAGTGCTGGCAAAGTCCTACCGCGAGGCGCGGCCGCCGCCAATATCGCTCTGCCTTACAGATCCTTCCGTTTCCTGAATTGGCCGGGCGAGACGCCGGCGTGGCGCCCGAAGGCGGTGGAGAAGGCGGCTTCCGAGCTGTAGCCGACCGCCTCGGCGACTTGGCCCAGGCTCTTGCCCTCGTGCAGCAGCCGGCTGGCCTGCCGCATGCGGCAGCCGAAGAGATAGGCCATGGGCGCTTCGCCGACGAGATCGCGAAAGCGGGCGGCAAAGGTTGCCCTGGAGAGCCCGACCGCGCGTGCCAGGGTCTCGATCGTCCAGTCGTGGCCATAGGCTTCATGCAGGGTCGCGAGCGCTCTGGCGATCGCGGGGTCCTGCAATCCCCTCAGCCAACCTGGATTGTCCATGCTTTCCAGACCGGAGCGCAAGGCGCGCGTGACGATGGCCCCAGACAGGCGAGCCATTACTACGTCGCTGCCGGGACCTTCGTCGGTCGCTTCCACCAGCAAGGCCTCGACATAGCCACGCAGCCATTTGGGCAGACGGCCATTCGATCCCCGGATGTGAACGATGCGCGGCAGGCCGGCAAGTGCCGGATGGTCGGCGTCGCGAAAGGCGAAGGCGCCGCACAGGATGACGGTCTTTTCGCCTTCGCCGCCGCTGCGAATACGCCCGGCTGCGGTTTGGGTCGCCAGTTCGGCGGCGGGGACGTTCGCGCTTTTGAGCGCGCCGGGCGACCGCAGCACATGCGGATCGGCGCGCGGTGCAATGATCAGGTCGCCGGCATCGAGAGGCTCGACATCTTCCTCACCGAACACCGCCTCGCATCGCCCCTTGATGACGACGTGAATGCCGCGAAGTCCAGCCTGGCTGAACGAGATCGCCCAGGGCGCGGCCAGTTCGAGGCGCCGGTACCCGGCGGCTGCGAAGTGCAATTCGCGCATGAGGGTAGCCAGGAGATCCACGCTTCGCTCCAGAAACAGACGATCGATAAATCAATCCAGACGCTGTCGAATAGCGCGCCGGCCTTACTGGACCTAGCTATGCCCGACAGGCCGCTTGCCGGCGATAACGAAACTCAGGAGTTATTCATGCCGCCAATCGAGCTTTTTGTCGCGCAGCTTTGTCCCTATGCGCACCGTGTCAGGCTCGCCCTTGCCGAGAAAGGCCTGCAGGCGACGGAAATCGAAATCGATCTGCGCAACAAGCCGGCGTGGTTCCTGAAACTCACGCCGACGGGAAAGGTGCCGCTGCTGCGCCATCAGGGGCAATATGTCAGGGAGTCGGCGATCATCTGCGAATATCTCGATGATGCATTCCCCGAACGGCCGATTTTCCCCAGGGATGCTCATGCCCGCGCTGAGGCGCGCATCTGGATCAGCTTCGCCGACACGCAGCTTTACGCCAGGACGGCAACCATGATGCACAGTTCCGACGCTATGGTTCATGAGCGGATCAAGGCCCAGCTTGGCGACGCCCTGCGCTTTGTGGAACAGCATGCCTTTGCGAGGCGAGGGGCGGACGAACGGTTTTTGCTGGGCTCGGAATTCAGCGCCGCCGACGTCGCCTTCTATCCCTGGTTCGAACAGCTGTGCGTGCTTGAGAAATATCTGGGCTTTGCCATGCCGGCCGAATGCAAGCGCCTGCTACGCTGGCAGGAAATGGTTGCTGCCAGGGAGGCGGTGCGGACCTGCGCCAGGTCAACCGGCTTCTATCTGGAATCCTATGGCCGGCTTCTCGCGGCCTGAGACGAGCGGGCAAACGGAAAAAAATTCCTCACTATGGTGCTGCAAGGTCAGTCATTTGCTTCTTGCGGCAGGCGCAAGCCTGTAAATATGCGGCATCAAGCAGGTCCGCGAGAGGTGAGAGAAACATGCCCAATCCAACCGTCGTCGGGTTTTCCGGCAATTTCACCCGGCCGTCCAAGACGCGCGGCTTCGTCGACCAGGTCGTCAGGGACATTGCGCGCCAGCATGGATTGTCGGCGAGTACCTACGACATCGAAGACCTCGGCCCCTCACTTGGCGCTGCCAAATGGGCGCGCGATCTCGACGGTCAGGCGCGGGCAATCTTCGACAGCGTCGTCAATGCCGATGTGCTGGTGGTGGGGTCGCCGACCTACAAGGGCAGCTACACCGGCCTGTTCAAGCACTTCTTCGATCTGTTCGATCCCGCTTCCTTGCGCGGTAAGCCGGTGGTGCTGCTTGCCACCGGCGGTAACGATCGCCACGCGTTGATCGTCGAGCACCAGTTGCGGCCGCTGTTCGGCTTCTTCGAGGCGCTGACGCTGCCGACAGGGGTCTATGCCACGGACAAGGATTTTTCCGATGGCGTGCTGCGGGCAGAACCCATCCTGAAGCGCGTCGAGCAGGTCGTCGGCGAGGTCGGGCTGGTGCTGGCCAATCGCTCAGCTGCCGGCGTCGCGGCCGGATAGCACGCAGATTTTTACGTGATCCGCAAATCAATACCCCGCCGGCCAGGCCTGGCGGGGTATCGCCGTGCAAAGGTTCCCGCGCTTGCGGTCATCCTGAGCGACGATGACAACGCGGCTTGGCTAACTCCGAAATCCATTTCAGACGGATTTATCGCGATAACTAGTTCCTGTCCGCCGGCTTCGAACGCATCCTTGACACGGTCTCGCGCTCGGCGCGCTTGGAGCGCAGCGGCGGCAGGCCGCGGTCGATCAGGTCCATGTCTTCCAGAACCATGTCGCCCATGCGCTTGAAGGCGATGTCGAGCGCGCCGGCGCGATGGGCGGAGCGCAGGAAGCCGGGGATCGCACGGACCGGATGGTCCGCCGCCAGCGGCTCTTCGGGGAAGACATCGCTGGCGGCAAGGATGTGACCACTCTTCACCGCCGCCATCAAGGCCGGAAAATCGACGACGCCGGCGCGGCTGAGCAGGATGAAGGCGGCGCCCTTGCGCATGCTGGCAAAAGCATCGGTGCCGAGAAAACCCTGGTTCTCCGAGGTCACCGAAGCGACGACGAAGACGAAGTCACTGGTCGACAGCACCTCGTCGAGCGAGGCCGGTTCGACGCCATTGTCGATCAGGATCGATGGCGGCAGCCAGGGATCGAAGACCTTGGTGCGGGTACGAAAGCCCGACAGCAGCCGGTTCAGCGCACGGCCCAGATCGCCGAAGCCGATGATGCCGACATCGGCGCCGGACAGAAGCCGCGCCGTCAAATTGCCATCGCCGCCCCACAGCTCCTCGCCTTTGCGGAAAGCGAGGTCGGCATCGACAATATTTCGGGCAAGGTTGAGCGCCATGGCGAGGCCAAGCTCGGCCACCGGCTCGGCGAAGACGAGGCCGGTGGTGACGACATGGATGCCGCGCGCAAACAGCGTCTCATAGGGCATGTTGTTGATGAGGTTGGTCTCGACATTGAAGACGCAACGCAGCGCCTGCATCCGCTCCAAGGTCTCGGGCGAGATCGGCGGCTGGCCGATAATATAGCGGGCTTCGGCAAGCACGTCGGCGGGCAAGTTCGCCACGCCCTCGGCCGTCGTCTCGACGACGCGGTAATGCGCCTTGAGGCGCGCCAGCTGCGGTGAGGTGAAGATCAGGTCGAGCGTGCGTGGTTCCGGCGCGCTGATGACCAGCGGCAGGGCCTTGTTTGGCATGACGATTCCTCCCCGGCGCGATCCGTATCGCGTATTTTGCTTTGCACTTGCGGTAGTCCCCAAAACCGCTTGCCGCCGTCCGGCGGCATGTGCTTGAGGGGTAAAATACCCACGATTAAACGATTTACAACTCCGGGAGGGGCCGCCGATCGCGTGGCTCGAGCCTTGCCGGGTTTTGATGCGGGAATCCGTTGGCTCGCCAGGCAACGGCCCTGAGGGCTCCTTTCCTTCTCCCTGTGAGAGAAGGTGGAGTCAAAACGGATAGTGCTGCCCCGGATCCTCGATGGTCAGCCAGCGCAGGTCGGTGAACTCGGCAATCGAGGCCTTGCCGCCGAAGCGGCCGTAGCCTGAACCCTTGACGCCGCCGAACGGCATTTGCGCCTCGTCGCCGACGGTCGGGCCGTTGATGTGGCAGACACCGGCTTCGATGCGCGCGGCAACCGCCATGGCACGGCGGATCTCGCGGCTGAACACGGCTGAAGACAGGCCGTATTCGGTATCGTTGGCGACACATACCGCTTCGTCCTCGCCCTTGACGCGGATCACCGGCTTGACCGGGCCGAAGGATTCTTCCGAATAGACGCGCATCGCCGGCGTCACGTGGTCGAGCAATGTCGCCTCGACCACGGTTCCGGTGCGCTTGCCGCCGGCCACAAGCCTGGCGCCCTTGGCGACGGCGTCGGCAACCAGTTCTTCCATCTTGTCGGCGGCTTGGTCGCTGATCAGCGAACCGAGCACGACATGGCCGCGCGGGTCACCGGCAGGCAGCTGCGCCGCGCGGGCGGCGAGCTTGGCGACGAACTCGTCGGCGACCTTTTCATCGACGACCAGACGCTCGGTCGACATGCAGATCTGGCCCTGATGCATGTAGGCGCCGAAGGTCGCCGCATTGACCGCCGCATCGATGTCGGCATCGTCGAGCACGACCAGCGGCGCCTTGCCGCCGAGTTCGAGCAGCGCCGGCTTCAAGTGACGGCCGGCGAGTTCGGCAATGATTCTGCCGACCTTGGTCGAGCCGGTGAAGTTGACACGCCTGACTGCAGGGTGCGCGACCAGTGCCTCGACGATTGCCGCTGCGTCCTTGGGGTCATTGGTGACGACATTGATGACGCCCTTGGGCAGGCCCGCCTCGACCAGCACCTGGCCGATCAGCCGGTGTGTGCCGGGGCACATTTCGGAGGCTTTCAGCACAACCGTGTTGCCGCAGGCGATCGGCATGGCGATGGCACGGGTACCGAGGATGACCGGCGCATTCCACGGCGCGATGCCGAGGCAGACGCCGGCCGGCTGGCGGATCGCCATGGCCAGCGTGCCGGGCTTGTCGGAGGGAATGACCTCGCCCGAAATCTGCGTCGTCATGGCGGCTGCCTCGCGCAGCATTTTGGCGGCGAGCATGACGTTGAAGCCGGCCCAGGGGCCGGTCGCGCCGGTTTCTTCCATCATCAATTTGGTGAATTCGCCGACCTTGGAGTCCATGACATCGGCCGCCTTGGACAGCAAAGCGCGGCGCTCGCCCGGACCGGTCTTCGACCACGTCTTGAAAGCGGCAGCAGCGGCTTCGACCGCGGCATTGGCGTCGGCGATGCTGGCTGCGGCAGCGCGGGTCGCCAGCTTGCCGGTGAACGGGTCCATGCGCTCATAAGAGGCTGAGCCGGAGGCATCCCTTTTATCACCGTCGATCAGAAGTCCGATGTCCATTGTTCTCTCCCTCGCTCGCCGTGGAGCGTCTTTTCTATATTGACCACGATCTTATCAGAAAACCGGCTCCCACTTTTCGGGATGATGGTCTAGAAGCCGAGCACCTCGGCATTGATCGATGCTTCAAGCCCACCGTCAACCGGCACATTGGCGCCGTTGACCCAGCGTGCGCCGTCCGAGCACAGGAACAGCACGACAGGCGCGATGTCGCCCGAGCTTCCGGCGCGTCCGACCCTGGCGATGTCGCTGTCGACGCGGGCGTCACCCAGCACATTGCGGAACTGTTTGAGGATCGGCGTCTCGACCGGGCCGGGGCTCACTGCATTGACGCGGATGCCGCGGCTCCTGAACAGGTCCTGATGCGCGGCGCGCTGCGTCCACAACAGCAGCAGCTCCTTGGAAACGGGATAGCCTTCCTCGTTCTTCACCTGATGGTCGGCGATCATCTTCGCCACATCGGGAAAGCCTTCGATGCCGACCATCGATGCCGCGCGGTTGAGATTGGCGCGCCAGCCATAGCCGGCGATCGAGGCGACGTTGACTACGGTGCCGCCTTCACGAAGTCTTGGTGCGAGGCCTTCCGAGAGCGCGCGCAGGCCGTAGAAGTTGACGGCCAGTGTCGACACCGCACCGGTGTTGCCGGGGAGGCCGGCGACATTGCAGAGCGCATCGATGCGCTGCGGCAGGCGCCCGAGGAGATCGTCGACGCCGGCCTTGGATGAGATGTCAGCCTTGACGAAACTGCCGGCCGATGCTGCCGGTTCACGCATATCGACGCCGATCACGTCAGCGCCCAGTTGGCCGGCAAGTTCGGCCGTGCGAGCGCCGATACCAGAGGCGACACCGGTGATGAGGATGGTCTTGCCGAACAGCATGGTCACGCCTTTTCACTATGCGTTGCGGCCTGTTGCGGCGAAGGCGTCGCGTCACTATCGCCGGCGTTTGCCGGCAGCCTGACCCGGTAGCCGACCGGTAGCAGGCGCAGGCCAAGGCGCTCCTCCAGCGTTCCCCACACGCCGCGCGGCAGGAACAGCGAGAACAGCACCGCCGTGGCGCCGAGGCCGATCAGATACCAGACGCCGGTGCCGCCGAACCAGGTCTCGATGAGGAAGAACAGCAGCGCACCCAGAATGGCGCCTTCGAAGGTGCCGATGCCGCCGACCAGCACCATGAAGATCATGTAGGCGGTCCACTGGACGTTGAAGTAGGTTTTCGGCTGGAAGGTGATCGACGTGGCCAACCACAGCGCGCCGGCCATGCCGATGCCGAAGGCGGCGAGCACGAAGAGCAGCCGCTTGGTTCCGGTGACGCGCACGCCGACCGATGCCGCGGCCTCCTCATTGTCCCTGATGGCGCGGATGGCCGCACCCGTGCTGCCGCGCAGCAGGCTAAACAGGGTGGCGAGCAGCGCCGTCATCGCGGCCAGCGCCAGCCAGTAGATCGTCGCCCGCCTGGAACCGGCGTCATAGACGTTGAGCGAGATCAGCGACGTCCCGGTCTCGCCTTGCACCAGCCGGTCGAGATTGACCAGGAGATGGGTGAGCGCCGCGATCACCCACATGCCGATGGCGAACTCGCCGTTCTTCAGCTTCAGCATGAACAGCGACATTGGCCAGGCGATCGCGCCGACGATGATCGCCGAAACGAACAGCGAGGCGAACGGGTTGAGGCCGGCATCGGCCAGACGGATGGCGAAATAGGCGCCGAGGCCGAAGAACACTTGCTGTCCAACCGAAACCAGCCCGCCGAAGCCGGCCAGCGCGTTCCACATCGCTGCCAGGATCACATAGATGAACAAGGCGGTAAGGCGGTCGACGGCGCCGGCCGACAGGAAGTGCGGCGCGATGCCAAGCAGCGCGATGATGACGACGACCGCAATCGCCGAGATGCGCGAGGCGGAGGTGCCGCGCTCGATGACGGGGTCGTTTAAAACCGCGCTCATGATGCTTTCCTCGCGGGCAGGCGCAGCAGGCCGCGCAGGCCGAGGCCGGAGGTGGAGAGCCGGATGAACAGCACGATCAGGAAGGCGACATGGCCGCCGATCAGAAAACCTTGCGGATGGATCTGCGCGCCGAGCGTCTGGGCGAGCGCCAGAACGATGCCGCCGACCAGCGTGCCCCATAGCGAACCGGCGCCGCCGATCACCGCCGCCTCGAAAGCGAACAGCAATTGAGGTGCGCCGGTATAGGGATCGAAGGTGGCGCGCATGGCGAGGAAGGCGCCGGCCAGCCCAACGGTGACCATGGCGATGGCGGCGGCGAGGGCATTGGCGCGGCGCGCATCGACGCCGACGAGACCGGCCGTGTCGGGATCTTCCGACGTGGCGCGGATCGAGCGGCCAAGCCTGGTGCGGGTGAGGAACAGCTGCAGTCCGCCAAGCAATATGACGGCGGCGGCGAACATGATCACGGCAAGCTTGCCGACATAGATGCTGCCCGGCCATTCCCAGGAATCGTAGGAGAGGCTGCCGATATAGGGCGCCAGCGAACGTGTGTCGGCGCCGAACTGCTCGAACAGCGCATTGTCGATGATGATGGCGAGGCCGAACGTGGTCAGGATCGGCAGGAGCGCGCCGCCGCGGGCGCTGCGCTCGAGCAGGAAGCGCTGCAGCGCCCAGCCGATGGCCGCCATCAGCGGCAGCACGATGAGCAGGCCGACGAAGGGCGAGATATGGAATTGCGAGGCGAGCCACCACAGCGCATAGGCGGAAAACACGGCCAGGCTTCCATGTGCGAGGTTGATGATGCGCATCACCGAAAACATGAAGGAGAGGCCGCAGGCGATCAGCGCGTAGTAGCCGCCGAGCAGGATGCCCTGGACGATCTGGTTGCTCATGCCGGCACACTCCCGGCGCTTTTTCTGTGCAGACCGAAATAGGCTTTCGTCACTTCATCGCGGGACATGCCCTTGCTCGGGCCTTCCAGCGCGACGCGTCCTTCGAGCATGCAGATGACCTTGTCCGAGACCGAGAGCGCGCGATTGAGGTCCTGTTCGACCAGGATGATCGTCGTGCCGGAGCTGATCAGGCCTTGCAGCGAAGCGTATACGCGATCGACCACCAGCGGCGACAGGCCGAGCGAGACCTCGTCGAGCAGCAGCAGTTCGGGATTGCTCATCAAAGCGCGGCCGATGGCGGTGGCCTGCTGCTCGCCACCGGAGAGATGCCCGGTCTTGGCATGGCGGCGCGGCTTCAGATTGGGGAACGTGTCGAGCACTCGTTCCACGCTCCAGTCGCCGGGACGGCCGGCGGTCTTGCCAAGCAGGAGGTTCTCCTCGACCGTCATCTGCACGAACAGTTTTCGCCCTTCCGGCACCAGCGCGACGCCCATGCCGACGCGCTTATGCGAGGGAACGCCGGTGATATCGGCGCCGTCCAGGAGCACGCGGCCGGCCGTCGGCTCATGGGCGCCGGCGATCGCCCGCAGCAGCGTCGTCTTGCCGGCGCCGTTGGCGCCGACCAGCGCCAGCGTTTCGCCGCGCTCGATCGTAAAGCTCACACCGCGCACCGCCTGCAGCAGGCCGTGCCGGACAACCAGGTTCTCGATTGCGAGCAGGCTCATTTCGGGCCTCCGCCGAGATAGGCGCGCACGACTTCCGGGTCGGCCATCACCGCTTGCGGCTCGCCATCGGCGATGATCTTGCCGGCGTCCATGCAGATCAGCCGCTCTGCCACCTGCAGCAGGATGTGGACGATGTGCTCGATCCAGACGATGCCGATCTTGCGGCGGCGCAATTCCTTGATGGTATCGACAAGTTCGCTCGCCTCGCCATCGGTCAGTCCGCCGCCGATCTCGTCGAGCAGAAGCAGCGTAGGCCTTGCCGCGAGCGCGCGGGCAAGTTCCAGCCGCTTGCGGTCGAGCAGGCCGAGCGTTTCGGCGCGCCGGTTGGCCACGCCCATCATGCCGCACAGTTTCAGCGACTCCAGCGCCTCTTCATAGGCCTCGTCGCGGGCGAGACCGGCGCCATGCGACGCGGCAACAAAAACGTTCTCGAACGTGGTCATGCCGCTGAACGGCTTGGGCACCTGGTGCGTGCGCACCAGGCCGAGACGACAGCGCGCTGTAGCCGGCATCGCGGTCACATCGCCACCCTTGAAGGCGACCGTGCCGGCGCTCGGCGGGAAGGCGCCTGACAAGATGCTGAGCAGCGTCGTCTTGCCGGCGCCGTTCGGGCCGACGATGCCGACGGCCTCATCGGCATTCATGGCGAAGTCGACATCGTCGAGCACCACCAGCGCGCCGAAGCGTTTCTGGATGCCGGCAGCGCGGAGGATCGCGGCGTTTGCTGAACCGTTCACGATGCGATCCCCGTAACCGACCGTCAGCTGTTATACGGCTGGAGCTTGGCCTCGACCGGAACCTTCGGGTCGGTGGCGTTCTCGGTCACGACGTAGTCGAGCGGGAATTTGCCGCCTTCCTTGGCCGCCACCCATTGGGTGCCGATGATCGGGCCGGGAGAGACATTGGCGACCGGGCCGCTGGTGAAGTCGACCTTGCCGATCATGGTCTCGGTGTTGAGCGTGCTCAGCGCCTTGGCGACGGCCGCCTTGTCCTTGGCGTCGGTGCTTGCCTTCAGCGCCTCGAAGCCGGCGTCGAGCAGCGACATCGAGGCGCCGAGCTGCTGCGTCCACTGCTTGCCGCTTGCGGCCTCATAGCCGTCGGCCAGTTCGGTTCCCGACACGCCGGTCAACGGCGACTTGTAGGGGAAGGCCTTGTGCCAGTAAGCGGCGCTCGAAATCTTGTTGCCGAGATCGCCGAGCGCCTCGATGTCGGATGGAAACAGTCCGGTCTTGGCGACCTGGCAGATCTTGATCTGCTTGATCAGGCCTTGCTGCGCGGCCTGGCGCCAGAAGGCGGCGAAGTCCGGCGGGATCGGGAAGGAGTTGAAGATCTCGATGCCTTCCTGCTTGAACAGCGCGATCTGCGAGGAATAGTCGGTGGTGCCGGTCTCGTAGGCACCGGGATCGACGATGGTGAAACCCTGTTTTGCCAGCAACGGCGCCAGATGGGTGCGGATGGCATTGCCGTCGGCGTCGTTGGGATACATGACGCCGACCTTCTTGTTGGTCTCGATCAGGTTCCATTGCGAGATGTAGGTCCGGAAGAACTCGTCGACGCCGAAGCCGAAATGATAGGTCCATTTGAACGGCGAGGGTTCGCCGGGCTTGGCGCCGCGGCCGAAATACCAGGCCTCCCACGGCATGACGGTGGAGAGGCAAGGCACGCCGGCGGCTTCGCAGGCGTCGGCGACCGGGTTGATCACCTCCGGCGTCGACACCGCCAGCATCAGGTCGACGGCCTGGTTGTTGATGAGGTCCTTGGCGAGCTGGCCGGCGCGCGACGGGTCGGATTGCGTGTCCTGGTCGATGATCTCGACACTGTATTTCTTGCCGCCGATGTCGAGGCCGTTGGCGAGCGCCTTGCGGGCGAGATCGAGCACATAGCCGTCGGTCTGGCCGAAGCCGGCGAGCGGCCCGGTGCGCGGGCTGACAAAGCCGACCTTCAGCGTGTCGGCGGCCTGCGCGAATGCCTGGCCGCGGCTGAGCGCAAGTGCCGCGGCGCCGGCGAGCGATGTGGCGATGAACTGGCGCCGCGAGACGCCGGATTTGCTTGAGGTCATGCTGGTATTCCTCCCTTTCCTGACGGCACCTGGAGGTCACCGCCGGCCTGCTCAAAATCGATGCCGCCCGTTCTTAAGATCGGAGATCGCCCCGGCAGGCCTTGAGGCGGCAGCGGAACGCCGCCAATGCCGATAACGGCACGATTTCGATCCTCCCATCGTCACAGTGCCCTAGGTTTTTGGTTTGGTAAAATGATATTTTGCGGTGTTTCGTTAACCAACAGGTTATGGAAATACGGCTGAAGGCCCGCTCTGCGCCAGATTGGCGAAAGGTGCTCAGGCGTTCTGGCTGGCCGCCTCGCGAATGGTCTGCAGCAGGATGGTGAAGGCCGGCGAAGGCGCAGTGTCGGTCCGCATCGTCAGGCCGACCGGCCCTTTGGTTTCCTCGGTGTTGACGGGCAAGGCGACGAAGGCGCCGCTGGAGAGTTCGTTGGCGACGACGCCTGTCGATATGATCCAGACCGCGTTGCTTTGGCGCAGGAAGGCACGGCCGAAGGAATCCGAGACGGTCTCGATCTCGGTCGCAGGCGCCGTCATGCCGTTGGTGATGAACAGGCGGTCGACGAACGGGCGGATGACCGATTCCCGCGTCGGCATCAGCACCGGAAATTCATCGAGCCGGGCGAAGATGTCCTGGCCCGGCTGCAGCAGCGGATGGCCGGCCCTCACCACGAACAGCACCGGTTCGGAATAGAGATGCTCGAAGAAGAAGCCGGTCATGTTTTCCGGCGCCGCAAGCCGGCCGACGACGAGATCGAGCGCACCGACGCGCAACTGTTCCAGCAGGACCGCGTTCTCGCCGGTGACGATCTTGATCGCAGCACCGGTATTTTCACTCAGGAACAGGCTTATGGCGCGTGGCATCACCTTGGCCGACACTGTCGGGAGCGCGCCGATGCGGATCGGATGCCGGTTGATGGCGCCGTCCTGGCGGACGGAATCGACGCCGCGCTTCAGTGCCGTGATCGCCGTGCCGGCATGGCCGAGAAAGATTTCGCCAAGCCGCGTCACCCTGATGCCGCGGCCGTCGCGTTCGACGACAGCGATGCCAAGCGCCTCCTCCAATTCGCGCAACGTCTTGGTCACGGCCGGTGGGCTGACATGGAGAAAGTCGGCCGCCCTCGCCACGCTGCCTTGCCGCGCTACCTCAAGGAATGCCTGCAGGTGACGGAACCTTATGCGGCTTTCGGACATGTTCTCATAACCTAGCAGTTAATGAAACGGCGCAAAATATCATTTTACCAAACCAAATGCCTTGTGCAATGTGAACACGGAGGATCGAAATCGTGCCATTCGTCAACATTGGCGGCATCACGCTGCACCATCGCCATCTCAAGGCGAAGGGAAATGCGCGGCCGATCGTGTTCATCAATTCGCTGGGCACCGACTTCCGCATCTGGGACGAGGTGTTGTCCGAACTGGGTGGCGAAATGCCTGTGTTGGTCTACGACAAGCGCGGCCATGGCCTGTCCGACATTGGTGGCGTCAGCTCGATCGACGAGCATGTCGATGATCTGTCGGGCCTGATCGATCATTTCGAACTGAACAATGCGGTGCTGTGCGGCCTGTCGGTGGGCGGCCTGATTGCGCAAGGGTTTTATGCCCGGCGCCCCGAAATCGTCGACGGCCTCATCCTGTGCGACAGCGCCCACAAGATCGGCACGGCCGACAGCTGGAACACCCGCATCGAAACGGTCGAAAGCAAAGGCATCCAGGCCATCGCCGATGCCGTGCTCAAAATGTGGTTTACGCCTGCCTTCCACGCGGACCGTGTCGCCGAGCTCGACGGCTACTGGAACATGATGACCCGGCAAGCCGTCGCCGGCTATGTCGGCACCTGCGCCGCGGTGCGCGATGCCGATTTTACCGAGGCCGCGCAGGCGATCGCGGTGCCCACGCTTTGCGTCGTTGGCGACCAGGACGGCTCGACGCCGCCGGATCTCGTCCGCTGGCTGGCCGATCTGATCCCAGGCGCACATTTCGAAATCATTCGTGACGCCGCGCACATCCCTTGCGTCGAACAGCCCGAGGCGCTGACCACCCTGATCCGCGATTTCGTCGCGGCGCTTCCACTGAGAAAGCAGACCCATGGATGAACTGCCCAAAAACGAAACCAGATACCGAACCGGGCTGACCGTCAGGCGCTCGGTGCTCGGCGACCCTCATGTCGATCGCAGCGAGGATGCCGTCACCGATTTCGACCGGCCGTTCCAGGAGCTGATCACCGAGGCAGCCTGGGGCACTGTGTGGGCGCGTCCGGGCTTCAGCAGGCGCGAACGCTCGATCGTGACGCTGGCACTGCTGGCCGCCCTTGGCCATGATGAAGAGGTCGCCATGCATGTGCGCGCCACCGCCAACACCGGTGCGTCGCGCGACGATATCTGCGAAGCGTTCCTGCATGTCGCGATCTATGCTGGCGTGCCGGCCGCCAACCGCGCCTTCAGGATCGCCAAGGAGGTGTTTTCGGAAATGGACGGAAGCAGGGCTGGCCATGCCAGCTGATGCCGGCTCGAACCGCAGGCCCGAGAGCGGAGCCTTCTTCCAGCGCGACCGCGGCTGGCATCCGCCGGCGCTGACGCCCGACTACAAGACTTCGGTGCTGCGCTCGCCGCAAAAGGCGCTGCTGGCCTTCGACAACACGGCGTCGGAAATCACCGGTCCGGTGTTCGGCCACGCCATGCTCGGCGAACTCGACAATGACCTGACCCACAAC
Source organism: Mesorhizobium sp. M0052 (assembly GCF_040323255.1). Lineage (NCBI taxonomy): Bacteria > Pseudomonadati > Pseudomonadota > Alphaproteobacteria > Hyphomicrobiales > Phyllobacteriaceae > Mesorhizobium > Mesorhizobium sp. M0052. Next base: position 155,387 of record NZ_JAMYUS010000003.1, on the reverse strand, counting down.
TTCGCCAAGCCCGGCGAGAGCGCAATCGGCGAGCGTATCATCGTCTATGGCCGCGTGCTCGACGAGCGCGGCCAGGGCGTCTCCGGCGCGCTGCTCGAATTCTGGCAGGCCAATTCAGGCGGCCGTTACCGCCACAAGAAGGACGGCTATCTCGCGCCGCTCGATCCGAATTTCGGCGGCTGCGGCCGCACCATCACCGATGCCGATGGCGGCTATGCCTTTCGCACGGTGAAGCCCGGTCCCTATCCCTGGCCGAACGGGCCCAATGACTGGCGGCCATCGCACATCCATTTCTCGGTGTTCGGCCACGGCTTCGCACAGCGGCTGATCACGCAGATGTATTTCGAGGGCGACCCGCTGATCTGGCGATGCCCGATCGTGCGCGGCATCCGCGACAAGGCGGCGATCGAGACGCTGGTCGCCGCGCTCGATATGCAGGCGACAATCCCCTTCGACGCGCGCGCCTACAAGTTCGACATCGTGCTGCGCGGACGCCGTGCCGCGCTGTTCGAAAACCGGCCGGAGGGCAATTGATGGCGCAATCGCTGACCCGGCTGAAGGAGAGCCCGTCGCAGACCGCGGGGCCCTACGTGCATATCGGGCTGACGCCGAATTTCGGTGGTATCGGCGGCGTCTACCCGACAGACCTGGGCGCCACGATGCTCAACGACAACGCCAAGGGCGACCGCGTTGGTTTGCGCATTCGCGTGCTCGACGGCACCGGCACGCCGCTCAGGGATGCCTTGATCGAAATCTGGCAAGCGGATGCCAATGGCTTCTACAATTCGCCGGCCGAATTGCGCGGCGATGCCGATCCGGATTTTCAGGGCTGGGGCCGTCAGCCGACCGACATGGAAACCGGCCTGTGCAGTTTTCAGACGATCAAGCCGGGACGCGTGCCGTATGGCGACGGCCGGCTGATGGCGCCGCATATCAGCCTGTGGATCGTCGCCCGCGGCATCAATATCGGCCTCCACACGCGGCTCTATTTCTCCGACGAGGCCAAGGCCAATGCCGAGGATCCGATCCTGGCCCGCATCGAGCACAAGGTGCGCGTGCCGACGCTGATCGCCGAGCGGCAAGGCGACAACTATATTTTCGACGTCCATCTCCAGGGGGAGAAGGAAACGGTCTTCTTCGACAGCTGACGGAGGAAACCAGCACATGACCGTATCGCCCTTCGACCATCCGCTGCTTTCCGGCCTGCTCGGCGACGAGGAGGCGGCTCGGCATTTTTCGGTGGATGCGGAAATCGCCGCCATGCTCGATTTCGAGCGCGCGCTGGCGCAAGCGGAAGCCGAAAGCGGGATTATCGGCACGGATGCCGCCGCGGCGATTATACCTCTCCTGTTGTCATACAAGCCGGACACCGCGCGGCTGCGGGCCGGTGTGGCGAAGGATGGCGTGATCGTGCCCGAACTGGTGCGCCAGTTGAAGGCAGCGGTCGGCGCGCCGCACGACGCCGGCGTGCATTTCGGCGCAACCAGCCAGGACGTCATCGACACCGGCCTGGTTCTTCGGCTGCGCCGGCTCATTGAACATCTCGACCTGCTGCTGACTGAAAACATTTTGCGGCTGGTGGGGCTGGAAGAACGTTTTGGCAGCCGTGCATTGACAGCGATTACGCGCATGCAGCCGGCGATCCCAATTCAGGCGTCGGACCGCGTGGCGGTGTGGCGCACGCCGCTGCAACGGCATCAGCAGAGACTCTCGGAGCAATCCAAGGGTCTGCTGGTAGTGCAATTCGGCGGCGCCGCCGGCACGCTGGAAAAGCTCGGCGACAAAGGCCCCGCAGTGCGCGCCGCCCTTGCCGCAAAGCTTGGCCTTGGCGATGCGCCGCAATGGCACAACCAGCGCGATGCGCTGGCCGAGTTCGCCGGTTTGCTGTCGCTCATCACCGGCAGCCTCGGCAAGTTCGGCCAGGACGTCGCCCTGATGGCGCAGAGCGGCACCGAGATCAAACTATCCGGCGGCGGCGGCTCGTCGGCCATGCCGCACAAGCAGAACCCGGTGAAGGCGGAAGTGCTGGTGACGCTGGCGCGCTTCAACGCCACCCAGCTTTCCGGCATGCATCAGGCGCTGGTGCATGAGCAGGAGCGCTCCGGTGCTGCCTGGACGCTGGAATGGCTGCTCTTGCCGCAGATGGCGGTTGCGACCGCGGCTGCGCTACGGCTCGCCGCCGAACTCGCCGGACAGATTGAAAGCCTGGGACACTGATGCGCACCCGGATTGTCATTGTCGGCTCCGGACCGTCCGGGCTGCTGCTTGGCCAGCTTCTCGGCACCATTGGCGTCGAGACGGTGATCCTCGAACGTTCGAGCCGGGAGCATGTGCTTGGCCGGGTGCGGGCAGGGGTGCTCGAACAAGGCACCGTCGAGTTGCTGGAAGAGGCGGGCGCAGCTGTAAGGCTGCATGCCGAGGGCCTGCTGCATGCCGGCATCTCGCTTGCGTTCGGCGGCGGCCTGCACCGGCTCGACCTCACGGCACTGACCGGCGGCAAGCATGTCACCGTCTATGGTCAGACCGAAGTGACGCACGATCTGATGGACAAGCGCGAGGCGGCCGGGCTGACCACCGTCTATGAGGCGGCCAACGTCGCGCTGCATGGTTTCGATGGCGAAGCGCCCTACGTCACCTACGACAAGGACGGCGTCAGCCATTGCATCGACTGCGACTTCATCGCCGGCTGCGACGGCTATCACGGCGTTAGCCGCAAATCGGCGCCTGGGCGGGCGCTGAAAACCTTCGAGCGGACCTATCCCTTCGGCTGGCTCGGCGTGCTGGCCGAAGTGCCGCCGGCCGATCACGAACTGGTCTACGCCAACCATGAGCGGGGCTTTGCGCTGTGCTCGATGCGGTCGACGCATCGCAGCCGCTACTATGTGCAGGTCCCGGCTGACGAACAGGTCGACGCCTGGAGCGACGGTCGCTTCTGGGACGAATTGCGCAGTCGCCTGCCGGAACAGACCGCAGCCGCGGTCGTTACCGGCCCGTCCTTCGAAAAATCAATCGCGCCGCTGCGCTCCTTCGTCGCCGAGCCGATGCGCTTCGGCCGGCTGTTCCTGGTCGGCGACGCCGCCCATATCGTGCCGCCGACGGGCGCCAAGGGGCTCAACCTCGCCGCCAGCGATGTGCGCTATCTCTTTGCTGGGCTTCGCGAATTCTATCTGGACAAATCACCAAGCGGGCTCGACGCTTATTCAGCCAAGGCGCTGGCCAGAGTGTGGAAGGCGGTGCGCTTCTCCTGGTGGATGACGACGATGCTGCACCGCTTTCCCGATACGGGCGAGTTCGGCCAGCGCATCCAGGAAGCCGAGCTCGACTATCTCGTGCATTCGCAAGCGGCGTCGACCGCGCTGGCTGAAAACTATGTCGGTTTGCCCTATTAAGGGCGGTGCAAACTCAAACCCGTTCGAGCGCCACCGCGATGCCCTGGCCGACGCCGATGCACATGGTGGCCAGCGCATAGCGGGCGCTGCGCTCGCGCAGTTCCAGCGCAGCCGTGCCTGCAATGCGCGCGCCCGACATGCCCAAGGGATGACCAAGCGCGATGGCGCCGCCATTGGGGTTGACGTGCTCCGCGTCCTCGGAGATGCCGAGTTGGCGGAGCACGGCGATGCCTTGGGAGGCGAAAGCTTCGTTGAGCTCGATGACATCGAATTGCTGCGGTGTCAGGCCGAGGCGGGCGCAGAGCTTTTGTGTCGCCGGGGCAGGGCCGATGCCCATGATGCGTGGCGCCACGCCGGCAGCAGCGCCGCCGAGGACGCGGGCGATCGGCGTCAGGCCGTATTTTTTCACAGCCGCTTCGGAGGCGATGATCAGCGCTGCCGCGCCGTCATTGACGCCGGACGCGTTGCCGGCGGTGACGGTGCCGCCCTGGCGGAACGGCGTCGGCAATTTGGCTAGCGACTCGACCGTGGTGCCGGCGCGGGGATGCTCATCCTTCGATACGATAATCGCATCGCCCTTTTTCTGTGGGGTCGTCACCGGGGTAATCTCCTTCGCCAGCCGGCCATTGGCCTGTGCCGCGACGGCCTTGTCCTGGCTGCGCACGGCAAAGGCGTCCTGGTCGGCGCGCGACACTGAAAAATCCTCGGCGACGTTCTCGCCGGTCTCCGGCATGGAATCGACGCCATACTGTTTCTTCATCAGCGGGTTGATGAAACGCCAGCCGATGGTGGTGTCGTGGATCTCGGCATGGCGCGAAAAGGCGGTCTCGGCCTTGGGCATGACGAAGGGGGCGCGGCTCATCGATTCGACGCCGCCGGCGATCATCAACTCGGCTTCGCCCGCCTTGATGGCGCGGGCGGCGATGGTGAGCGCGTCCATGCCGGACCCGCAGAGGCGATTGACGGTCGAGCCTGACACTTCCTGCGGCAATCCGGCGAGCAGGAGCGACATGCGCGCGACATTGCGATTGTCCTCGCCGGCCTGGTTGGCGCAGCCATAGACGACGTCGTCGATGGCCTGCCAGTCGATGCCGGAATTGCGCTCGACCAGCGCCTTCAGCGGAATGGCGCCGAGATCGTCGGCCCGCACCGACGACAGCGAGCCGCCGAAACGGCCGATCGGGGTGCGGATGTAATCGCAGATGAATGCCTCGGTCATGTCATGCAGCCTTTTCTTTTCCGCTTCCCTCATGCGCCGCCTTGGTGCGGGCCTGCAGGTCACGCAATGTCGTCAGCTCGAGTTCCGTCGGCGCCGGCGTTTCGTCAAGCGCCTCGGCGAACTTTACGATCCAGCCGCAGCTGTCCTGCACCTCAAGCCGCGTTGCGCCGGGATGCAGCGACACCACGGTGAATTCCTTGCTCATCGGGTCGGGCTTCCAGATGGCGAGGTCGGTGATCAGCAGCGTCGGTCCAGCGGTGTCGATGCCTAGGCGCTGGCGGTGATCGCCGCCATCGCCATGGCCAAAGGAGGTGAAGAAGTCGATCTTCTCGACCATGCCGCGCTTGGACTGCGCCATGGTGATGTAGATCTCCTTCGACGAGGTGGCGATCTCCGGCGCGCCGCCGCCGCCGGGCAGGCGGGTCTTGGGATGCGCATAGTCGCCGATGATGGTGGTGTTGATGTTGCCGAACTTGTCGAGCTGGGCGGCACCGAGGAAACCGATCGAAATGCGGCCGCCTTGCAGCCAGTAACGAAACATCTCCGGCACCGAGACGGTCGTGACGGCGGTGTCGCAAAGTTCGCCGTCACCGATCGACAGCGGCAAAACATCGGGCGCGGTACCGATGGTGCCGCTTTCATAGATCAGCGTGATGTCGGGCGCATGCGTCAGCCGCGCGACGTTGCAGGCGGCTGACGGCGCGCCAATGCCGACGAAGCAGACATCGTCGTTTTTCAGGGCTCGGCTGGCGGCAATCGTCATCATCTCATTGGGAGTAAAGCCGCTCATCCCGCGCTCCTCAGATGCTTTACGCGGCCGGCGAAATCGTCCGCCGTGCGATCGAGGACATTGGCCTGCATCCAGGTCTGGAATTTTTCACGGTCGGCGGCGATGTCGTCCCATTCGAGATAGGCGGCGTTGTCCCTGGCATAGTAGCCGTGCGTGTAGGAGGGATGCGAACCGCCTGATACCACCGAGATCGCAGCGATGGTCCAGCGCGGCAGCACGGTGAGGTTGGGATGCAGGTCGTCGAAATTGTCGACGACTTCCTCTACCGTCACCACGGCGCGCTTGGCCGCGAGCACCGCTTCCTTCTGGATGCCGATAATGCCTTCGACCAGAACATTGCCTTTTTTGTCGGCCTTCTGAGCGTGGATGAAGGTCACGTCCGGTCGGATGGAAGGAACGGCGGCAAGCACCTCGCCGGTGAACGGGCAGGTGACCGAGCGGATGTTGGGATTGACTGCCGCCAGCCCGGCGCCGCGATAGCCGCGGAACACCGCGCAAGGCAGGCCGGCAGCTCCCGCCTCGTAGGCGTTGGCCATGCCGGCATGGCTGTGCTCCTCGATCTCGATCGACCGGGGGAAGCCGTTCTCGATGGCGTCGCGGGCGCGGCGCAGCAGGCCGACGCCGGGATTGCCGACATAGGAGAAGATGATCTTCTTGGCCATGCCCATGCCGATCATCTGGTCGTAGATCAGGTCGGGGGTCATGCGGATGAGCGTCAGGTCGCGAAAGCCCTGGCGGATGGCCTCATGCGCCGCCGCCGTCGGGATCAGATGCGTGAAGCCTTCGAAGGCGACCGTATCGCCATCATGCAGGTTCTCAGCCACGGCCTGTTTGAGCGGCAGGAAATTGACCATCGCCAAGAACTCCGAAGTTCAAAAAGTTCGTATTGCGAACATTTGTTTTGTATGAGATATTTTTACATCGCGCCGCCGAGACGAGTCAAGGCGGCGCATTGTCTTGCGGAGGCCGCATGGAGGACAAGGCAAAGACGCGCGACCATGTCGGCTCGCTGGAGCGCGGCCTTGCAGTCATGGAGATACTGGCCCGGCATCCGGCCGGGATGACGCTGACCGAAATGGCGGAGGAGGCGGGGCTGACCCGCGCCGGCGCGCGTCGCTTCCTGCTGACGCTGACCGCGACCGGCTATGCCACGCAATCCGGCCGGCAGTTTTCGCTGTCGCCGCGCCTGCTCGCCATCGTGCGCTCTTGGCTCGGCGGCGCCTCGCTGTGGACATTCGCGGCATCCATCATGCGCGACGTCGCGGGCCAATTCGACGAGGCCTGTAACGCGGCGGTGCTGTCGGGCGAGGAAGTCGTCTATGTCGCGCGCATTCCTGGCCGCCGCATCCTCAGCGTTTCGCTCGATGTCGGCACCAGGCTGCCGGCGCATTGCACCTCGATGGGGCGCGTCCTGCTTGCGGGGCTGGGCGCGGATGAGCTGAAGGCCTTGCTTGCAGAGGCGAGGATCGAACGGCGCACGCCGAAGACGATCACCAGCCGCGCCGCGCTGGCCAAGGCCATCGACGCGGCGAGGGCGGATGGCTTTGCCGTCGTCGATGAAGAGCTGGAACTTGGCCTGCGCTCGATAGCGGTGCCGATCTATGACCGCGCCGGCAAGACCGTGGCGGCGATCAACGTCTCGACGCAGTCGGCGCGGTTCTCCGTCGAGGCGATGGAGCGGGATATCCTGCCAGCGCTGCGGACGGCCAAGCAACGGATTGAGGAATTTTTCTTCGTGTGAGCGCAAGGCTAATCGCCTGAGGGAAGCGCTGCCCCCGCTCTGTCTCGGAGACGGGACGCCCTGCGCGGTTAGCGTCGCCATGCGAACAAACGATGCCCGGGGCACCTGAGCACAACGCATATGCGTGAATCCAAATATATCGTTGACGTCGCCCTTCAACTCCAATATCGAACAGGACTATACAGGTTTACTGAACAGGTACCCATATGAAGCGGCGCGCGGTTCACCTTTCTCCCGGCACGGGCAAGCCCGAGCAGATCGCCACCGTTCTCGAACATGAGATCCGCTCCGGCGTGCTTGGCTTCGGCGACCGCCTGCAAAGCGAGAACGAACTCGTCCAGCGCTTTTCCGTCAGCCGCAACACGGTCCGCAAGGGCCTCGAGGAGCTGTCCAGCCGCGGGCTGATCACGACCAAGGTCGGCATCGGCTCCTTCGTCACCTTCGACGGCAAGCCGGTCGACGACGCCATCGGCTGGTCGCGGGCACTGGCCAATGCCGGCGCCAATGCCGAGACCCGGACGCTGCGGCTTGAAGTGATCGAGGATGCCGAGCTTGCCGCGCTCCTTGGCATCGAAAGCCCGTTCTTCATCGCCGTCGACCGGGTGCGCACCAATGCCAGCGACGGCCATGCGATCTCCATCGAACGCAGCCGCCTGCCGCTGTCGCCCGAACTGGAGGACGTGCCGCTGCGTGGCCTGCGCGAAGGCTCGCTGCACCAGACGCTGCGCGCCGCCGGCCTCATCCCAGACCATGGCGAGGAATGGGTGGGCATCGAGATGCTGAATGCCGAAGACGCCGCCATTCTCGGCTGCCCGCAAGGCACGCCGTTCCTGCGCGGACGCCGGCTGACGCGTGCGGCTGACGACCGGCCGATCGAATATGTAACCAGCCTGCTCAACCCGGCGCATTTCGCGCTGCATATGAAGTTTTGAGCGATGCCGGACAGAACCAACGACACGCTCGATCGCGCCATGGGCGCGCTTGTCGGTGGGGCGCTCGGTGATGCGCTGGGCATGCCGACGCAGCTTCTGTCGCCGGCGCGGATCGCCGAGCTATACGGCCATGTCGAGGATTTCGTGGCGCCGTTTGCCGATCATCCGGTGTCGAAGGGGCTCGTTGCCGGCACCATCACCGACGATACCGAACAGGCGCTGCTGCTTGGTCGCATTCTGGTCCAGTCCGGCGACCGCTTCGATCATGCGCGCTGGGTGAACGCACTGCTCGACTGGGAGCGCGAGGTCAAGGCGCGCGGCAGCTATGACCTGCTGGGACCATCGACCAAGCGCGCCATCGACGCCATCAATGACGGCGTGCCGGCGGAAGAGGCGGGAAGCCGGGGCGACACCAATGGCGCGGCCATGCGCATCGCGCCGGTCGGCATCATGATGCCGCTGGAACCGCTCGACGCTTTCGTCGCCAAGGTGGCCGAAACTTGCCGTGCCACGCACAACACTTCGATCGCCATCGCTTCGGCCGCAGCAGTTGCCGCCGCCGCCAGCCACGGCGTCGCCGGTGGCGACTGGCGTGCCGCTTCCGACAGCGCGGTAGCAGCCGCGCGGCGAGGCGCCCGGCTCGGACATTGGGTGACTGGTGGCGATATCGCCGCGCGTATCGCCTGGGCGCAGGAGCTCGTGCGCGGCAAGACCATGCGGGATGCGATCGGGCTCATCACCGATCTCGTCGGCACCGGTGTGGCCAGCCAGGAGTCCGTGCCGGCAGCTTTCGCCGTGCTTGAAGTCGCGCAGGGCGATCCCTGGCAAGCGGCAATCATCAGCGCCAATCTCGGCGGCGACACCGACACGATCGGCGCGATTGCCTCAGGCATGGCCGGCGCCTGCGTCGGCTTTTCGCAACTGCCGCAACAACACATTGCCGGGCTCGTCGGCATAGATATGGGGGAGGTGCGCTCGCTTGCCGAAGACCTCGTCGCGGCGCGCACGGCAAAGGCCAGCAAGGATGCCGCGGCATGAGTGGGCGTCTGGTCCATATCGGCAGCGCCGTCGTCGACTATGTCTACCGCATCGACGCCTTGCCGGCGCCGGGCTGCGAGAAGACCGCGTCGAGCTTTGCGCAGGTCGCCGGCGGCGGCTTCAACATGATGGTCGCGGCCAGCCGCACCGGCATGACGGTGGTGTTCGGCGGCCAGCTCGGCAGCGGACCGAATGGCGATTTTTTGCGCGCCGCGTTTGCGGCCGAAGGCATCATAACGCTGACGTCGCCATCGCCGGTCATGGACAGCGGCAATTGCGTCGCCATGATCTCCGGGGATGCCGAGCGCACCTTCGTGTCGTGGCCCGGTGCGGAGAGCATTCTCAGCCTCGAGATGATGAGGCCCGTGGTGGTCGCGCCTGATGATTGGGTGTTCACGTCGGGCTATACGCTGAGCTATTCCGGCAGCCGCGACGCGCTGACCGACTGGATCGAGGCGCTGCCAGAAAACATTCCCTTCGTTTTCGATCCAACGCCGGTCATCGCGGATATCCCACGTCCCATCCTGTCGCGGGTGCTTGCCCGTACGACATGGCTGAGCTGCAACATGACGGAAGCGGTCGAGATCGCTGGGCAAGGCGATGTCGAGGCACTCGCCGCCCGGCTGCTCGCCGACCACTGCCCAAAGGCCGAAGGCGTCGTTATCCGCGCCGGCGCCAAGGGCTGTTTCGTGAGGTTGGTCAATGGCGAGACGCAGACCATTGCCGGCTTCAAGGTCGATGCCATCGACACCAATGGCGCCGGCGACACCCATATCGGCGGTTTCGTCAGTGCACTCGCGCGCGGCGTGCATCCCTTCGAGGCGGCGCGCTATGCCAATGCGGCGGCAGCACTTTCCGTCACCCGCCATGGCGGCTCATCGGCGCCGACCGACAGCGAGATCCAGACTTTCCTGAGCCAGGCCGCCACGGGCGAGCCGGGCCAGAACCAGAAGGCCCATCAGACAGCCTGACCCGCCAAGCGGGCAAACAAGAGAGGAACGAACATGCGCATGCCAAGACTGACTGCCCTGCTGACGGCGACCGCCGTCATCACCTCCGCGCTCACGCTGGCCGCCAGTGCCGCCGAAGTGCATGTGCTCAACTGGAAGGGCTACGGCGCCGACGAGCCGTGGGCGATCGAAGCCTTCGAAAAGGCGACCGGCAACAAGGTCGTCAACGACTTCTTCAATTCCGAACAGGAAATGCTGACCAAGATCCGCACCAATCCGGGCCTCTATGACGTGGTCATGATCAACGCCGCTTTCAACGATCAGGCGATGGCGGAAAAGCTGATCCAGCCGATCGATGTCTCCAAGCTGCCGAACTATGCCGACATCAGCAAGGACAAGGCGCAATCGCCGATGCTCGACCATGACGGCAAGGTCTATGGCGTGCCGTGGGTGTGGGGCCTGACGGCGCTGGCTATCAACGAAAAGTCCTTCGACAAGCCACCGACCTCGATCGCCGAAATGTGGGACCCAGCGCATAAGGGCCGGGTCGTCATTCGCGACGACGCTGTCGAAGCGGTGCAGTTCGGCGCCATCGCCACCGGCCAGAACATCAACGACATCAAGGATATGGACGCGGTCAAGACCAAGCTGACCTCGCTGATGCCGCAGATCAAGACCTTCTGGAGCTCGGAGAACGACTGGAACCAGATGGTCGCCTCCAACCAGATCGACATCGGCACCTATTGGAGCGGCTCGGCCGATCGCGCCAAGACCCACTTCAAGCTGCCGGTCTCGCTGGTCGTTCCGCAGGAAGGCGCCGTCGCCTGGCTCGACGCGTTCTCGATCCCGGTGGGCTCGAAGAATGTCGAAGGTGCGCAGGCCTTCATCAACTGGATGATCGATCCGAAATTCTATGTCGAATGGGTCACCAAGGTCGGCGCTCCGGTGTCGGCCAACACCAAGGCGGTGGAAGCGCTGCCTGAAGACTCCTTCAACCGCAAGGTGATGGGCGATCCCGAGGTGGCCAAGCGCATCCAGTTCCAGGCGCCGATCACCGACGCGCAGCGCGAGGCCTATCTGGCGCTGTGGCAGCAGCTCAAAGTCGACGTGAAGTAACGCTCACGTCCGGACCAGCCGGCGGTTGGCGCCGGCTGGCCCTTCAATCCTGGGGAGGAGGGTATCATGGCGGTACAGGGTGCGGTCGCGTCGCGCAGCGGGCTGAGATCGGCCCTGCCGCTGCTGGCGCCGGCCTATCTCTGGCTGACGGTGGCGATCTTCCTGCCGCTCTCGGCCATGGTGTTCTTCTCCTTCATGACCGATCTGCCGCTGTCGGGAAAGCCGTGGGCCTTGACCCTTGGCAATTACGCCGCCTTCTTCTCGCAGAGCCTGTACCTGACGCTGCTGCTCGCTTCGCTGCGGCTCGGCCTCGAAGTGACTTTGTGGTGCGTCGTCATCGGTTATCCCGCAGCCTATGTGTTGGCCAAGGTGCTGAAGGGGCGCAGCCGCGAGGCGATCTTCCTGCTGGTCATCCTGCCGTTCTGGTCGAACGGGCTGGTGCGCATCTTCTCCTGGGCGATGGTGCTGCGCGAGGGCGGCATCCTCGACACGGCGCTCAACGCCGTGCTGCCGTTCAAGATCAACATCGACCTGATGTATTCCTATCCCGCAATCATCATCGGCCTGGTGCACTCCTACGTGCCCTATATGGTGCTGACCTGTTATCTCACTTTGCAGGCCATCGACGACTCGCTGATCGAGGCCGGACGTTCGCTCGGCGCCTCGCGGCTGCAGGTGCTGAAGCGGGTGATCATCCCGCTGTCGATGCCTGGCCTGGTGGCAGGTGCGGCACTGATCTTCGTGCCGGTCGTCGGCTCGTTCATGGAGCCGCGCATTCTCGGCGGCCGCACCGGCACGTTCTACGGGACTGTGATCGAGGACCAGTTCGTCGCCGCCTTCAACTGGCCGCTGGGGGCGGCGCTTTCCTTCATCCTGCTGGCGGTGGTGCTGGTGATCCTGGCGGTTGCCTCGCCGGTGCTGCGGAGGGCTGCTTGATGATGACGACCCGCATAATCGAAGGACTAGGCCGCTTCTACATCGGACTGCTGCTCGTCTTCCTCTATCTGCCGATCATCATCATGGCGCTGATGTCGTTCAACGTCTCGCCCTTCTACCAATTGCCGTTCGAATGGACGACGGAATGGTATGCCTCGCTCTGGCAGAACGACCAGCTGATCGCGGCGACCTGGAACAGCCTCGAGATCGCGGTCATCACCACGCTCATCTCAGTGGTGCTTGGCTCGGCCGCTTCGCTGGCGCTCTTCCGCTACGACTTCCGCGGCAAGAAAGTGCTGCAGGCGCTGCTGTTTCCGCCGATCGCCATTCCGTGGCTGATCACCGGCACGGCGATGCTGATCTTCTTCTTCGGCGTCGGCATTGGCCGCGGCCTGTTAGCCATCCTGCTCGGCCATGTGGCGCTGGCGCTGCCCTATGTCATCGTCGTCGTCTCGGCCCGGCTGCAGACTTTTGCACCGGAGCTGGAAGAGGCGGCGCGCTCGCTCGGCGCCAACCAGTGGCAGGTGACCGCGCGTGTGACGCTGCCGTGGATCATGCCCGGCGTCATTGCCGGCGGCTTGTTCGCATTTGCCGTGTCGTTCGACCAGTTTGTCGTCTCCTACTTCCTGGCGACGCCGGGGCAGACGACGCTGCCGGTCGAAATCTACGCCGCGATCCGCAAGGGGTTCACGCCCGAGATCAACGCGGTCTCGACCATCATCATCGTCGTGTCGATGGCGCTAATGCTGCTCACGGCGCGCTTCTTCAAATTCGGCGGAGAGAAATAATGGCCGGCGTGCAGGTATCGAACGTCTCCCGCAGTTTTGGCGCGCACAAGGCGCTGGACGACGTCTCCATCGATTTCGCCGATGGCGGTTTCTATGGGCTGCTTGGCCCCTCGGGCAGCGGCAAGACCACGCTGCTGCGCCAGATCGCCGGCTTCGACTTTCCCGATACTGGCCGCATCACCATTGGCGGTGAGAGTGTGGAACGCGTGCCGGTCGAAAAGCGACGCATCGGCATGGTGTTCCAGAACTATGCGCTGTTTCCCAATATGAGCGTCGCCGATAATGTCGCCTTCGGCCTGTCGGTGCGCGGCGAAACGAAAGCGACGATCGCCACCGAAGTGCAGCGCGCGCTCGATCTGGTTCAGCTCGGCAAGCTCGGCGAGCGCCGGCCGCACCAGCTCTCCGGCGGCCAACGCCAGCGTGTGGCGCTGGCGCGCGCCATCGTCACCAAGCCGCGCGTGCTGTTGCTCGACGAGCCGCTCGGCGCGCTCGACAAGGCGCTGCGCGTCGACATGCAGATCGAGCTGAAGCGCATCCAGCGCGAGATCGGCATCACCACCATCTTCGTCACCCACGACCAGGAAGAGGCGCTGACGATGAGCGACCGCATCGGCATATTGCGGGACGGCAGGCTCGTGCAGGAAGGGCCGCCGGAGGAAATCTACGACCGGCCGAAGAGTGAATTCGCCGCCACCTTCCTCGGTGACGCCAATATCCTTCGCGGCGATGCGACCGGCAACGGCATCCGGCTGCCTGATGGCACGGCGATTGCCGCCGGGGTGGGTGGTCGGCTTGCCGCCGGCACAAAGGCCAGCTGCGCCGTGCGACCCGAACGCATTCGTATCGCCACCGATGCCGAGGCATCGAGCGGCAATGCCAACACGCTGAAGGGGCAAGTCTCCAAGCGCATCTTCGCCGGCAACAACAGCACCTATTTCGTCGAGCGCGCCGGCCAGACGTTGAAAGTCATCGTCCAGAATACCGGCAGTGACCGGCTGGCCGAGGGCCAGAATGTAATGCTCAGCTGGTCGCCGGAAAGCACCGTGCTGATTGCCGCAAACTAGTTCGCACCGTCACCCCGGCATGGTTCTGATGGGAATTGATGGAGCGGACCTTGGCTGATGGGCCGGCCATGGCGTTATATCCTGTCGTCCAAGGGAGGAATGGATGGCAGGCCAGGGTTTCGAGCCGGATGTGAGGGTTCGCACCAGCGAATACCGGATCGGTTGCATCGGCGCCGGCATGATCATGGCCGAATGCCATCTTGCCGCCTATGCGCAGGCCGGTTTCCCAGTCGTCGCCATCGCCTCGCGCACCAAGGCCAGCGCCGAGAAGGTAGCTGCACGCTGGAGCATTCCGACCGTCCACGACACGCCGGAACAACTGATCGAGAATCCCGAGATCGAGATCGTCGACCTTGCGTTTCCGCCCGATCTGCAGCCGGCGCTGATCCGCCATGCGCTGAAGCAGCCTCACATCAAGGCGATCCTGGCGCAGAAGCCACTGGCGCTGTCGGTCGATGAAGCCGTGAAGCTGCGCGACGAGGCAGCCAAGTCAGGCAAGATCCTCTCGGTCAACCAGAACATGCGCTACGACCAGTCGATGCGCGTCTTGAAGCAGATCATCGACAGCGGCGCGCTGGGCGACATCGTCTTTGCGCAGATCGACATGCATGCGATCCCGCACTGGCAGACTTTCCTTCAGGACTACGACCGGCTGACGCTCGCCAATATGAGCGTGCATCATCTCGACGTGCTGCGCTTCCTGTTCGGCGATCCCTCGGAAATCACCACGCTGACACGCAAGGACCCGCGCACGACATTCGAGCATAGCGACGGCATCACCGTCTCGACGCTGCGCTTTCCCTCCGGCGTGCTCGCCGTGTCGTTGGAGGATGTCTGGTCCGGACCGCGCCAGGAGGGCTATGAGGACGACCAGCACATCAACTGGCGCGTCGACGGCACCAAGGGTGTCGCGAAGGGCACCATCGGCTGGCCGAAAGGCGCTGCCTCGACGCTGACCTATGCGTCGACCGAGACGACGGATGGCAAGTGGGTCAGCCCGAGCTGGGACACGATGTGGTTCCCGCATGCCTTCATCGGCGTGATGGAGCAATTGCAGCATGCGGTAAAGACAGGCGCGCCGCCGGCATTATCGGTTGCCGACAACGTCAAGACGATGGCGCTGGTCGAGGCCGGCTACCGCTCGATGGCGCAAGGCCGCACCGTCAAGCTGTCCGAGATATCGATCGACTGAACATGCCGCCGAATAGCGTGGCGGCTGAATCGCTCACAGGGAGAAGTTCACATCATGATGCAGGCAGGTATATTCACCGGCTATTTCCCCTATGAGCTCGCCGAGGCCGCCCGCCGCATCCGTGCACTCGGCTTCAACACGGTGCAGCTCGACATGCATTTCAGGGATGTCGATCTCACGGCCGGGCAGATCACCGGGGACAAGGCGAGGACAGTGCGCGACACGTTTCGCGACCACAATCTGCCGGTCTGCTGCATCTCGGGCTACACCAACATCATCCATCCCGACAAATCCGAGCGCGAGAAGCGCGTCGGCTATCTCAAGGAAATCATCCGCAATGCGCGCGACTTCGGCTCGCCCTACGTGATCTCGGAGACCGGCACCTACAACACCGAATCCGACTGGGTGCATCATCCCAAAAACAAGACCGAGGAAGGCTTCGAGGAATGCCGCAAGGTGATCTCGGATCTTGCCCAGACGGCTTACGACCATGGCGCGGTGTTCCTGCTCGAAACTTATGTCAACAATGTCGTCGGTTCGGTCGAGGAGACGGTCAAAATGTTCGCGCAGGTCGACCATCCGGGCCTCGGCCTGCTGATGGATCCGACCAATTATTTCGAGGCGCACAATATCGACCGCATGGACCAGGTGCTGAACCAGGTGTTCGACACGCTGGCCGACAAGATCCGGATCGCGCATGCCAAGGACGTCAAGCGCTCAGGCAGCGACAAGACCGAGAAGCATGCCGATATCGGCGACGCGGACGCGCATGAGGGGCTGACCTTCCGCGGCGTCGGCGAGATCGAGCTGCCGGCGCCCGGGCTGGGATCGCTGAATTACGATCTCTATCTGCAGCGGCTCAGTGAGAAGCACCCGAACATCCCTGTTATCATCGAGCATCTGACCGAGGACGACGTGCCGCGGGCGAAAACATTTCTCGACGGGAAGTTCCGCGCCAACGGGCTTTGAGGTAGGCGAGACGGTGATGGCGACGGCGGCCAAGACAAAGCGCGATTACGGCCTGGTCGGCGAAAGCACCCGCCGGGCGATCGAGACCGGGCTGGCCTCGGCCGAGTGGTATCACACCGACGTGCCGCGCAAGGCAATGAAGGAAATGATGCAGCGCTCCGACGGGCCGGCGATCCGCGATACAGTGATCTGGATCGCAGCCATCCTGGGCTCGGCCGCCGGCATCGTGTGGTTCTGGGGCACGTGGTGGGTGGTGCCGTTCCTGCTCGTCTATGGCGTGCTCTATGGATCGTCGAGCGATTCGCGCTGGCACGAATGCGGCCATGGCACCGCCTTCCGCACACGCTGGATGAACGATGCGATCTACGAAATCGCCAGCTTCATGGTGGTGCGCAATCCGGTGCAATGGCGCTGGAGCCATGCGCGGCATCACACCGACACGATCATCGTCGGCCGTGACGCCGAGATCGCGGTAATGCGGCCGCCAAATCTGGTCAAGGCGGCGCTTGCCTTCACCGGCATTCTCGATTTCCGTTATTCGCTGCCGATCCTGGCGCGCCAGGCGTTGGGCAAGCTGTCGGACGACGAAAAGAGCTACATTCCTGAGACCGAACAGGGCAAGGCCATCACGGCGGCGCGCTGGCATGTCGCCGTGTACGTTGCGACGATCGCCCTCGCGATCGCGCTGGGTTCATGGCTGCCGCTGGTGCTGATCGGCCTGCCGCGTTTTTATGGCAGCTGGCACATGGTTCTGACCGGCCTGCTGCAGCATATCGGGTTGGCCGACAATGTCGTCGACCACCGGCTGAACACGCGCACCGTCTACATGAACCCGGTCAGCCGCTTCATCTACTGGAACATGAATTACCACGTCGAGCATCACATGTTTCCGATGGTGCCCTACCATGCGCTGCCGAGGCTGCACGAGCTGGTCAAGCACGACCTGCCGGCGGCGAACCCGTCCATGTGGCATGCCTATCGCGAGGTCTGGCCGGTGCTGCTGAAGCAGCTGCGGTACGAGGATTATTTCCTCAAGCGCGAATTGCCGCCGACGGCGCGGCCCTATCGCGGTGAATTTCACGAGCTCGATATGTCGGCGGCGGCCGAGTAGCGAATAAACCACCCGCCTTCTATCCGGCCTGTTACGGGGCCGGTAAGGTGACCGGGAAAAGCAACCAGCCAACAGGGACATCCCGATGAGCCGAAAGAGACCGACCGTCGCCGATCTGCGCGCCATGAAGGGCAAGCGCCAGCTGACCATGCTGCGCGTCCTGACCATGGACGAGGCCGAGGCTGCCGAGCGGGCAGGGGTCGATATCGTCTCGGTGCCGCCCGAGCTGGTGCTCAACCCTGAGTATCGCGATGCGGCGCCCAGCCTGTTCACCATGCCGGGCGAGAATTTTTATGAGATCGGCACGGCGGACGATTTCCTGCGCTGGGCGTTCCGGCTCTACAAGGCCGGCGCCGACGCCGTTTATTGCAGCGCCGGTTTCGCCACCGTGAAGCGGCTCGCCGACGACGCGATCCCCGTCATCGGCCATGTCGGCCTCATTCCGTCCCGCGCCACCTGGACCGGCGGCTTCAAGGCCGTCGGCAAGACCGCCGACACCGCCATGCAGATTTTTGAGGCGGTCAAGCAGTATGAGGCCGTTGGAGCTCTCGGCGCCGAGATCGAAGTGGTGCCGATCGAGGTGGCGAAGGCGATCTCGGAACGGACCTCGCTGATCATGCTGTCGATGGGTGCGGGCACCGGCTGCGACGCGCAATATCTGTTTGCCGACGATATTCTTGGCCAGAACCGGGGCCACATGCCGCGCCATTCCAAGGTCTACCGCAACTTCGCCGCCGAGTACGATCGTCTGCAGGCGGAACGCGTCGCGGCGTTTTCCGAGTACGTTGCCGACGTCGATAGCGGCGCCTATCCGGAAGACAGGCATGTCGTGCGCATGGATCCGGCCGAGCTCAGCCTGTTCATGAAACGGGTGGACGCAAAGGGCTAACTACTCGGCCTCCTTGCCGATCATCGCTGCACCTTGCCATGTTCCGTCAGCGAGCATGGCATGGAGCACCTCGGCATCCGTTCCCAGCGGCCGGTCCTCCCTGAGCATCGCTACATGCGCGCGCACCGCGGTATGGACCGCTGCTGTGCCGGGCGCCAGCTTGAGACCGTCGCGCAGGTCCACGGCCTGTGCGGCGGCCATCAGTTCGAAGGCGATCAGCCGTCGCCACAGCGCGATCATCCCGGCGCATTTCGACACGGCAAGCGGCGTCTGCGTGGCGTGGTCCTCTACGCCTTCGGACACGGCCAGGAAATCCAGCATCACCGGATTGGCCTTGTGGCGGATGCCGGCCAGGATTGCCGTTGCGGTCTTTTGCAGCGGCACGAAACCGGCCGAGGCGCCGCCGACCGGTGACAAATATTTTGGCAGGCCGTTGCGGCCGGAGCCGGCGAGCTGGATGAAGCGGGCAACGCTTGCCGCGGCACATTGCGCGATCGCCAGGCCGAGCGTCTCGAAGGCAAGCGCCAGCGATGCGGTGTGGAAATTGCCGGTCGACAGAACCAGCCCGTCATCGCCCAGCACCAGCGGATTGTCGGCGGCGGCATTGAGTTCGATCTCCAGCGCCAGCCGCGCCTGATCGATCGCCTGGATCAATGCACCATGGATCGACGGCATGCAGCGGATCGACAACGGGTCCTGCAAGGTGGTCGGCGCCGGCTCCTCGTCACGGGCAAGCAGGTCGCGCAGGCCCTTGGCCGCGAGTTGCTGGCAGGCTGCCGGCCGCGCCAGATGCAGGCGCGGATCGAGGATGGTGCGGTTGGCGCCAAACCCTTCCATGGTCAGCGCGCCGGCCTGCTGCTGTTGCGCAAAGGCCGACAGCGCGTCGGCCAGTACCAACGCGCCAGTGCCGGCTGATACCGCCGAGGCGTTGATCAGCGACAGGCCGTCTTTCGGCGCCAGGCTGATCGGAGCCAACCGCGCCATCATCAACGCCTTGGCCGCCGGCATGCGCCGACCCTGATAGTCAGCTTCGCCGTCGCCGGTCAGCAGACGGGCGAGCGCCGCCATCAGCACGAGATCGCCGGCGCCGATCGAGCCCAACTGCGGCATTACCGGATGCACGCCTGCATTGAGCGCATCGACAAGGGCGGTGAAAGCCGCCGGCGAAATGCCGGAGCCGCCGACTGCCAGCATCGCTGCGCGCGCAAGCATGGTCGCCCGCACCGCCTCTTGGGGCAACGGTTCGCCGACAGCGCCGCTTCGCCCTTCCAGCAACTGGCGCTGGAAGGCGCTGGCATCGCCCTCGACCGATGTGCCGAGATTGGCGCCGAGCCCGGTGTTGAGCCCATAGATTTGCTGACCGGACGCGGCGACCTGATCGAGCACTTTTCGCGCTTTGTCGAGCCTCTCGATGACTGTCGGTTCAACCTCGACCTTGCGGCCGCCGCGGGCGACCTGCGCAACGTCCTCGACGCTGACGCCGGCGCCGGTGAGGACGAGCGCGCTCATGCGAAGCGCAGCCTCTGGCCGATGCCTTTATCAGCAGCCTTGGCCAGCATCGCCTTGCCCAGCGCAATGTCGGACAGCGACAGGCCGCGATGCCAGAACAGGATCGTCTCGTCGTCGCTCTGGCGTCCCGGCTTGAGACCGGCAGCGATCTGGCCGAGCTCGGCGTGCAGCGTCGCTTCGCCCAGCCGCCCGGTCTCGACATGGGCGCGCAGCGAGCCGAACTTGCCGCCTT
Source organism: Mesorhizobium sp. M0052 (assembly GCF_040323255.1). Lineage (NCBI taxonomy): Bacteria > Pseudomonadati > Pseudomonadota > Alphaproteobacteria > Hyphomicrobiales > Phyllobacteriaceae > Mesorhizobium > Mesorhizobium sp. M0052. The sequence continues at coordinate 135,522 of NZ_JAMYUS010000003.1, read as the reverse complement.
TGCACTGGCCCCAGTCGTCGACGACCATTTTCTGCATGATGTCGGTCAATGACAGCTCCACCGCGCTCATCGTACCATAGGGCACGACCAGCGCACCGGGCTTGATCCATTCGGTCTTGAGCAGCGGCTGCGGCTCCGGCAGCCGCGAGGCCTCGACGACGATGTCGGCGCCCTTGACGCAGCTCTCCCAGTCGGCAACCGCGGTAACTTTCTTGCCGAGATCGGCCGAGAGTTTGGCAGCGAAGCCGTCGCGGCTTTTCGGGCGGCGCGAATGAACGCGGATCTCGTCGAAGTCGAAGAGATGGTCGAGCAGGCGGACATTCCAATAGGCGGTGCCACGTGCGCCGATATGGGCCAGCACCTTGGAGTTCTTGCGCGCCAGATGTTTGGCGCCGATAGCGGTGACGGCGCCGGTGCGCATGTCGGTGATGACGGTGGCGTCGAGAATGGCGCGCGGCGTGCCGGTGCGCGGATCGAACAGGTTTAGAATGCCAAATTCTGAAGGGAGCCCGTGCAGATAATTGTCGACATAGTCGCCGACGATTTTCACGCCCGCCGTATCGAGCGGCGCAACGTAGCCGCGCAGAACGTTGAAATGGCCATGGAAGGAAGGGTCGGGTTCAAGATGGACGCGCGGCTCGATCACCGTCTGGCCATTGCCTTGCGCGATAAGCCCGGCTTCGACAGCGGCAATGATTTCGCCGTCGGTCATCTCCAGGGCTTCGATATCTAGGGCATTGAGGTAGTCGATATAGATAGGCTTCATGCAATGTCCTTGGCCGCCCGCCCATCCATAACAGGCTGCGAGCCGACACGGAAGTTTGTTGGATAAGCTCTGGACGGGGCCAGCCATATGCTGTTCAACGCGGTTCGCTATGACTGCCGTTCCCGACACCGAGGCCTCCGCCGCAACCGCCAGCAATGCGCGGCGCGTGGCGTTGATCGTTGCCATCGCGTTTTTCATGCAGCTGCTGGATTCGACGATCATCTCGACCTCGCTGCCGCAGATGGGACAATCCTTCGGCGTGACGGCGGTGGCGATGAGCATCGGCATCACCGCCTACATGCTGACCATGGCGGTGTTCGTGCCGCTGTCGGGCTGGCTTGCCGACCGCTTCGGCGCGCGCAACATCTTCCTGCTGGCGATTGTGCTGTTCACGCTGGCCTCGCTGGCCTGCGGCTTCTCGCAAAATCTGCCTCAGTTCGTTGCCGCCCGTGTCGTGCAAGGCCTGGGCAGCGCGCTGATGACGCCGGTCGGGCGCATTCTGGTGCTGCGCAATGCGTCGAAGTCGGAGCTGCTCAACGCCACGGCGCTGATCACCTGGCCGGCGTTGTTTGCGCCCGTGGTCGGGCCGGTGCTTGGCGGCTTCATCACAACCTATCTCTCCTGGCACTGGAATTTCTTCATCAACATCCCGCTTGGGCTGGTCGGGCTGGCGCTGGTCGCGCGCTTCATTCCGGGCGACCGCGCGGCCGATCCCAAGCCGCTGGATTGGCCGGGGTTTTTCCTCACGTCGCTGGGGCTCGCGCTGCTGCTCTACGGCCTTGAGCGCATCGCACATCCGGAAGACGGCGCTTTGCCCGCCGTGCTGCTGATTGCCGCCGGCATCGTCATCGGCTGGCTGGCGGTGCGGCATCTCCGGCGCGCGCCGCATCCGCTGCTCGATCTCAGCGCGTTCAGGGTGCAGACCTTCGCCATCTCGACGCTTGCCGCCGGCACCATTTTTCGCGTGGCGATCAACGCCACGCCGTTCCTTTTGCCGCTGCTGTTTCAGGTCGGCTTTGGCCTTTCGCCGGTCGATGCCGGCTTGATGATCCTGGCCTACTTCCTCGGCAATCTCGGCATGAAGACGGTGACGACGCCGACGCTGCGGCGCTTTGGTTTTCGCACGGTCATGGTCGTCAACGGCCTGATCGCCTCGGCCTCGATCATGGCCTGCGCGGCGATCTCGCCGGAGACGCCGCAGGCGCTGGTGGTAGCGCTGATGCTGATCGCCGGCCTGACGCGCTCGATGCAGTTCACAGCGCTGAATACTCTGGCCTTCGCCGATATCGATGCGGCGCAGCGCAGCTCGGCGGCAACTTTGTCGTCCATGCTGCAGCAGATGTCGATGCTGTTCGGCGTAGCGGTGGCGGCTGCCATTCTGAACCTGTCGCAGATCGTCAGGCACCGGCCGGCGCTCGACCTCGTCGATTTTCGCATCGCCTTCCTGGTCATCGGCGCCATCGGGCTGGCGGCGGCGTTGCGGTTCCTCGTGCTGCCGCCCGGTGCAGGCGCCGAAGTTTCAGGCCACACGTCCAGGACCTGAATTCGCGATTTTCGCCGCTCAGGCGGCAATTAATTCCGCCTTGTGCTTTCGCCTCAGAACGGCACCTTCGCGCATACGCGCAATGGTGCAACCAAATGCCAAAAGCGCAGCCTTTTCCTAGGATTGCGCCAGTTCTAGCAATCGGTGCGTCCACTGGAAGATTATCACTGCCAACGGGTGTTCCGAGCGCGGATTCATTTGACGAAGCGGCGCCGAGCCGATTAGCTTTCTTCGGAAGGGGTGGCAGAGCTGCCATCGGGGCGAATGCAGACATGAACACGATTGGCTGGCCAAATGTCAGGAGCCTGAATCAGGAAGGCATTGTCTTTGCCATCGCCGTGGTGCTGTTCGTCGCCGCTGCCATTGGGCTGCCTGGTTTCATCGCTGCCAACAATCTCGTTGCCATCGTCCGCTCGGTGTCGGTGCTGGGCATTTTGGCGCTCGGCATGGCGGTCGTCATAATCGGCAGGGGCATCGACCTGTCGGCGGTGGCGATCATGGCGATGTCGGTCGCCTGGTATCTGCAATTGCTCAACGCCGGAACGCCTGATGGGCTCGCCTTCGCCTATGTGCTGGCAGGCGTGCTCGCCATCGGCCTGCTCAACGGTTTTCTCGTCGCCTATGCCGACGTGCCGGCGATCTTCGTGACGCTGGCGACCGGCTCCTTAGTCTTCGGCTATGTCCGCTCGCAACTGATCACGCAGGATGCGGTGCCGGTGCCTCAGGGCCATTGGGTGGAGTTGCTCGGCGGCCTGCGTTTCCTCGACATTCCGATCGAAGTGTTCGTCTTCGCCGGGCTCGCCTTCCTGTTCTTCCTGTTCCTGCGCTACACCAAATGGGGCCGCTACATCTATTTCGCCGGCGACAATCCGGTCGCCGCGCGCAACATCGGCATTCCGGTGCGGCCAATGCTGGTGCTGCGTTATGTGGTTTCGGCCTTCGTCGCGCTGATCGCCGGCCTGCTGACGGCGTCGAGCCTGCACTCGATCAACACCCGCGTCGTCAACTCGACGCTGCTCTATGACATCGTGCTGGTGGCGGTGATCGGCGGCATCGGCCTGTCCGGCGGGCGGGGCGGAGTGCGCAATGTGCTGGTGGGCGCTGCACTTATCGGCATCCTGTCGAACGCGATGACCATCATCGACATTCCGCTGCTCTATCAAAACCTGATCAAGGCGGCGATCCTGCTCGGAGCCATCATCGCCGACGGCATCATCAATCCGCGCGACGAACAGACCGCGCAGCAGGGCGACATCTAAGGGGTACCCGACGGGTCATGCGGACCGGCCGGCAATAAGTGAAAAACAGAGGATGTGACATGAAACTGATCAGAACACTGATGGCGGCCGCCACGGCGCTGGCCGCTACCGCCTTCGTCGCGCCGACCTTCGCCGCCGACGATCCGGGCCCGGCCGCATACGCGCAGGCGCTCAAGGGCAAGCGCGTCATGCTGGTGCCGCTGGCGATGGGCTTCGACCTTGCGCAGGGCTGGTCGCACTATCTGAAGACGGAAGTCGAGGCCTGGGGCGGCACCTTCGAAACACGCGATCCGAACTGGGTCGTCGATGCCGGCGCACAGGCGATCACCGACGCGATCTCGTCCGACACAAGGCCGGACGTGCTGATCATCCATGCGCCGGATCTCAACTCCTATTCCAAGCTGATGAAGAAGGCGCAGGCTGCCGGAACCTACGTCATACTGGTCGACAATCCCGCCAACTTCCCGGCCGACGCCTTTGTCGGCAGTGACTGGGACCGGCTCGGCCAACTCGAGGCCGAAGCGGCGATCAAGGGCTGCGGCGAGAATTCGTCGAAGAAGATCGGCCTTGTGCAGGGTGATCAGGCCAACTCGTCCAGTCTCTACCAGTATGCCGGCATCATGAAGGTGCTGGAGAAGCACCCCGACTTCAAAGTCGTGGCCAAGCCCGACTCCAACTGGGATCCGACGACGTCGCGCAACGTGACGACGACAATGCTGCAGCAGAACCCGGACATCTGCTCTATCATCGACTTCTGGGATGGCGACGCCACCGGCGCATCCGCCGCCATCCGCGACGCTAAGCTCGACGGCAAGGTGTTTTTGGTCACCACCGGCGGCGGTGAAAAGGCGGCCGATTGCGACAAGCTGCAGGACGGCACCTATGGCGCCGTTGTCATGACAGACCTTGCCCGCCAGTCCGGCGACATGAACGCTATCATCAAGTTCCTGCTGCAGAGCGGCCAGCCGGCCGGCACGTCGCACACCTACATCTACACGCTGGAGAAGGCTACGACCAAGGCCGACCTCAAGCCCGACAGCTGCTGGGACCTGAAGGCGCTGCAGGCCGAAGCGGCGGCGAAGTAAGCCGCGCTTTTCGACTGAAATAAACGAGGTGACTGGACAATCCGGTCACCTCGTTCCCTCATGGAATAGCAGCCGCCGATGTCCTTTCGCGAACGCCTCCAGTCCTGGCGCTACAATCTCGTGCCCGACCATCTGGTCGGCGAGATCCTGACAAAACGCTGGACCGACAACGCCATTCCGTTCCTGGCGCTGGTGGCGACGCTCAGCGTGTTCGGCTCGATCATTCCCGGCTTCTTCAAGCTGACCTCGCTGCAGGAATCGAGCCGCCAGCTCGGCGAGTTCTCGATGGTGGTCACCGGCATGACGGTGGTGATGCTGGGCGGCGGCATCGATCTGTCCGTCGGTTCGATCTTCGCGCTGTCCTGCTTCTCCGCCGTCTATGTCTTCTTCATCCTCGAACAGTCTATCTGGCTGGCGCTGGCGGCATCGCTTGCCACCGGGCTCATCTTCGGCGCCGTCAACGGCTACCTCGTCGGCTATCTCAGGCTGCGCGCCTTTCTGACTACGCTGGTCACCTTCATTTTTGGCCGGGCGCTGTTCGATATTCTCGTCACCACCTATGCCGCAGACGTGCAGCTTTCCCAGGCGACATCCGATGTGCTCGACTTCATCGGCGACAGCACCTTCTGGGGGCTTTCGGTCTCGGTGTGGCTGGCGATCATTCTTGCCATCGTCACCCATATCGCGCTGACGCGCTCACGGCCGGGCTGGCATGTGCTGGCGGTCGGCGGATCCAGGCGCTCGGCGCACAATGCCGGCATTCGCGTGCGTCGCACCGTGTTCATGACCTATGTCTTTTCCGGCTTCTGCGCCTCGATCGGCGGCTTCCTGATCGCTTGCCGCCTGAGTGGGGCAGGGCCGGGCACCGGCCTCAACCTTGAGATCATGGCGCTGACGGCGGCGGTGGTCGGCGGCGTCAGCCTGGGTGGTGGCCGCGGCTCGGTCATCAAGGGGCTGATGGGCGCCATCATCGTGCTGACCATGACCAACGGGCTGATCCGGCTGGGCTATGGCACCGGCACCAACCAGATGGTGCTGGGCATCATGCTGGCGGTGGCGGTGACGATCGACATCCGCTGGCTGAAGAACCGCCATAAGGTGCTCAACGAAGTCTATGTCGCGCCGGTCTATCTCAAGATGGGCGAGACACAGTCTGCGGTGCCGGGCTCAGGCACGCCCTACGCGCTCGACAACCGGCTGTCGGCGGCCGACCATATCGGGCTCGGCGAGTTGGAAGGGCCGGAAGACGTCATCCTCGACCGCGACGACCATCTCTATTGCGGCACGCGCCATGGCGAGATCGTCCGCTTTTTCGCACCGGATTACGTTAAGTCGGAGGTGTTTGCCCATATCGGTGGTTTTCCGCTAGGCTTGGCCTTCGACAAATCGGGCAATCTGATCAGCTGCGTCGGCGCCATGGGGCTCTATTCCGTCTCACCGGATCGGGAAGTGAGGCGCTTGTCGGCCGAGACGTCGCGCTCCTGGACCTCGATCGTAGACGATGCGCGGCTGCGCGACCCCAATGATTGCGACATCGCGCCGGACGGGCGCATCTATTTCACTGACTCCACCAAGCGCTATGACGCCCACGATTGGGCGCTTGACTCGATCGAGAACCGCGCCACCGGCCGGCTGCTGGTCTATGACCCGAAGGACGGTTCGACGAAGACACTGCTCGACGGCTACCGCTACACCAACGGTGTGTGCATGGCGCATGACGGCAAGTCGCTGTTCTTCGCTGAGAGCTGGGCCTGCCGCGTGCATCGCTACTGGCTGGAAGGGCCGAAGGCGGGCGCCGCCGAATGCGTCATCCGCGACATGCCGGGCTATCCCGACAACATCAACCGCGCCTCCGACGGCAATTACTGGATGGCATGGCTCGGCATGCGCACGCCGAGCTTCGACCTGTCGCTGCGCCATCCCAATATGCGCAAGCGCATGACGCGCCGGCTGCCGCAGGACGAGTGGCTGTTCCCCAACATCAACACCGGCGGCGTGGTGAAATTCAACGACAAGGGCGGCATTATCGAGGCGATGGGCGACCTCACCGGCGGCGCGCATCCGATGGTCACCTCGATGCGCGAGCACAAGGGTTTCCTGTTCGTCGGCGGCATCCTCAACAACCGCATCGGCCGCTACAAGATTGCGGGCGCGGACCCGACCTGGACCAGCTCCGCTTCTTATTGGGGAACGCAGCCATGATCCTCGATCCCATCTTGGACATGTTTCGCGGCAAGGCCGTCACCATCCCGCCGCTCGACGGCGCCTTCCGGCCCAACACGCGGCTCGATGATGCGCCGGTTTTTGCCGGACTGATCGAACCCGACAATCTGCTGGTTGCCGATGGCCGGCTGCTCGCTTCCAGCGGCAACGCCATCTATTCGCTTGCCGCAGAAGTGGAGCCGAAGGTTGTCGAGACCTTTCCTTCCCCCATCACTGCGCTGGCTCTATCACTGTCGGGAGAACTGACGGTCGGACTTGAGAGCGGCAAGCTGCTGGTCGCCGGCAAGGAGGTTTCGCTGCCGTCTGGCGTCAGCTGCATCACCGCGCTTGCCTATGCCGAGGACGACACGTTGTGGCTGGCCAATGGCTCGGCTGAGCATGCGCCGTCGCTATGGGCCGCCGACCTGATGAAGAAGGGCGCGTCCGGATCGCTTTGGAGGCGGGACGCAGCCGGCGGCGGGTTCCGCAAAGTGGCCGGCGAGATCGCCTTTCCCTATGGGCTCCATCCCACGGGGCGAGATGTGCTGGTCAGCGAAAGCTGGCGTCACCAGCTTGTTCGCTTCGATGGTGCAACCGGTAGCCGCTCGACCGTGCTGACGCATCTGCCCGGCTATCCCGCGCGCCTTGCGCCGGCCGGCGATGGCGGCGCGTGGCTGGCCCTGTTCGCGCCGCGCAACCGGCTGATCGAATTCGTGCTGCAGGAAACGCATTACCGGCGCGACATGATCGACCAAGTGCCGCCGGCCTATTGGATCGCGCCGGCGCTGGCCTCCAACCGCAGCTTCCTCGAACCGCTGCAATGTGGCGGCATCCGCACCATGGGCATCCACAAGCCCTGGTCGCCGAGCCGCTCCTACGGGCTGGTGGTGAAGCTCGACCGGACCATGCAGCCGCAATTCAGCCTGCACAGCCGCGCCGACGGCACGCGCCACGGCATTTGCAGCGTGGCGGAGAAGGACGGACTTCTATTCATCGCCTCCAGGGGCGGCGATTGCGTGCTCGACGCGGGAGGTTTCTGATGGAACCGATCGTGCGCCTGGAAAATGTCACCAAGAACTATCGCGGCGTGCCCGCGGTCAGACAAGTCAGCTTCGAACTGCGCAAGGGCGAAATCCACGCGCTGCTCGGCGAGAATGGCGCCGGAAAATCGACACTGACCAAGATCATTGCCGGCGTCGTCGACGCCACTTCCGGCAAGATGTTCCACAAAGGCCGCGAGATCGCCTACGCCTCGCCGCATGCGGCGCTCGAGGCCGGCATCGCCATGGTGTTCCAGGAGACCAGCCTGGTGCCGTCGATGACAGTGGCGCAGAACCTCTATCTCGGCACCGAAAAGTTTCTCAACCGGCTGCGCGGCACCTACATTTCGGCGCAACAGTTTTTGCAATCGCTGAACTTCCCGGTCGACCCGAACGCCATGGTGGCAACGCTCGGCGCGGCCAAGCGTCAGATGGTCGAGATCGCGCGCGCCGTTCACCACAATGCCGAGATTATCATCTTCGACGAGCCGACGGCGACGCTGACGCCGGAGGAGAAGCGGCACTTTTTCGCACTGATCCGGCGGCTGAAGGCGAACGGCGTCTCGATCGTCTTCATCAGCCATGCATTGGAAGAGGCGCTGATGATCGCCGACCGCATCACAATCCTGCGCGATGGCGAGCTGGTCATAACCGACGACACATCGGCCTTCGATCGCGACAAGATCGTCGCCGCCATGGTCGGGCGTACACTGTCGGGACAGATCTATCGCCAGCGCGACGAGGCCAGGCTGCGCAAGGCCGGCAAGAAGGTGCTGTCGGTGCAGGACATTTCGATGAGCAATGTCGTGCGCAACACCTCCTTCTCGATCTTCGAGGGACAGATCACCGGCGTGTTCGGGCTGATCGGCTCCGGCCGCACCGAGACCTTCAAGATCGTCTCCGGCATCTACAAGCGCGATTTTTTGCGCGGTGGCGCGATTGAACTCGACGACAGGCCGGTGCGCTATCTCGTGCCCAGTGAGGCGGTCGCCGACGGCATCGTCTATGTTACCGAGGACCGCAAGAGCGAGGGCATTTTCGAGACGATGGGCATCGCCGAGAACCTGTTCGGCGGGCTGCTGGCGGCGGGCCGCGAAAAGGCCTGGGTGATCAACCAGCAGGAGATGCGCACGCTTTCCGCTGAATGGACGAAGACGCTGAACATCAAGGCGATCAACGACAATGCCCGCGTGGTCGAGCTTTCCGGCGGCAACCAGCAAAAGGTGGTGATCGGCAAGGGGCTGGTGCAGCAGCCGCGTATCGTGATCTTCGACGAGCCGACGCGCGGCGTCGATGTCGGCGCCATCGCCGAGATCCACCAGATCATCAACCGGCTGGCCGACGAGGGATTGGCCGTCGTCGTTATCTCGTCCTACCTGCCGGAAATCATGAACCTGTCGGACCGGATTCTGGTGTGCCGGCAGGGCCGTATGGTCGAGGAGTTTTCGCCCGCCGAGGCGACGGAGGAGAAGATCATGTATGCGGCGGTTCATTAGGTTTCTGGTCGGTGTTTGAGGGTGCGCATAGGTCGCCAATTGGCGAAGGCCTCAGCGCCTTCGTCATCCTCGGGTCTCCGCGACGGCGCTTCGCGCCTGCTTCGCCCGTGAATGACGAAGCTGAGATGCTTCGGCCAATCGCCATGGTTCTGTCAGCATCAAAAACTGAATCGGAATAGCCGGTTAGCCGCCCTTGCTCGAGACCTGATTCAACCACCTGATCCACCGATTCAACGAAAGGAAACGCCATGGCCGCCACAAAACTTCTCAGCGATGCCGAGGTCGAAAGAATCCCGGTTGCGAAGGCTGTGTTCGACGACATCCGCGCGACGCGCAAATCGGACTTCGTCAATAATTTCTGGCGCGGGCTGGCCAACGATCCGGCCTTGCTGAAACGGACATGGGACCAGGTGAAGGTGGTGATGGCCACGGAGAGCGCGATCGACCCGCTGACCAAGGAGATGATCTACATCGCTGTGTCCACCGCCAATGGCTGCTCCTACTGCGTCCACTCGCATACGGCAGCTGCCCGCGCCAAAGGCATGACCGATGCGCAGCATGGCGAGCTGGTGTCGATCATCGGGCTGGCCGGGCAGACCAACCATCTTGTGACTGCGATGCAGATTCCGGTCGATCCGCAGTTCGACTTAAAGTAGGCAGTCGCGCGCCTTGCCTCCTCCCCTTGCGGGGGAAGTGACGGCGCCCGCTCTACACCGGCCGGTACACCTTCTCCGCCGTGTTCCAGAAGATATCGGCCTCGGCAGTTGCGCCGTGCTTGCCCACCGCGGCGCGGTGCGCCTTGATCAGTTCGGCATGGGTCGTCCAGAGTTTTTCGATCGGGAAGTTGGAGCCGAACATCAGGTGGTCAGCGCCTAGAATGTCGATGGCATTGTCGACGATGTAGGCAATCAACGCCGGATCGTTGCGGTGGGCGAAGGTGCCGAGGCCCGACAGCTTGGCGTAGAAGTTCGGCGCTGTTGATAGAGTACTCAGGCCGGCTTTCCAGGCCTCGGTGGTTTCCGGCTCCATGCCGGTCAGCATGCCGGCATGGGTGAGGATGAAATTGGTGTCGGGGTTCTCGCCGACGAGCGTCAGCCCGTCCTTCATCTGGGCGGGGAAAAGCTGCAGGTCGAAGGACAGGCCATAGTCTTTAAGCCGCGCGACATTAGCGCGTACCTTGGGGTCGATGACCTGATCGGCCGAGGCAGCGAAGCGGAAGGCCGGCGTCTCGTGCCAATGCAGCTGCATGCGCACGCCGCGCAGCAGCGGGTACTTTTTCAATCGATCGATCTGGGGCCGGACATCGTCGACAGTCATATCGGTATAGCCGACGATAGCGTGCGGCCAGCCGGTCTCGTCGGCAGTCTTCTGCAGGAAGGCGACTTCTTTTTCGAAATCCTCCTTGGCCCAGTTGGTCTGGACATAGACGGCCTTCTCGACACCTGCGCCTTGCTGATCGGCGAGAAATTCCTCGATCGGATAGTCGCGGCGGATCGGTTCGTAGGGGCCGAAAATGCGCGGCACCATCGGCCCGACCAGCCATGGCTGGTCCTGCTGGCGCCAGATGTGGAAATGCGCGTCGATGGCTTTCTGCATCACGATACCCTTTTCCAGATAGCCGACGCCGCCGGGGCAGGGCGGGCGAGCGACAGGATGAAATCGGTGAGACTCCCGAGCGAAGAGCCGTCGACGAGATCGTCGAGATCAGGCAGGATGGCGCGGAGTGCTGCCGTCGCCGGCTGGAAGCGCGGATCGCCGGCCAAGGGTGTCGCCAGCGAAAGCCGGAAGGCGCGGGCGCTCAGGCGGCGTATCGCGGTCTCGAGATCGGCATGGTCGCCGCGCTCCAGCGCGTCCGACAGGATGATCACAGCGGCACCGCGCGTGAAGGCCGAGAACCGCGGCACCGAGAGGAAGGCGAGCAGGGTCGGTCCCATGCGCGTGCCGCCGTCCCAGTCGTCGACGAGTGCCGCCGCTCGGGCGAGAGCCTGGTCGCGATCGCGGATACGCAGTGCGGATGTGATGCGGGTGAGCCGCGTGCCGAAGGTGAAGATTTCGGCACGGTCAGCACCTTGTACGGCGGCGTGCGCCAGTTTGAGATAATCCGATGTATGCAGCTTCATCGAGCCGGAAACATCGATCAGGATCAGCAGCTTGCGTGGCACCGTCTGGCGGAGGCGCAGCAGCGGCGAGGGGATCTCGCCATCGGCACTGACGATTTCCCTGAGCGAGCGGCGCAGGTCGAGCTTGCCGCGCGAATGCGTACGCACGGTGCGGAAGGAGCGGCGGGCGGGCAGGGCTGAAGCGAGCTTGCGGCGGAAGGGCCCAAGGCCATCGTCGTCGCGGAGGAAATCGCGGCTGCTGAGCTGTTCGATTGCCGACGACAGCTCGCCGCCTTTCTCCTGGCGCGTGGTCTGTTTCTCCTCCTGGCGCGTGCCGCCATCGTCCTTGATGCGGGTTTCCTCGTCTTCTTCGCCTTCGACGGAAGGTTGGCCATCGCCATGGAAGTGATTGCGAAAATGCGCCTCGAACTCGCCGCGGCGATCGGGCGGGGGGGCAAGCGTTGCGAGCGCCGCCTCGCGGATGTCGGCCATCGAGCGCGGGCCGAGCAGGGTGACCGCCTGCATGAAGCTGGAGACCTGCTCGGGGGCGACGGCAAAGGCGTGGCGGCGCAGCAGCCGGGCGAAGTCGAGGAAGGGCGCGGAGGCGAGAGGAAGGGTTCCCTGACGCATCATTCCTTCGCGCCCCCCTCTGTCCTGCCGGACATCTCCCCCTCAAGGGGGGAGATTGGCGGCTTCGGCGCCTTGCTCAGGTCTGCAACTCTGGAGATTGGCGAAAGCCACAATGACAGCTGATCTCCCCCCTTGAGGGGGAGATGTCCGGCAGGACAGAGGGGGGCGCTGTCCCGCCGGCGTTGCGCATTGCCGAAGTCCCGGCTCACCCCAGCGCCTCCTCGACGATGGCACCAAGCTCCGGCGCGATCGCGGACAAATCCTCCTCGTCCTTGATAAGCACGCCGATGGCGCGGCGGAAGGCTTGCGGCCATGGGCTGCCGCCTTTCTCCAGTATGGTGGCGGCGTTGGCCCATTCGACGGCCTCGGAGATGCCGGGCGGCTTGGCCAGCGGGCGGACGCGGATCGACTGCACGGCATTCGCCACGGCGCGGGCGGTCGCTTCGGCGACCCCGCCGGCGCGCAGCATGATGATGGCGGCTTCGCGCTCGGCGTCGGGATAGCCGATCCAGTGATAGACGCAGCGCCTCCGCCAGTTCGCGGGTTCGGTTCGAGGTCAGGATGACGATCGGCTGCGCCTCGGCGCGGATGGTGCCGCGTTCGGGAATGCTGATCTGGAAGTCGGAGAGGAATTCCAGAAGCAACGCTTCGAATTCGTGGTCGGAGCGGTCGATCTCGTCGACCAGAAGCACACGCTGCCGAGGCGCCCGCAGCACCTGCAGCAGCGGCCGGGCGATCAGAAAACGGTCGTCATAGATGTCGATCTCGTGCTCACCGGCATGGCGGATGGCGAGCAGCTGGCGCTGGTAATTCCATTCGTAGAGCGCGTGTGCTGCGTCGATGCCTTCATAGCATTGCAGCCGCACCAGATCGCGGCCAAGCAGTTGCGCGATCGCCTTCGCAGCTTCGGTCTTGCCGACGCCGGGCGCGCCTTCGAGCAGCAACGGCTTGCCCAGCCGTATGGCCAGGAAGATGGCGGTGGCCAGGCTGTCGTCGGCGAGGTAGCGCGAAGCAGCGAGATGCTGTGCCACCGCCTCCGGCGAGGTCGCGACAGTCTCGGCATTCGGCTCCTGCATGTCGTCCTCAGTTCGCCGCTTGCGCCTTCAGCGCGCGCAATATGCGCTCCGGTGTGATCGGCAGCGTGTCGATGCGCACGCCGACGGCGTCGAAGACGGCATTGGCAACCGCGGGGATCTGCGGGTTCGCGCACATTTCGCCTGGCCCTTTGGCACCGTAAGGACCATCCGCCGACGGCCGCTCCAGCACGATGATCTCGGTTTGGGCGAGATCGCCCGGTCCCGGCATCAGATACTGGTTGAAGTCGGTGCCGCCATGGTCGCGGTTGGGATAATAGGGCTCGGTCGTTTCGTAGAGCGCGTGGCTGATGCCCATCCAGGAACCGCCGACCAGTTGCTGCTCGACCATTTTCGGGTTCAGCGCGCGGCCGATCTCAAAGACGTTCTTCACGGTCAGCACCGTAACCTCGCCCGTCTCGTCATCGACCTCGACTTCGGCCACCGTGCAGGCATGGGCGTAGCAGGTCGACGGCTTCATCGCGCCGGTCTCTTTCTCCGGATAGGAGCGCGGGATCAGGAACATGCCGCGCCCGGATATCGAGCGCCCGCGCTTGAAATGCGCCGACAAGGCGACATCGAAGATCGAGATCGACTTTTGCGGCGCGCCCTTGACCAGAATGTTGCCCTCGCCATCAGTTTCGAGATCGGAGGCGTTCACCTCCAGCTCTTCCGCCGCCACCTCCAGCATCACCTGACGGGCTTCCTTGGCCGCCTGGATGACGGCATTGCCGGCGCGGTGGGTGCCGCGCGAGGCGAAGGTTCCCATGCAGTGCGGGCCGGTGTCGGTGTCGGCGGTGTCGATGGTGACCCGGTCCGTCGGCACGCCGATGGTCTCGGCGCAGATCTGCGCCATGATCTGCTTCAAGCCCTGACCGAGATCGACGCTGGAAAGCGTCACCATGAAATTGCCGGTCGGCGTCGAATGCACCAGCGCCTGCGTCGGGTCGCCGCCAAGGTTCATGCCCGTCGGATAGTTGATCGCGGCGACGCCGCGTCCGCGCCTTATCGCCATCTCAAGCTCCCTTCGTGTAGGAGGACATCGCCATATACTTCTCCGCCACGGGCCAGTTGGCGGCGCGCGACGCCTCCTGCATGCACTCGATCAGCGCCGCTCCTTCGGTCGGCTGGCGATGCGCCTTCATGTCGCCATCGCGATAGGCGTTGATGAAGCGGAATTCGAGCGGGTCCATGCCGATCAGCCGCGCCAGCTTGTCCATCTGCACCTCAAGCGCGAAGTCGCCGATGGTGACGCCGAAGCCGCGCATCGCGGAGGAGGGTGTGCGGTTGGTGTAGACGCAGTAGGTGTCGATCCAGACATTGGGGATGGTGTAGGGGCCGGGATAGTGCGCGGCACCCTTCTGCGCCCCATAAGGCGAGTGGCGCGAATAGGCGCCGGCATCGGTATAGCCGGTCACCTTGCGCGCAACGATGCGGCCATCGTTCATCACGCCGTCCTTGATGATTATCTTTTCGGCGGCGCGGGGTGAGGAGATCTGCATCTCCTCTTCGCGGCTGTAGATGAAGGAGACGGGACGTCCTGTCAGCTTGGCGCCAAGAATGGCGATCGGCTCGACGATGACGTCGACCTTGCCGCCAAAGCCGCCGCCGACAGTGCCGCCGACGAAATGCAGTTTGGAGCCGGGCATCTGCAGGATGATCGACGCGTTGTCGAGGGTGAAGAACATCGCCTGGGTGTTGGTGTAGCAGGTGAAGCGGTCATTGCCTTCGGGCACCACGACGCAGCCCGTGGTCTCGGTCGGCGCATGCTCGATCGGCGAGGACTGGTAGCTCTGTTCCAGGATGTGGTCGGCGCCAGCGAAGCCCGCCTCGACATCGCCGAAGCGCACCTTGCGGCATTCGCCGCTGTCATAGAGGTAATAATTCTGGCCGTGATATTCGTTGACCAAAGGCGCGCCGGGCTTCAGCGCTTCTTCCATGTCGAAGACGGCCGGCAGCACCTCATAATCGACCTTGACCTTGGCTGCCGCTTCCTGAGCCGCGCGCTCGGTCTCGGCCAGCACCGCCACCACGGCCTCGCCCTTCCAGCGCACCTTGCCGTCGGCCAGCACCGTTTCGTCTTCCGGTCCGACCTGGATCAGGATCAGGATGGTGTAGACATTGTGCGGCACATCCCTGGCAGTGAGGATTTTCACCACGCCGGGATGCTTCTCCGCTTCGGAAGTGTCGATCGAACGGATGCGGGCATGGTGGTGCGGACTGCGCACCATTTTCAGGTGAAGCATATTCGGGAAGTTGCGGTCGGCGAAATAGGCGGTCTTGCCCGTCACATGTCCCGGCGAATCCAGCCGCGGCCGCCCATGGCCGATCTCGTGCAGGCCGTCCTTGCGCTGATCGGCGAAATAGTTTTTGCGCAGTTCCATTCTTTTGGTCCTTAGGCCGCGTTCTGCGAATTGGCTCGGGCCGCGGTCAGCACCGCCTGGATGACCGGCTCGTAGCCGGTGCAGCGGCAGATGTTGCCGGACAGCGCCTCGACCACATCCTCGCGGCTCGGATTGGGCGTGTGGTCGAGCAGCACCTTGGCGGCCATGATCATGCCCGGCGTGCAGAAGCCGCATTGCGTGGCGAAGGCATCGAGGAAGGCACGCTGCAGCGGATGCAGGACGCCGGCCTCGGCGAGGCCCGATGTGGTGCGGATGTCGGCGCCGCTGCAGGTCTCGGCCAGCGTCAGGCAAGAGAGCCGGAGTTCGCCGTCGATGATGACCGAACAGGCGCCGCAGGTGCCCTGGTGGCAGCCGCCCTTGGGCGAGGTGTCGCCGATCTTGTCGCGCAGCGCGTGCAGCAGCGTCGTGCCGCTGTCGACAAATTCGGCCTTCTCCGAGCCGTTGAGCGTGAACTGAACCGGAACCTTTGCCATGTTTTCCTCCCAGCGCGCCTGCCCGGTTGATCGGACAGACGCGCGCCCCCCAAGCGGTGGTTAAGTAAGCAGCAGCCGGCCGAGATGGACCGGCAGAACCTCGGCGCGATACCAGGCGCTGGCGATCGGGTCGGTGATTGGCGAGGTGCCTTCACCGGCTGCAGCCAGCGCCGCTGCGACGCCGTCCTGCTCGAGCCTGCTGCCGATCAGTGCCTTTTCCGCAGCACGGGCGCGCATCGGCCGGTCTGCCATGCAGCCGAGCGCGATCCGCGCCGAGGAGACAGTGCCGTCGCCGGCCTGTTCGAGAACGGCGGCGATGCTGAGCACGGAGACGCCCTTCGGCTTGACCCGCGACACTTTCAGGAAGCGGAAATTCTCGGCCTTCGGCAACGCGAAGGCGACTGATGTGACGATGGCGCGGCTGCCGTCCCGCTTGGCCAGGAAATCCTCGATAGGCAATTCCCCATCATCGGTGCCAACCGTCGCATCCAGCGCCAGCAACACCACGGCGAAATCGCCATAGGGCGCCGGCGCAAACAAATTGCCGCCGACGGTCGCCATGTTGCGGATCGCCGGGCCGCCGACGGCGCGCGCGGCCTTGGACAGCGCCGCAAGCTCCGGATGGCGGGCGATAGCCGCCATCGTCACCGAAGCGCCTATGCGGACCTTGCCGCCGGCAACAGTGATCCCGGAAAGGGTCGGATCGGTCGAGCGGACAAGGCCGGAGACGGAGATATCGCCTTCATTGGCGGCGCGCACGACCAGTGTGCCGCCGCCGAGATAGCGGGTGCCGGGCGCCTTCAGCGCCGCGTTGGCATCCCTGACGGCCGAAAAGGTCTGGAGGGCAAGCGCCATGGCAGTCTCCCCTGACTCAGCTCTGGCCAGAAAAATGGCTCTTCAACGCATTGAAGCCACCCTGGAAGACATTGGCGGCCATGCCGGCGGCGATCTTGTCGGCCTCGTCGGGTGCCGCGTCGAAGCTCGCGGTCCATTCGGCATAGGTGCGGTCGCCGTCTGTCACGCGGCGCAATTGCAGCGTCGCCTTGTGATTGGTCAGCGGTTGCGGCGTTTCGAGGATCGAATAGCTGACGCGGAAATCCGCATCCGAGAAGTCGAGCAGTTTTTCGCGGATACGCGCGCCGCTGGCGAGCTCGAAACTACGCACGCAGCCGATGGTTTCGGCGCTCTTGCCGTCTTCGATATGGCTCTTGACCATGCGCGGATGCCAGCCCGGCAGGCCGTTGAAGTCGCGGATGCGCGCCCAGACCTTTTCGACCGGCGCGTCGATGACGCTGGAGACGGTGACTTCAGCCATATGATCATTCCCCTACGAATTCGATACGCTGCAGGGTAGGGCGGCGGCCGGCGCTGCGCTTATCAATGGGTCTTGCGGCCCTATCAAGGAGTCTGAAAAACGAGCGGCTTGGCTCAGGCCATGGCCCGCGCCGCCTCGCGGTAAAGCGTCGGCGGCACGCCGACATGGTCGCGGAAGAAGCGCGAGAAATTGCCCTGGGTGGTGAAGCCGAGATTGCAGGCGACCGAGATCAGCGGCTCCTGCGACCACTGCAGCTGCCGCACGGCTTCCTCCATGCGCAGCGTGTTCCAGTAGACATTGGGCGTCAGATTGGTCTGTTCCTTGAATAAAGCAAAGAAGTGCGGCCGCGACAGGCCGACGCTGCGGGCGACGTCGTCGAACGAGATGCGTTCGCAGACATTGGCCTTCATCAGCTGGATTGCCTTGCGGACGCGGAAATCCTGCATTGTGTTGACCCGGATCCGCGCCTCCTGCGGCGCCGAGGCGTCGGCGGCGTCGAGCAGGCTATCGATGAAGCGCTCGATCTCGTAATTGGCGACGTCGTCGATGCTTTCATTATCGCTCAAATGGTCGAGCAGGTTGGCGGCGGCCTGGTGCAGCCAGGGTTCGAGCGTGATCGCAGCCTGTGCAAACAACGGCGCCGACGAAGGCAGGTCGCGGCGCCGGCGCGCCCAATCCGGATCGATGTAGAAAGCGAGGAACAGGCCGGGCCTGCCGTTCTGCGACAGAATGTGGCTGTGCGGCTGGTAGGAATTGATGCCGGCGGCGGTGCCGGGACCCAGCGGCACCGTCTCGCGGCCGACGGTCATCTCGCCGGCCGTGCCCTCCAGCCAGATGATGATGTGGGCCTCGACATGCGCATGGGTGACGAAGTCGCTGGCGACATTCAGGACAGAAACATGTCCGAACCGGCCCCAATAGAGCCTGATCGCGTCCGTCATGGGTTATACCTCCCGCAGACGACTGGCCTCCCTTCGCCTGCGACGGGATTGTGCGGCTGAGTTCGGGCTCGCGTCAAGGCGCGGGGCGAAAGCCGCTGTGTGCTGCCGGCCGCAGTGGTGGATTTTCAGACTGAGCGATAGGGTTTCCCGTCAAACCGAAGCCGTCATGCCGCCGTCGACATAAAGCGTATGGCCGTTGACGAAGGATGAGGCGTCGGAGGCGAGGAACACGGCGGCGCCGATCAGTTCGTCGACATACCCCCAGCGGCCAGCCGGCGTGCGCTTTTCCAGCCAGGCGGAGAATTCCTGGTTGTCGACCAGCGCCTGGTTCATCTCGGTGCGGAAATAGCCGGGGGCGATGGCATTGATCTGCAAGCCGTGTTTCGCCCAGTCGGTACACATGCCACGGGTCAAATTGCGGATCGCGCCCTTGGTCGCCGTGTACGGCGCGATGTTGGGCCGGGCGAGTTCGCTCTGCACCGAGCCGATGTTGATGATCTTGCCTTTGCCGCGCGCGATCATGTTGCGGGCGACCGCCTTGCCGGCATGGAAGGCGCCGGAGACATTGGTCTTGAACAGCCGCTCCCACTGCTCCTCGGGAAAGTCCTCGAGCGGAGCGCGGAACTGCACGCCGGCATTGTTGATCAGGATGTCGATGGCGCCGATCTCGGCCTCGATGCGGGCGACATCGGCATCGACCGCGCGAAAATCCGTCACGTCGAAGGTCGAGGGGTGCGCTTTGAAGCCAGCGTCGCGCAAGCCGGCGACAGCACCGGCAACCTTGCCGGCATCGCGGCCGTTGAGCACGACACTTGCGCCATGCTCGGCAAGGCCGCGCGCCAGCGCCAGGCCGATGCCCTGGCCGGAGCCGGTGATCAGCGCCAGCCGGCCGTTGAGCTCGAACAGGGTTTTCGATGTCAAGGCAACGGTTTCCAGCCGAAAGGTTCAGTCCAAAAACATTCAGTCATTGCGCCTGAAGTTGCGGATCCGGTCGAACAGCACCGCGAGCAGGATGGCGCCGCCGATGAACACGCCTTGCCAGAAAGCATTGATGCCGAGCAGACCAAGGCTGTTGCGGATCACTTCGATGAGCGCGGCACCGACAATGGCGCCGAAAGCGGTGCCGACGCCGCCGGCGAGATTGGCGCCGCCAATGACCGTGGCAGCGATGACCTGCAGTTCCATGCCGGTTCCGAGATTGGTGGTGACGGCGCCCAGCCATCCGGTCTGGATGATGCCGGCAATGCCCGCCGCCAGCGCCGAGATCATATAGACGGCGACCTTGATCTGCTTGACGGGAACGCCGGTCAGCGTCGCCGCGTGCTCATTGCCGCCAATGGCGAAGATGTGGCGGCCAAACTTGGTCCAGCGCAGCGTGAAGCCGGTGATCAGCGCCAAAAGGATCATGTAGAGCACCGGATTGGCGATGCCGAACACCCATGCACCGCCGCCCAGCGCCAGAAGCTTGTCGTGATCCGGGCCGAACTGGAAGACGACGGTGTTGTTGGAGGCGACCATGGCGAGGCTGCGGGCAATCGACAGCATACCGAGCGTCACCACGAAGGGTGGAAAGCCGAGATAGGCGATCATGATGCCGTTGAAGGCGCCTATGGCGAGCGCGGTGGCGATCGAGGCGAGGATGCCGACCTCGATGGAGTAGCCGGCATGCATGGTGACGGCCAGCACCATCGACGACAGGCAGAGCACCGAACCGACCGACAGGTCGATGCCACCTGTGATGATGACGAAGGTCATGCCGAGCGCGATGATGGCGACGAAGGTGATGTTGCGGGTGATGTTGTAAAGGTTCTTCGACGTGGCGAAGGCGTCGGTGGCAAAAGACAGGAACAGGCAGGCCAGGATGACCGCGATCACCACCCAGAAGGTCTGGCTGGCAAACAGTCTTGCCGGCAAGGATTGCTGCTTTTGTTCGATCGGCTGGTCAATTGTCAGTGCCATCGTCGACCTTCATGTGCTGTGCGTGGTGAAATTCGCTGAGATCAAACCTGTTCGATGGCGCCGGTGATCAGCCCGGTGACTTCCTCGGGCGAACTTGACGCAATCGTCTTGTCGGCGACCTTGCGGCCGCGCCGCATGACGATGACGCGGTCGGCGACGGTGAACACGTCAGGCATGCGGTGGCTGATCAGCACCACTGCGATGCCCTGGTCGCGCAAATGGCGGATCAGGTTCAGCACTTCGGCGACCTGGCGCACCGAGATCGCGGCCGTCGGTTCGTCCATCAACACGATCTTCGCCTGCGACAGCATGGTGCGCGCGATCGCTACTGCCTGGCGCTGGCCGCCCGACATCTGCTTGACGAGGTCGCGCGGACGGGTCTCGGACTTCAACTCGGCGAAGAGCTGGCCGGCGCGCTTGTACATGGCGGCATAGTCGAGGATGCGTAAAGGGCCGAAGCCGCGGCGCAATTCACGGCCGAGATAGACATTGGCGGCAGCGGTCAGATTGTTGCACAGCGCCAGGTCCTGGTGGACGATCTCGATGCCGTGCTGGCGAGCTTCCGCCGGCTTGTGCAGGATCAACTCCTTGCCGTCCATGCGCATGACGCCATGGCTGGGGCGGAAATTGCCGGCGATCATCTTGACCAGCGTCGACTTGCCGGCGCCGTTGTCGCCCATCAGGCCGACCACCTGTCCGGGCTCGATCGACAGCGATACGTCGTTGACCGCCTGGATGGCGCCGAAATGCCTCGAGATATTGGTGAGTTCGAGAACCGCCACCAGTCTTTGCCTCCCCGTGTTTTGCGACCCGCTGCTGTTCCCGGCGTGAATGCCGGCGCTGCTTTGGCCCCGCTCTCCCCATCTCCTCCCGGAAACAGCGTCAGCGTTCTTTTACGCAAAAGCCGGCGCTCGTCAATCAATTGTCGGACGAATTGAAGCGTTGGTTATCCAAAAATCCGTTTTGTAGGACAAATAGCATTGACGTTGGCCGCAAGCCGATATTAGCTAAGCGTCGGAGGAGATTATGCCGATGCCGCTGGCGGTTAGCCGGGCGGAATCGGCGGAGGTTTATCGGTCGAGGTTGCGGCGCCACCCATGTGTTGAGCCGGGCCAATGCCGCATCTGGAAATGCTTATCGATCTGTCTTGGCGACACGAGTGCTCGTGAAACGAACCTCGGTCATTAAGCATCCGGTCGATCTGTGTGGCGGGCACGCCGTGTCCGTCTGTTTCAAGGGAGGACTGACATGAGGAAAACACTTTTGCTCGCCGCCGTCGCCGCCATGGCGCTGGGCGCCGGGCCGGCTTTGGCCAAGAAACAGCTCGTCATCGTGGTGAAGGGTCTCGACAATCCATTCTTCGAAGCCATCCACCAGGGTTGCGAGAAATGGAACAAGGAAAATGCCAGCTCGGAATATGAATGCTTCTACACCGGCCCGGCGTCGACCTCGGACGAGGCCGGCGAGGCGCAGATCGTTCAGGACATGCTGAGCAAGGCCGACACGGTGGCAATGGCGATTTCGCCATCCAACGCGCCGCTGATCGCTCAGACGATCAAGACCGCCAATCCGACGATCCCGATCATGACGCTCGACGCCGATCTCAGCAAGGAAGATGCCGCGCTGCGCAAGACCTATCTCGGCACCGACAACTATTTGATGGGTCACAAGATCGGCGAGTACATCAAGAAGGGCAAGCCGAACGGCGGCACGATCTGTACCATCGAAGGCAATCCCGCGGCCGACAACATCCTGCGCCGCGCGCAGGGCATGCGTGACGCGCTGTCGGGCAAGGAAGGCCTGGCGGCACTTGCCGGCGAAGGCGGCTGGACCGAAGTCGCCGGTTGCCCGGTGTTCACCAATGACGACGGCGCCAAGGGCGTGCAGGCGATGACCGACATCCTCGCCGCCAACCCCAAGCTCGACGCCTTCGGCATCATGGGCGGCTGGCCGCTGTTTGGCGCACCGCAGCCCTATCGTGACTTGTTCGGGCCGCTCAAGGACCGCATCGCCAGCAACGACTTCGTCATCGGCGCCGCCGACACGATCGGCGATGAAGTGGCGATCGCCCGTGACGGCCTTGTGACCGCTCTGGTCGGTCAGCGGCCGTTCGAAATGGGCTACAAGGCACCATCGGTGATGATCGATCTGGTCGAAGGCAAGGCCGTCGCCGATCCGGTGTTCACCGGCCTCGACGAATGCACCAAGGACACGGTCGACACCTGCATCCAGAAGTAGGTTCTCGATTTCGGGGCGCCCTTTGACGGGCGCCCCGTCTCTTCCCGAACGGACGCAACGGTTGGGGCAGCAGGCTCCGGCTTTGACGCGCTTGTAGTTTGGATTTTCGGCAACGAGATCGGCGCGCCGTGCAGGTTCGGACCAGTCCGGACGCAGACGGCCGACGCATTGGAACGTGAATGCCGGACGAGAAATCAAAGAAGCGAGCCGAGCGGGCCAAGGCACAAGCCAGCCGCGGTCCGGCTGTCATGCGCAGGGCCGGTGCCGCGCATTTTCCGGGAGCGAGCGTCCATGTCTCGCTGGCCGGCGAGATCGGCCTCAGAATCGTACGTGGCGACTATCCGCCCGGCACCATTCTGCCCAACGAGGCCAAATGGGCCGAGACCTTCGATGTCAGTCGTTCGGCGGTGCGCGAAGCCATCAAGATGCTGATGGCCAAAAGCCTGCTGGCTTCACGGCCCAAGATCGGCAGCTGGGTCGAGCCCAGGGAACGCTGGAACCTGCTCGACCGCGATGTGCTGGCCTGGTACGCGACCGGGCCGGACCGGGAGGCCTTCCTGCGCACGGTGCAGGAGTTCCGTCACATCATCGAGCCGGAAGCGTCGGCCTTTGCCGCCACGCGGCGCAGCGACGAGCAGATGGACGAGATCAGCCAGGCCTGTCGTGAGATGGGCGAGGCTCTGAACCTGCAGGAGCGTATCCGCGCCGATACGCGTTTTCACCTCGCCATACTACGCGCCTCGGGCAACGATCTGCTGGTGCCGCTTGGCGTTCTGATCGAGTCGGCGCTCGATCATCTCTTTGTCTTCGTCACACGGGAGACCAGCGATCAGCGGCGGGCGCAGGCGCTGCATGAGGCGATCGAGAAGAACATCCGCCTGCAGCGCCCTGCGGCCGCGCGCAATGCGGTGCACAAACTGCTCGCCAACACCGACGATGTTATCGGCCGGTCGAGGCGCTGACACAGGCTTTTCGCCGCCTTCAAATCGTCTGCTTCTTGCCGTCCTTGCTGGGCATCAGGTCGACGCCGTTGACCTTGCCGATATATGTCGCCAGCATCGGCACGAATTGCTCGGCCGGGCCAGTGGCATAGGCACCGGCGAAGGAGTTCTTGGTGGCGTTGCCGAGCGGGTTGGCGATGCCGGCCGCACCCGCCATCGATTCCAGATAGGTCAGGTCCTTGAAGGCGTTGGCGATGGTGAATTTATGTGCGTCGCGGTCGCCCTCCAGCGTCCAGCGCATGAAGGTCTGGTAGAAGCCGCAATCCATGCGGCCGTTGCGGATGACGCTGTCGAAACGCGGTGGCGAGATGCCGACCTTTTCGGCCAGCGCCAGCGCCTCGGAATAGATCGCGGCATAGCCCAGCGAGATGAAGTTGTTGAGCAGCTTCATGCGGTGGCCGTCACCGGTATCGCCAATATGGACGATGCGGCCGGCCCAGGTTTCGATGACCGGCTTCACACGGGCAAACAGCGCGTCGGGCGCGCCGACCATGGCGTCGAGCGTGCCTTCCCAGGCTTCCTTCGGGGTGCGGCTGAGCGGTGCATCGACGAAGTCGACGCCGATCTCCTTCAGTTCCGCCGCCAGCGCCACCGTCGAGACCGGATCGGCGGTCGAGCAGTCGACGACGACCGAACCCTTCTTCAAGCCCTCCTTGAGGCCGCCGGGGCCGCGGATGATGGCTTCCACTTCGCGCGAGCCGGTGACGCAGATGAAGACGATGTCGGACGCCGCCGCCACGTCGCGCGAAGTCGCCGCCTCCTTGGCGCCCCGGCCAATCAGGTCCTCCGCCGGCTTGCGGTTCTTGCGGCCGAGGAAGGTCAGGCCATAGCCCTTGTCGACGATGTTCTTGGCAATGCCGTGCCCCATCAGGCCAAGGCCGATAAAGCCGATCTTTTCGCTCGCGGCGGTCGTGGTCATGTCTTGAAGTCCTGTTGCGATGATTGATATTGGGCACCGCCGTCTTGCGGGCGAGGGTGGTTGCAGAATGCCATATTGTCTGACAATACACAGAAATCCTAGGCATTGGAGACGAAAATGACGAAGCGGATCATGTTCACCGGCGGCAGCGGCAAGGCCGGTCGCCATGTCGTGCAATATCTGGTCGAACAGGGCTGCCAGGTGCTCAACATCGACACCAGGCCGCTCGACAATCCCAAGGTACGCACGCTGATCACCGACATCACCGACAGCGGCCAGGTGTTCAACGCGCTGTCGAGCTATATGGGTCTGCACGAATTCGACCCGTCGCTGCGCCCGCAGCCGGTCGATGCCGTGGTGCATTTCGCCGCCATACCGCGCATCATGATCACGACCGACAATGAGGTGTTCCGCATCAATGCGATGGGCACCTACAACGTCATCGAGGCGGCGGTGAAACTCGGCATCCCCAAGGTGGTGATCGCGTCCAGCGAGACCACCTATGGCGTGGTGTTCGCCAACGAACCGCGCGACCCCAAATATTTTCCCCTCGATGAAGAATACGACGTCGATCCGATGGACAGCTATGCTCTGTCCAAGGTCGTCAACGAGCACACGGCGCGCGCCTTTGCGCAGCGCAACGGCACCGATATCTATGCCTTGCGCATCGGCAACGTCATCGAGCCGCACGAATATTCGCTGTTTCCGAAGTGGTTTGCCGATCCGGGCTTTCGCAAGCGCATCGCCTGGAGCTATGTCGACGCGCGCGATCTCGGCCAGATCGCGCTGCGCGCCGTTGAAACGGACGGGCTCGGCTTCCAGGTGTTCAACGCCGCCAATGACGATACCTCGTCCGACCTGCCGACAGCGGAACTGTTGAAGCGGTTTTATCCCGACGTGCCGGTCAAGACGAAGCTCGGCGAATATGAAACGCTGCTTTCCAACCGCAAGGCCAGGGACATGCTTAGCTTCCGTCCCGAGCACAGCTGGCGCAAATACGTCAAATAGGCCGGCCGGGGGCAAGGTTGCGACCTGATCTGTGCACAGCCGCAGGCTTTGCCGTCAACGTCCCGCCCTCTGCTTGACAGCTTTCGAAATCCGGACTTTGTGGACGCATGAGGGACGGAAAGCCGAATAAGGGAACGAAGCCTGAAAAGGCGGCATCCGCCGAGCGCCCGGCGACCCTTCGCCGGGCTGACGCCACCCGGATGCCCGGCACCAGCGTGCATGCCTCGCTGGCCAGCGAAATCGGGCTTCGGATCGTGCGCGGCGACTATCCGCCAGGCACCATCCTGCCCAATGAAGCCAAATGGTCCGAAACCTTCAACGTCAGTCGCTCTGCGGTGCGCGAAGCGATCAAGATGCTGATGGCCAAAAGCCTTTTGGCATCGCGCCCCAAGATCGGCAGTTGGGTGGAGCCCAGGGAGCGCTGGAACCTACTCGATCGCGATGTGCTCGCCTGGTACGCGACCGCGCCCGACCGTGAGGTGTTCCTGAAGACGGTGCAGGAATTCCGCCACATCATCGAGCCGGAAGCGACTGCCTTCGCAGCCATGCGACGCACCGAGGAGCAGATGGCCGAGATCAGCCAGGCCTGCCGCGAGATGGGCGAGGCGTCGAGCCTGCAGGAGCGCACGCGCGCCGACACGCGCTTTCATCTCGCCATCCTGCGCGCCTCCGGCAACGATCTGCTGGTGCCGCTCGGCGTGCTGATCGAATCCGCCTTCGATCATCTGTTCACCTATACGACGCGCGAACTCGACGATCTGCAGCATGCACAGCAACTGCACGAGGCGATCGAGAAGGCCATCCGCCTGCAGCGGCCGGAGGCGGCCCGCAACGCGGTGCGCAAGCTGCTCGCCAATACAGACGGCGTCATCAACACCCGGTAGGATGTGCTGATATTCAGGTGAGGCCGGCCTGCAAACGCCGGCTTTCTGCGCTTCCGGTGCACTTAAGTACGCTCCGCTCCGGTTCTCGAAACCCAACGTTTTCGGCGCGGCCTGACCTGAATCTCAACACATCCTGCGAGCGCTCAGCCGGCCTGCGAAGTGGCCAAATGCTGCCTGGTCAGCGCGATCAGCAGCGCCTGGTCGCGGGCGGCGTGCTCGGGGCGGTTGACCACCTCGTCGCGATTGACGATCGCACCCCAGAAGCCGCGCAGTTCCTCGACGAAGGCTTCACCGTAGCCGGCGCGCAGATCCTTCGTCGACAGTGTGTGGCCGTCCGAGGTCTTCACAGTCAGCCGGGTCGGGTGATGGTTGAGCCAGGGCGAGGGGAATTCGAGCTCGAGGCTGGCATCGTCGAAGAACAGCGTGATGCGCTCCTTGTAGTCGGCGAGCTTCGGCACGGTCAGATGCGTCATGGTCCACAGCGCCTGGCCGTCGAGCAGTTTTACCGCGCCCTGGCCGCCATCGCCATTGGCGAAGATCTGCGCGCCGACGACCTCGCCATCCGGCACGCTGAGCGCGTCGAGCAGGCCGTGCACGGCATTCACATCGTGAATCAAGGCGGAGCTGTAAGCGCCGATAAATCCACGGAAAGCCAGATCGTTCAAAGGCTGGCCGATAGCGCGTTCGACCTGTTGTTTCTGCTTGCTTTGAGCGGCGGCAATCAGGTCCTTGGGAATATCGTTGCCGCGCTTGTAGCGCTGGTGGGCGATGAACGGCCAGGCGTCGGGATCGTTGACCTCGACAGAGACGGAACGCAACGTCTTTGCCGTGCCGGGCAGCGAGGCCAGCGCCAGCCGGTAGCTCGGATCGAAGCGCTTCATGTTGCCGACCTGCATGACCTTGCCGGCCTTGTCGCGCGCTGCGATGATCTCGGCGATTTCCGCCGGCGAGTAGCAGAGCGGCTTTTCGCAGAGGACATGCAGGCCGCGCCCGAGTGCGGCCAGCACCTGCTCGTGATGCAGCGGGTCGGGCGAGCCGATCACGACGGCGTCGAGCTTCTGGCCGAACAGTTGCTCCGGCGTTTCGAAATTGGCGATGCCGTGAATTTCGCTGACATATTCCCGCGAAATCCTTGACGGGTCGGCAACGCCGACCAGTTCGAACAGGTCGCCGAGCCGCAACAGGTTTGGAATGTGCTCGACCTGCGAGATCATGCCGGCGCCGATGACGCCAACGCGTATCCTGCTCATGCTGTTATTACTCTCTGCAAAGTGTTCCAGGCTCAGGGTGCGGCGGCCGGCCGGTTGCCGATCTGCGCCAACAGCCCGGCAATCTCAGCTTCCACCGCCTTTAAATCCTCGCCGCCCGACATGATGGAGATCACCTCGTCGCGCGAGATCTCGGACTTGGCGTATGTGCCGCGATTGCGGCCGCGGTTGAGCAGCGTGAAGGTGTCGCCGACAGGGTACGCGTGATGGATGTTGTGGCTGATGAAGATCACCGCCAGCCCCCGCATGCGCGCCTCGATGATGAATTTCAGCACCATGGCCGCCTGATGCACGCCGAGCGCCGAGGTCGGCTCGTCAAGGATCAGCACCTTTGCGCCGAAGTGGACTGCGCGCGCGATCGCTACCGACTGGCGCTCGCCGCCCGACAGCGTTCCGACTGCCTGTGTCGGGTCGCGCACGTCGATGCCGATATCGGCCATCGCCTGGCGGGCAATTGTGTTGGCGCGCTCCTTGTCGAAGCGCGAGAAGGGCAGGCGGCTTCTGGTCGGCTCGCGGCCGAGGAAGAAGTTGCGCGTGATCGACATCAGCGAGATCATGCCGAGGTCTTGGAAGACCGTCGCGACGCCGAGGTCCTGCGCGTCGCGCGGGCTGCGGAACGTGACGGGCTTGCCGTCGACGAAAATCTCGCCCTTGGTCGGCCGGTGCACGCCCGACAGAACCTTGATCAGCGTCGACTTGCCGGCGCCGTTGTCGCCCAGCAAGCAGTGCACCTCGCCGGGATAGACCTTGATGTCGATATCTTGGAGCGCGCGTACCGAGCCGAAATTGACCGACACACCACGCAATTCCATGGCTGGCTGGATGGCCGGGGACGGGTTTGGGTAGGTCATTTGCCGCCTCCGCGTCCGAGCGCCTTGAGGCGGATGTAGTTGTTGACCAGCACGGCCATCAAAATGACGATGCCGAGGAAGACCTTGAACCAGTCGGTGTCGATGCCGGTGTAGAAGATGCCCATCTGCACCAGGCCGAAGATCAGCGCGCCGAACAGCACGCCATAGACGGTGCCATAGCCGCCGGTGAGCAGCACGCCGCCGATGACCGCGGCGATAATTGCCTCGAATTCCTTGAGCAGGCCGCGCGTGGTGTCGGCGGAGCCGGCCTCCATCACCTGGATGGTGGCAAGCAAGGTCGCGGCACAGGCGGTGTAGATGAACAGCGCTATCTTAACCCGGTCGACCGGAACGCCGACATTGCGGGCGGCATTGAGGTCGCCGCCGGTGGCAAAAATCCAGTTGCCGTATTTGGTCTGGGTAAGGACATAGCCGGCAAGCGCGGTAAGCCCCAGCCACCAGACGATCGACATCGGAATGCCGACGACGAAGGGAATGCCGTCGGTGCGGGTGGCGATCCAGCCTTGCGTGCCCATCCATTGGAAGAAGCCGGTCAGGAGATGGCCGTTGAACAGGCCCGCGGTTGCCGGGTCCGGCGCGCCGTCGAGGATGTAGGGGATCTGCGTGCGGCCGGTGACGGCGCGGGTGATGCCGATCGACAGGCCGCGCAGGATGTAGAGCGACGCCAGCGTCACGATGAAGGAGGGCAGGCGGGTCTTCACCACGATCAGGCCGTTGACGTAGCCGGTGAGGATGGCGACAGCGAAGGCGCAGGCGATGCCGCCCCACAGCGGCAGGTCCCAATATTTCACCGTCAGTCCGATGACGACGCCAGCGAAGCCGACCATCGAGCCGACCGAGAGATCGAACTCGCCGGCGATGATGAGAAGGGCTGCGGCCGTGGCGATGATGCCGAGTTCGGCTGCCAGCGTCAGGAAGGTCATCGACCCCTGCAGCGAATAGAGGTTCGACGCACCCGGCAGCAGGGCGAAGATGATGATGGTGGCGATGAGGCCGCCGGCGGCACCGGCTTCGGGCCGGCGCAGCCATTGCGTCAGCTGGCCGGTGCTGGCCAGCCGCTCGTCAGTGCCGGCAGACCGTTTCGACGTCATGCCGAAACGGTCCTTGCCCAGTACCCCGGGGGCCGGCGCTTCTGGAGGTATCGCCTTGTCTTCCACAACAGCCATTAGGCTCCCCAATCGCTCACTTCGCAATCTCGACCAGAGACGGGGAGCACATGGCGGCTCCCCGATCCGTTTTGGTCTTGCCTTAGCGGATGCCGTCCTTGGCGAGCGCCAGGATCGCCTTGGCCTTGTCGGGCGAGTCGATGAAGAGCGGGCCGGTGTAGGCGTTGTTCTGCGGCCAGAAGCCATGTGTGGCATGCTCGACCAGATAGATCACCGGCAGGTATCCCATCAGATATTGCTGGGCGTCCATGCCGAAGCCCATTTCGCCGGCGACGACGGAATCCAGGACTTCGGGGCTGATGTCGAAGGTGTAGAGCTTGATCTTGCCGAACAATTCCTTCTGCCGGAAGAACGGGATCAGCGGATTGGCGGCGGTGGCGCCGAGCGCGAAGACGGCCTGGGTGTCGGGATGCGCCGACAGATAGGCCTCGGTGCGGCGCTGGATGTCGGCCGGATCGGGCGACACGGTAAGCACTTCGGTGCCGCCGCCTGACGGCTTCAGCCCATCATTCAACCCCTGGCAGCGCTGGTCGAGGCTGACATTGCCGACCTCGTGGTTGATGCAGACGACTTTGAGCGTGCCTTCCTTGGCCAGCCGCTCGCCGGCCTTCTTGCCGGAATCATATTCGGAGACTGTGCCGACGTAGAGAGAGGTGCCGAGTTCGGCGCCTTCCTTCTCGCCGGAATCCAGGACGACCATCGGAATGTTGGCGGCAAGGCCGGCCTTGACCGATTTACCAAGTGCATTGGCGTCGGCAATGGAGACGGCGATGCCGTCTGGATTGGTGGCGATGGCCGCGTCGAGCAGGCGGGCCTGCTCGACCACGTCGAACACTTGCGGCGCATAATATTCGACCTTGGCGCCGGTGAGCGCCGCCGCATCGTCGACGCCGCGCTTGACCACCGACCAGTAGGGATCGGAGGCCGAGCCATGCACCACGAAGGTGATGCGGACATCCTTGGGATCCTTCAGGCCGGCCGCTTGCACGACGCCCGCCAGCATACTCATCGAGACAAGCGCGCCGAGCGCCAGTTTCAGAACAGTCTTCATGTCATTCTCCCATTGTCGTTGCAGTTCCAATTCCCTCTTTGCGCCATTGGCCGATGGATCGGCTTACGGTGCTGCCCGGGTGGCCGCTTTGCGGGCCTTTGCCGGTGTCGATGCCCCGAGCCGTGCACGAAGCTCCTCGCGCAGCGGCTTCATGCCGATGATTTCGATGTCCTGCGCGCCGAGCCAGTCGCGAAAACCCTGGTCCCGGAAGAGTTCGTATTCCTCGGTGCGGACATAGGCGGAGCGCGGCTCGATCAGTTCGAGCTCGCCCGGCGCGTTGAAGTGCAGGCAAAAGAAGGTCAGGCCTTCGCGCACCCCTTCGACCAATGCCTTGTAGGCGGGCTCTATCGGCTTGGAGCGTGGACGGCCCCAGGTCGTCTGAATGGCGGCGTCGAAGATGACAAAGCCCCTGGCCCGGGCTTCAGTGACGCCGCGCTGGAACGCCGCTTCGGTGACGCCAACCAGATTGTCGTTGGGCGAATAGGCCGACAGCGTTTTGGTCAACAGCACCGGCAAGCGATATTCCAGGCCGAGCTTGATGTAGACGTCGCAAAACTCGGGCGACAGCGCTGCCCCCATATGGGCGTCAAGATGAGTGACGTCGATGCCGACGCGGTAGGCGGTGTCGATCTGCGCGCGAAGCTCGGTTTCCACCGCTTGCGGTGCTGCCTTGCGGCGGGTGGTCGCGACATCGGGCCAGAAATAGCCGAACTCGTCCGTCAGGCCGGCCGCGCGCGACGGCGACGTCAGCGGCCGCCATTTGTAGTGCTGCTTTTCGCTGTTCAGCGTCAGGTGGACGCCGAGATCGAGCCGGGGATCGGCGGCTGCCGCTTCGGCCATCTCAGGGAACCATGGGCACGGCACCATCACGGCGCCGGAGCTGCAGGCGCCCAGTGCGGTCAGTTCGAGGAAGGCGCTGTTGGCGCCATGGCACATGCCGACATC
The DNA here is from genome assembly GCF_040323255.1 of Mesorhizobium sp. M0052. NCBI lineage: Bacteria > Pseudomonadati > Pseudomonadota > Alphaproteobacteria > Hyphomicrobiales > Phyllobacteriaceae > Mesorhizobium > Mesorhizobium sp. M0052. The sequence goes on along the minus strand of NZ_JAMYUS010000003.1, from coordinate 103,884 downwards.
GTCTTCATGCAGGACGAGCTGTCGCGTCATGGACGGCCACCGTTTTGCCGGCCACCATCTTGCCGGCACCCCGGTTTCGAGGGTCTTCCAAAGTGTGTCCCGTGCTGCATGGAACCGACCGTTTGCCCAACTGGACGCGATGGAACGCCCAATGCGGGCTTTCCGACAGGGCCACTTCAGCGAATTCGGATGGGTACGATTTTTCCGCGGGCCTGCATTCTGGAATGTCGATTTCATTCGATATGCCCACAGTCGGCGCTAAACGCCGCTCCGACGTGAGCAGGATGGCTTGGTCCGATCGCAGCGGAGTGGTTCTTTCAAACAGCGGCCGCAGGCGTACTGCTTTCATACCATCAGCGATGTGGAGACTTGCCATGTACACTGCCGGCGAAGAAGAGATCGAAGCCATTGCCAGGGTGATCCGCTCGGGTGCGCTGTTTCGCTATGGCGAGAACAGCGAGTGCAACCGCTTCGAGGCCCGCTATGCCAGGCATCTCGGCGTCGAGCATTTTGCGCTGGCCGCCAGCGGCACCTATGGGCTCGCCGCCGGCCTGATCGGCCTCGGCATCGGCCCGGGCGATGAGGTGCTGGTGCCGGCGCACACCTATATGGCGACCGCCACAGCAGTGCTGTCGGTCGGCGCCATTCCGGTCATTGTCGATATCGACGAGAGCCTGACCATCGACCCGGCCGCTCTGCGCGACGCCGTCGGCCCGCGCACCAAGGCGGTCATCCCGGTACATATGTGGGGTGCGGCCTGCAACATGAACGCCATCATGGACATCGCTAAAAAACGCGGTCTGCTCGTGCTGGAAGATGTCTGCCAGGGCATTGGCGGCGGCTATGAGGGCAAGAAGCTCGGCTCCATCGGCCATGCCGGCGCCTACTCCTTCAACTACTTCAAGAACATCACGTCGGGCGAGGGCGGCGGCATCGCCACCAGCGATCCGAAAGTGGCCGAGCGCGCGCGCTGCGCCATCGACCCCTGCCATTTCTACTGGCAGGGCCGCAGCGACAGCATCAAGCCGTTCGCCGGCATCGGCGCGCGCGCCTCGGAATTGATGGGCGCGATGCTCAATGTCCAGCTCGACCGTCTGGACGGCATCATCGAGGCGATGCGGGCGGAGAAGAAGAAGGTGCTGGCCGGCACGCGCCATCTCGGCAATCTCGGCCTGACGCCGTCGCCGATGAACAGCCCCGACGACGATTGCGCGGCACAGGTAATGTATCTTCTGCCCAGCGAACAGGCGGCGCAGACTTTTTCGAAGACCATTCCGAGCGTCATTGCCGGCAAGACCGGCCGCCACAATTTCACCCAGTGGGACCAGGTGCTGATGCATGAGGGCGCGCATCATCCGGCGCTCAATCCGTACACGCTGCCGGAAAACAAGGGCCTGCGGCTGACCTATGCCGACGACCTCGGCAAGGGTTCTCTCGACATCCTCAACCGCACGGTCATGATCGCGATGAATCCGGCGCATGCCGACGCCGACATCGACGACATGATCCATAACATCGATGCGGCGGCCCGTGTGGCGCTGGAGAATGCCTCGCTGGACGATGTCGAGGTGCGCAAGGCAGCACCGGTGGACCTGCAGAAATTCGACAGCGTGAATTGAAGAGCCGCGTTGGACCGGCTTATTGCCGGTCCAGTCGCATAAAGGCGGCGCGCAGCGCCAGCACTGCGCGCAGGATCTGGCGTTCGTCCATCGCGGCATAGCCGAGCAGCAGGCCGTGTTCCGGCTCGCTCGAATGGTAGTTGATCGAGATGCCCTGCACGTCGAGGCCCTCCTTGACGGCAGCGGCGACGACGTCACTGTCCTTGTAGGGTCGGATAAAACTGGCCAGCAGCTGCATGCCGGAATCGTTCTCGGTCACAGTCAGCCATTCGGCCAGATGCTCCTGGCACAGTTTTACGAAATTGGCCTGCCGGCGCGCATAGAGCCGGCGCATACGCTTCAGATGCGTGGCGAAATAGCCTTGCGTGATGAAGTCGTTGACCGTCGCCTGCAGGATCAGCGGCGCGAACTGGCCGGTGATCGAGACGGCGCGGTCGAAGGGGACCGACAGTTCGCGCGGCACGATGAGATAGCCGATGCGGAGCGCCGGGATCAGCGTCTTGCCGAAGGAGCCGATATAGACGACCCGGTCGGCGTGATCGAGGCCGCGCAGCGCCGGTACCGGCCGGCCACGGTACCGGTACTCGCCGTCATAATCATCCTCGACGATCCAGGCGCCGTGGCGTTCCGCGATGTCAAGCAGCTGCAGCCGTTCCTCGATGCGCATGATGGTGCCGAACGGCCACTGGCAGGATGGCGTCACATAGATCAGGCGCGGCGGCGGCAGCTCTGGGTCTGCGAGATGCCATCCAAGGCGATCGACCTTCAAGGGCGCAAGCTGCGCGCCGCTGGCGAGAAAGGCGCTCTTGGCGCCGAGATAGCCGGGCTCCTCCATCCAGACATGATCGCCTTCGTCCATCAGCACGCGCGAAGCGAGGTCGAGTGCCGCCTGCGCGCCGGTGACGATGATGACCTGGTCGGCGGTGCAGTTGATGCCGCGCGAAAGGCTGATGGTCGACGCAATGGCCTGGCGCAGACCGGGATGGCCGGCAAAGGAGATATAGCCGAGCAAGTTCTCGTCGCGGCTGCGCGCATTGCGCACCAGAAGGCTGGACCAGATGGTGAAGGGGAAGGAGGCGGTTTCCGGCACGCCGGGATGGAAGTTGATGACGCCGGCATTGCGTGGCGGCTGCGGGCCGTTGACGATGGTCTGACCGCGCCGCGAGAGCTTTTGCGGAGCGGCGAGGCCGGCACGCAGCGCGGCCGGCGGGCGTTTCTGCTGGATCGGCGCCACCCAGGTGCCGGACCCGGCGCGCGCCTCTATAAACCCTTCGGCGAGCAGCTGGTCGTAGGCGGCGATCACCGTGTTGCGGCCGACCTTGAGATCCTCGGCCAGCGAGCGTGTCGAAGGAAGCAGCGTGTTCTGCTGGATCTGGCCGTCGAGGATGAAGCGCCGCAGGGCGCCGTAGATCTGCCGGTGCATCGGTTCGTCCGAGCCGCGGTCGACCGACATGATGTCGAGGGAAAGGCGCATATGGTCGGCCAAGCTAGTCTCCGACCAACCTGGCGGCGCGGGCGATCTTCTCTTCGTTAAGCAGGCAGACAGTCTCCAGCACCAGCCGTCTGGTTGCGGGACGGACCTCGCGGCTGTTCTTCAGCGCGCGGTGAACGGTTGCCGCGCCGAGTTCCGCCTTCTCGGCGATCTCACGGATGGTGCAAAGCCGTTCCATGCCGAGTGCCGCCTCGAATGCCATGTCGCTCCTCCATCTGCATCAAGGCATGCCTCGTCGCCAGCCTCAAGCTGGAAACGCCGGGCCGGCAACTCGGGGGCAAAAATTTCGATGCCAAGAACTGTGCGATCCGCGCCGCCAAGGGAGGGCGGCGGCGCGGATCGCCGGGCGCTTTCGCGTCGCTACCCCTACCGAGGCGCGCGCCCAACCGGCCCAACCACCAGCCCCCCGGCGGTGGTTAGGCCATGTCTCGTATTGCCACGTCGAACCCGGCCGCGCAGGCCGTTTTGAGAAGCGAAGCGTAACCTTTCGTGGCATAGGTCAAGGGGTGTGCCTTGGCCGGATCCTGCTCGGCCTCAACGACGATCCAGCCTTCGAAGCCATGGCTGGCCAGAGGCGGCAGCAGCGACAGGAAATCGACGGAGCCATCGCCGGGCACGGTGAAGATTCCTTCCATCACTGCCGCCATGAAACTCATGTCCTCGCGCCGTGCCTTCTCCAGCACGGCCGCGCGGACGTCCTTGCAATGAAAATGCACGATGCGGTCGAGATGCCGGTTCAGGAGCGAGGCCGGGTCGCCGCCTGAGAACAGACAATGGCCGGTATCGAACAGCAGGCCGACGCTCTTGCCGGTTGCGGCCATCAGCCTGTCGACCTCGTCATCGCTCTCGACGATGGTGCCCATATGGTGATGGAAAGCCATGCCGACGCCGAAGGCAGCCATGCGGTCGGCGAGTTCGGTCAGCTTCTCGCCATAGGCGGTCCATTCGCCGTCAGCGAGGCGCGGACGCTGTGAGATCGGCGCGAAAATGCCGTCATGACGGCCGCGCGAGGTGTCGGCATAGACGACGACCTTGGCGCCGAGGTCGCGCAGCAGGGTCAGATGCGAGGTGATGGCGGCGAATTCCTCGTCGACCGTGCGGTCCAGAATGCTGCCGTCATACCAGCCGGAGACGAGCTCCAGTCCGTAAGAAGACAGGATCGGTCCAAGCTCGTCGCTTCGCCTGGGGAATTTGCCGCCGAGTTCGGTGCCGCGATAGCCGGCCTGCCTGGTTTCCGACAGGCATGTCGCGAGCGGCGTATCGCCGCCGAGTGCGGGAACATCGTCATTGCTCCAGGTGATGGGATTGATGCCGATCTTGACCGTCATGCCGCTACTTCAAAGGGCTCGGGGAAACACAAAGCCGAGGCCGGCAAACTGAGGGGAAAGAGGACCTGTCACTAGGTCCAGTTGAGGTGAATTTGGCAGAGCCAATCGGGAGCGCTAAAGCGCGTCCCGTTTGAACGGACTAAGTCGACGCGCTTAGGTCTTTGTTTATGCATGTCGTTGTCTCAAAACCGGCGCCACTTTTGAGCGACATGCATTAATCCTGCTGCGGCCTTCCGAAGGCCGCGCGCAGTTCGTCCTTGGCGTCCTCGAGCACTTTCCGGCGCGCCTGCGGCAGGTTCTTGCCGGCGCGGTTGATGTAGAAATTCAGCATCGACATGGCCGACTGAAACGGCTCGGCCTTGCGGCGGTCGCTGTGCTCGGCCGAGCGCTTGAGCGAGGCCGCGATCTTCCTGGCGTCGTCGGCTTCGAAGATGTGGTCCTCAAGGTCCATCGCATCGCTGTGCTCGGTCACCTCGGCCGACCATTTTTTCTTCGCGGTCATGACAAACTCCTTCCTGTCGCAAAAACTCGGGCAGGCCGCCGCGGTTCCCGAGAAATCGCCGGGCCGCTGGAGCCACGGATCATGGCCCTGTGGCGCTGCCCGTCGCGGTGAATGCGCCGATAGTGGCGACACAACGGTCGACTTCCCAGGACCGTAGACAGGAAACGCCTTGACCCCGATCGTCGCCAATCAGGCGGATAGCCCCGGCATCGACAGCAGCTACGCCTGGATGCGGCTTGCCATCTCCATGCTGCTGGCGACGATCGGTGCGGTCGGCATGTGGGCCGTCGTCGTCGTGCTGCCGGCCGTGCAGGCCGAGTTCGGCGTTGACCGCGCCGCGGCATCGATGCCCTACACCGCAACCATGGTCGGCTTCGCCGCCGGCAATGTGCTGGTTGGCCGCGCGGTCGATCGCATGGGGTATTGGCTCCCGGCACTGCTATCCTCGGTGGCTCTCGCCGCCGGCCTGCTGCTCGCCGCGTTGTCGACCTCTATCCTGCAATTCACCCTTGCCCAGGGCGTGCTGATTGGTGTCGGCACATCGGTGATCTTCGGGCCGCTGATCGCCGACATCTCGCACTGGTTCAACCGTCGGCGCGGCGTCGCCGTCACGGCGGCGGCTGCTGGCAACTATCTCGCCGGAGCGCTCTGGCCAACCATCATGCCGACACTGATCAAGGCGGAAGGCTGGCGCTTCACCTATGCCGGCATCGGTGTCTTCTGCCTGGTTACCATGGTGCCACTGGTGCTGTTGTTGCGGCGCGCTGCTCCGACGGCGGCTGCCGCCGGTTCGCCCGGAAGCCGGCCAGTGCAGTCGATTTCGCTGTCGCCGGCGGCGTTACAGGTGCTGCTGATCGTTGCCGGTCTCGGCTGCTGCGTGGCGATGTCGATGCCGCAGGTGCACATCGTCGCCTATTGCATGGATCTTGGCTACGGCATTGCGCATGGCGCCGACATGCTGTCGATCATGATGGCGGCGGGCGTCGTCAGCCGGCTTGCCTCCGGCTTTGTCGCCGACCGCATCGGCGGCGTGAAAACCCTGCTTATCGGTTCCGTGCTGCAATGCCTGTCGCTTTTATTTTACATCCCGTTCGACGGGCTTGCCTCGCTCTATGTCGTGTCGCTGGTGTTCGGCCTGTCGCAAGGCGGCATCGTGCCTTGCTATGCCATCATCGTGCGCGAATACCTGCCCGCCAGGGAGGCCGGCCAGCGTATCGGCATCGTCATGATGGCGACCATCTTCGGCATGGCGATCGGTGGCTGGATGTCGGGCTGGATCTACGACCTGACCGGCTCCTACGCCGCCGCGTTCCTCAACGGGATCGCGTGGAACTTGCTGAACATAGTGGCCATCGGGCTGCTGCTGTGGAAAGCAAAACGCAGTGCTGCCCTGATGGCTTAGGAAGGCAGGATTGCCCTGTTGCTTGACAAGGGCGATTGGCTGCGCGACGCCAGCAGGCGAGTGGGTGCGGCAGCAGCCGGTTGGCATGGTGGCAGTGGAAAAGCTGAACATGGTTTCGCAAGGGCGCAGCGGCCGGGGCCTGGCACGTGGAGGATGTCCATGACCAAGCCGCGCTCGCGTCGTGGGGGCGGCCGCCCGACCCTATCAGATGTGGCGCGCAAGGCCGGCGTCGGCGCCATTACCGTGTCGCGGGCGCTGCGCGAACCGGAACGCGTCAGCCAGGATCTGCGGCGCCAGATCCAGGCCGCTGTCGACGAACTTGGTTATGTCCCGGATCCCAATGCACGGGCACTGGCCTCGGCGCGCGCCGATGTGTTCGGCGTGCTGGTGCCGTCGCTGACCAACAACGTCTTCGCAGAAGTGGTGCGCGGCATCTATGACAGCCTGTCGGACGGCCCGTTCCGCGTCCAGCTCGGCAACACCCATTATTCCGGCCTCGAGGAGGAGCGCCTGCTGCAGGTGTTCGCACCGCAGCGCCCGGCGGCGCTGATCGTGGCCGGCATCGACCAGACGCCGACCTCGCGAAAGCTGCTGGAGAGCGCGGGCTGCCCGGTGGTGCAGGTGATGGAGACCGGGCCCGATCCGGTCGACATGCTGGTCGGCTTCTCGCATTTCGACGGCGGCCGCACCGCGACCGAGCATCTGATCGAGGCGGGCTGCCGGCGGATCGGCTTCATCGGCGCACGCATGGACCCGCGCTCGCAGCGGCGGCTTGCCGGCTATCGCGCGGCAATGGAGAAGGCCGGCCTGTTCGACCCGCGGCTCGTCACCACCACTCCGCTACTGTCCAGCGTGACGCTCGGCCGCGAGCTGCTTCGCGATGCGCTGGCCAAGATGCCGGCGCTCGACGGCGTTTTCTGCAACAATGACGACATCGCGCTCGGCGTTTTGTTCGAATGCCATAGCGCCGCGCTCAACGTGCCGAAAACAATCGGCATTGTCGGCTTCAACGACCTCGAAATGATGCAGGCGGCGTTCCCGCCGCTCACCAGTATCCGCACCCCTCGCTATGAAATCGGCCGTCGGTCTGTCGCCATGGCGCTGGCGGCGATCGCAGGACGAAGGCCTGAGCAGCGGGTCGTCGATCTCGGTTTCGAACTCAAGCCCCGCGAGAGCACCGCACGCTGAACACGCTTTGGCTGCCTCAGCAAATGGTGCTTTACACAACGTCATGGTAGCGCTACCATTTTCGTCGGGCAGACGTTTTGATGAAAGGCCGCCCCTGTTTATTATACATAAGCAACAGCTCATGCTTGTTTATTATGTATAATATGCTAGTTTCGTTTCTCGCCTGTGAAGCGGCGAGGGGGAGGGGATCGGGCCGGCTTCGGGCCCTTGAGACGTGGCGCCGGCCAGGCTGGAGGGCCTTCGGCAGGCGTGGAAAACACACCACGACAAACAGCATCAAATAAACAAGCAGCAGCAAACAAAACTACAACTGGGAGGAATATCGATGATCAAGTCACTTGTTGGTGGCATCGTTGCCGCCACTGCATTCGTCATGCTGAGTTCGTCGGCCATGGCCGACCCGGAAGTTGTCAAGGGACCGTCGGCTGAGCCGGATTGCTTTGCGCCCTGGGCGGCCGATACGCAGTTCTTCAAGTTCCCCAAGAAAGACGGCCCATACCGCATCGCGCTCGCCAATGGCTATATCGCCAACACCTGGCGCATCCAGATGGTGCAGACCGCCAAGGCCTATGCGGCCCAGCCGGAGGTCGCCGCGAAACTGAAGGAATTCAAGGTCGTCTCGACCGGCGAGGACGTGCCGGCTCAGATTTCGGCGATCAACAACTTCATCGATTCCGGCTATGACGCGATCGTCGTCAACGCCCAGAACCCGACCGCTTTCGGGCCGGTCATCAAGCGCGCCAGGGAAGCTGGCGTCATCCTCGTCGCCTTCGACAATATTCTCGACACCAAGGACGCCATCAACGTCAATGTCGACCAGAAGGGCCTTGGCGAATTGTGGGGCAAATGGCTGGTCGGCCATGTGCCGAATGGCGGCAAGGTGCTCGAAGTGCGCGGCGTTGCCGGAACTTCCGTGGACACCGACCGTCACAACGGCATCCATGAAGCGCTCGATGCCTCCGGCAAGAAATGGGACGTCACCGAGGTGGTCGGCAAATGGGACGACGGCGTGGCGCAGAAAGCCACGGCCGACGCCATTGCCACCAACGGCCCGTTCGACGGCATCACCGGGCAAGGCGGCGACACCGGCATCGTGCAGGCGATGATCGATGCCAAGCATGCTTTCGTGCCGTTCGGCGGCGAGACCGAGAACGGTTTCCGCAAGTTCTGCGCGGCACATGCCGGCGACGGGCTGAAATGCTCATCGGCCGGCACCGGTCCGGCGCAGGTCGCGGTCGCCATCAAGACGGCGATTGCCGCGCTCGAAGGCAACGTTGTGCCGCAAGCGGTGAAGCTGCCGCTGGCGATCGTCGAGGACCCGAACTTCAAGGCCGGTCAGGATTTCTTCCCCGACCAGTCCGACAATTTCTTCGTCGGCAATTCCTTCCCGACCTGCGGCATCAATTTCACCGCGCAGGAAATTATGGGCCAGACCAAAGCTGACCAATAGGGGCTGACCAATAGGCGGCATATCCGGCGCCGCGGGATCTCCGCGGCGCCGGCCACTCGATATCCCTTGAAGTCAAACTGCCTCGGGAGGGCCGATGGACGGTGCGGTTCCGCTCTTCCGGATGGAAGGCATATCCAAGCGCTATGGTGGTGTGCGGGCGCTGGAAAAGGCCGAGCTTTCGGTCGCGTCCGGTAGCATCCACGCCATTCTCGGCGAAAACGGCGCCGGCAAATCGACGCTGATCAAGGTCATGGCGGGCGTCGTCGCGCCCGACGAAGGCCGCATGATGCTGAACGGCAGCGAGGTGACGTTCGCTTCGCCTGCTGCTGCAAACAAGTCCGGCATCGTCTGCATCTTCCAGGAGCTGTCGCTGGTTCCCGAACTCAGCGTTGCCGACAACATCGTCATCTCCGATCCGCCGAAGCGTTTCGGCATGATCGACCGCAAGGCGCAGCGCCGCATTGCCGAGGATGCGCTGGCACGCGCAGGTGCGGCCGACATCCATCCATTGGCGCTGGTCAAGGATCTTCCGCTTTCAAGAAGACAGATGGTCGAGATTGCCAAGGCATTGGCCAGGAAGCCGCGCATCTTGATCCTCGACGAGGCGACCTCGGCCCTGACCGCGACGGACGTCGCCAGGATATTCAGCGTGCTCAAGCGATTGCGCTCGGAAGGGCTGGCGCTGCTTTACATTTCGCACCGCATGAACGAGATCGCCGAGCTTGCCGACCACTGCACGGTGTTTCGCAACGGCCGCAATGTCGCCAGCTACAAGGCAGGCACAAAGAGCGACAACGAAGTCGTCGAACTGATGATCGGGCGCGAATACAGCCATATTTTCCCGCCCAAACCCGCGCGCACCGCAGCCGCCGCCGTTCCTGTGCTGGAGGCGCGCAAGCTGTCCTGGACGGACCGGCTGGACAATGTCTCGCTGACGGTCGGGGCAGGCGAGGTCGTCGGCCTTGGCGGGCTGGACGGCCAGGGCCAGCGCGAATTGCTGCTTGCCTTTTTCGGTGTGCTGCGCGGCCTCGGCGGCCAGATCCTTATCGACGGCAAGCCGGTTTCGATCGCCAGCCCGCAAGCGGCGCGCGACGACCGCATCGGCATGGCGCTGATCCCGGAGGACCGCAAGACCGAAGGCCTGATGCTGCCGATGACGGTGCGCGAGAACCTCTCCTTTGCCGCCCTAGACCGGCTGTCCAAGGCCGGCATCATCGACCGCGCCGCCGAACAGCGGCTGATCGACGACATGGTCGGGCTGCTGGCGATCAAGACGGCCGGCCTCGACATTCCGGTCGGTGCGCTATCGGGGGGCAACCAGCAGAAGGTGGTCATCGCCAAATGGCTGATGCGACAGCCGCGTATCATCCTGCTCAACGATCCGACGCGCGGCATCGATGTCGGCACCAAGCAGGAACTCTATCAACTGATGCGCAAGCTGGCGGATGCGGGGGCGGCGATCCTGTTCTATTCGACCGACTATGACGAACTGATCGGCTGCTGCGACCGCGTGCTGGTGCTCTATGACGGCGCGGTCAAGCGCGAGCTGGTCGGGGCCGAGATCACCGAGCGGGCGCTCATTGCAAGCGCGCTCAACATCCAGGGCGATGACGGCGGCGCGAGAGACGATGCCGGCGCAAGACAGGGAGCGGACGCGTGAAAGAGTGGCGCTACTGGCTGGCCGAGCAGCGCGGAACACTGATGGCACTCGGCATATTCATTGTCATGTTCGTCATCTACACCTCGAACCATCCGGCGGGCTTCACCGCCAATGTCGTGCAGACGGCGTCCAACAAGGGCGTGCTGCTCGCCTTCGTCGCCATGGCGCAGACACTGGTCGTGATCACCGCCGGCATCGACCTCTCCGTCGGCATGATCTTCACGCTGACCAATTGCCTCGCCTCCTGGCTGGTCATCGGCACCGGCCTCGAGACCGCTTTCGGCGTCATCGCCGTGCTCGGCACCGGGCTCCTTTGCGGAGCGATCAACGGCGCCATCGTCATCTACGGCCGCCTGCAGCCGATCGTCGCCACGATCGCCACGGGTGCGGTCTATTTCGGCATCGCGCTGCTGCTGAGGCCGTTTCCCGGCGGTTCGGTCAACGAAGGTCTCGCCGACGCGCTGACCGGACGCCTGTTGGGCGTGGTGCCGGCGAGCCTGGTCGTGCTGCTCACCGTCGTGCTCGTGGTCTGGGTACCGTTCAGCCGCTCGGTGCTCGGGCGCGCGGCCTATGCGGCCGGGTCCTCGGAGACGGCGGCCTACATGTCCGGTGTGCCGATAAGGCGCGGCAAGTTCGCTGCCTACGCGCTCGCAGGCCTGTTGGCCGCGATCGGCGGACTGTTCCTGACCTTCTTCACCTATACCGGCGATGCAGCCTATGCCAGCGGCAACGCCTATACGCTGTTTTCGATCGCCGCAGTGGTGCTGGGCGGCGTCTCGCTGTTCGGCGGGAAAGGCAGCGCCATCGGCGCCATCTTCGGCGCGCTGGCCTTCCGCACCATCGGTGACCTGTTGTTCGTGTTCGATTTCGACCCGCTATGGCAGCCGCTGTTCCAGGGCGTTATCCTGCTGGTCGCGGTCAGCCTTGGCGCGTTTGCGCTGTTTCGGGTCCGCAACCGGCTGGAGTGGTTCCTGTGAGCGAAACGACGTTGGGCGGCATCGCCGGCCGCATGCCGAAATTCATCCGCCGCGCCGATCCGGCGGTGCTGACGGCCTTCGCCTGCATCGTGCTGTTGCTGTTCCTAGGCAGCCTCTATTCCAGGAGCTTTCTGTCGCCTGAATATCTCTTGCAGCAGCTCAAGGTGGCCTCGTTCCTCGGCGTCATCGCCACAGGCATGATGCTGGTCATCCTGCTAGGCCAGATCGACCTGTCGGTGCCGTGGGCGGTGGCGGCGGGCGCGATGATGGCGTGTGCGGCTGCGGCCTATGGCCCGATCGGTGTGGCGCTGGCCATCCCGTTCGGCATCTTTTGCGGGGTGCTGATCGGCATCGTCAACGGCTTTGCCGTCGCTTATCTGCGCATACCCTCGATGATCATCACGCTCGCCACCAACGCTGTCGCGCAAGGGCTCATGGTCGTTTATACCGGCGGCTACTCGCCACAGGATTCGGCCACCGGCGCCATGCGCTATCTTGCGACAGGTTTTACCATTCCTGGCGTGCCTAACGCCGTCATCATCTGGGCGCTGATTGGTGCCGCGATGGTGTTCGTGCTGTCCCGCACCAGCTTCGGCCGCACCGTCTACGGCATCGGCAACCGCGAGCGTGCCGCCTATCTCTCCGGCATCGATACAAGGCGCGTGGTGATGATCGCCTTCGCTATCTCAGGCGGGCTGTCCGCCTTTGGCGGGGTGCTTCTCGCCGGCTATGCCTCCAAGGCGGCGCAATCGATGGGCGATGCCTATCTCCTGCCGTCGATCGCCGCCGTGGTTCTGGGCGGCACCTCCATCCTGGGTGGCCGCGGCTCCTATCTCGGCACCGTCGCCGGTGTCATTCTGATCACCCTCCTGCAGTCCATACTCTCGGTCATGCAGATGCCGGAGGCGGGGCGGCAGATCGTCTATGGTCTGGTCATCGTCGCCATGCTCCTGCTCTACGGCCGCGCGCCGGCAAGCCGCTGACCGTGGACGAAAAGACGGCACAGGCGCCAATGGACGCTACCGGCTCAGTGCCTCGGGCCATTGTGGTGATGGGCGTCGCTGGCTGCGGAAAATCGGCTGTCGGCAAGGCATTGGCAGCAGAGGAAGGGGCCGTCTTTGTCGAGGGCGACAGGCTGCATCCGCCAGAGAACGTCGCGCGCATGGCGAGCGGCGAGCCGCTCACCGATCAACTGCGTGAGGGCTGGCTCGATGCCATCGGCGAGCGGATCGCCGACCTGACCGGCAGCGGCCAAAGCGTGGTTGCCGCCTGCTCGGCGCTGAAGCGCAGCTACCGCGATCGTCTGCGTGGCTTCCGCCGGGATATCGATTTCATCTATCTGAAGATCGATCCCGCAACCGCCAAGCAGCGTGTCGCCAACCGCAAGGGGCATTTCATGCCGGCAAGCCTGGTCGAGAGCCAGTTCGCCATCCTTGAGCCGCCTGGCGCCGACGAGCAGGCGCTGACGACAGACGCCACACTTCCAGTGGCTGAGATCGTCACCGCCGTTGCCAGCCTGCTGGCCGGCGCAAAATCATGAATCGTCAGGCAAGGCACTTTCCGGCCGTTCGGTGAACCGGTCATGGCCGGACCAGACCATCATTTGCTCGGGATAGAGTTTCAGCGCCTCCAGCAAGCGGTCGCGCTTGAGCAATATGTACTCGGCCTGCAGCGCCATGTTCTTGGCGCCGCCGGCGCTGGTCGAGGGCTCGCCGGCCTCTGCCGGAGCCGGCACCAGTTCGGGACTTAGGACGGCGCGGTATTGGCGGAACGGATCGGTCTCGAAGGTCGACATGGAAAACAGCGCCGCCTTGCCTCTGGCAGCGAAATTCGTCGGCGCCGAAGCCAGGTGGGTCCAGCCGCTCTCGCCAAGGCCGACTTCGGTGAATGTCGAGCCGGCATGCACCGTGTTGGTCACCAACACCACGCCGTTGCTGCCAAGGATCTTCTGGATCCGGCCGGTGACCTGGTAGGCGTCGCTGCGGTCGAACACGATCCGGCTTTTCAGGAAACGGTTCTCGACCCGAACCATCGGCGGGTTCAGGAAGCGCAAGCCGAAGGTCGAATCGGATATGCCGTGAGCCCTGACGCTGAGCTGGTGTGTCTCGATGCCGGCTTCATGGAGAGCGCGTTTGCCGATGATGGTCTGGGCCGTGAACTGATCGCACCAGATGATAGCGCCGTGGCCGCGCTTCAGCGCCGCTTGCAGGCCTTCCAGGCCCTCCAGCCGGATATTAGGTGACCAGCGGCGGCCGATGAGATGCGCGGCAAGCAGCAGACGCCGGCGGTGGTTGGCGCAGAGCAAGGCCCTGAACTGCCTTTGCGCATCGATGCCGTTGCCGAGCACGGCGCGCGTCGCGGCGGCGTAGCGCACGAAATCCTTGCGGATATGGCGCTTGAGGCGCAGCCCAGATACGCGGCTGCAGACCGCGGCCCACCAATCGACCGGCAGCGATGCCGCGACGCCGATGTAGAAGGCGGCCAGCAGCAGCTCGCGGAGATCCCTGTTGTTGAAGGTGCGCAACTTGCCGGCGCGAACCTGCTTGCGGCTGAAGAAGCGGACATGCTCGGCGCGTTCGGGCACCAGGATGTCGGCGATGATTTCCGTATGATAAATGACGGCGGAAGATGGTGTCCGGTCGGCTTTCCGGGATTTTCCCAACCACGGCAGCCTCATCCGATCGGTGTCCACCTGTTCTTGCGTGCGTCCGGAAATCGCTTTACTGCGTCTGCCACGGGCGCGCAATCGGCGCCGGCAAGGCCATGGTGAACGCCATTCAGGGTTCGAACTTGAAACAGGCCCTATCGGTAGCACTTCCCCAACTGGCGCCCTGGCGGCCGGCTGCGGTGGCGCTGATGGCGCCGGACCGGCCGTCCCTGAGCTTTGCCGGCCTCGCCAATCTTGTCGACAAGCTCTGCGGCGATCTCGCCAGGCGTGGCGTTACCCGCGGCACGGCCGTCGGCATCGTCTTGCCCAACGGCCCGGAAATGGCGGCCTGTTTCCTGGCGGTCTCGGCGCTGGCGACGGCGGCGCCGCTCAATCCGGCTTACGGCGAAGACGAATTCCGCTTCTATCTCGGCGATCTCGATGTGAAGCTGCTGCTGTGCGGACAAGGCATGGGCGATGCCGCGCGCAACGCCGCAAAGGGGCACGGCATTGCGGTGCTCGACGTCGTCGTGACTGACGGCGCCAAGGCCGGCGAGTTTCTGCTGGCGGGCGACGCCGAGGTGGAGGCTGCCAGCGAGGCTCGCCTCGACGATATGCAGTTCAACGGACCCGACGATTTCGCGCTTGTCCTGCACACATCGGGAACCACGGCGCGACCGAAGATCGTCGGCTTGCGGCAGCGCAATCTGCAGGCATCGATGGCCAACATCGCCAGCACCCTGGCGCTGTCGGCAAACGATATCTGTCTCAACGTGATGCCGCTGTTCCATATTCACGGGCTGATGGCGGCGCTCAGCGCGCAGCTGGCAGTCGGCGGCGCTGTTGTCTGCACGCCGGGCTTCAACCCGCTCAAATTCTACGGCTGGCTGGGCGATTTCCGGCCGAGCTGGTACAGCGCGGTGCCGACCATGCATCAGGCGATCCTGGCGCGCGCCGCCCGCAATGGCGAAACCATCGCGGCTGCGCGGCTGCGCTTCATCCGCTCGTCTTCGGCAGCGCTTCCCGACACCGTGTTCCGCGACCTCGAGCGCGTCTTCGGCTGTCCGGTGGTCGAGGCCTATGGCATGACCGAGGCGGCGCACCAGATGACATCCAACGGCCTGCCGCCGGCACGCCGCAAGCCAGGCTCGGTCGGCCTGCCTGCGGGTCCGCAGGTGACGATCCTGGACGACAAGGGGACGATCCTGCCGGCGGGTGAAAAGGGCGAGATCGCGGTGCGCGGCGCCAACATCCATGATGGCTATCTCGACAATCCGGTGGCCAATGAAGCTGCCTTCAGCGATGGCTGGTTCCGCACCGGCGACCAGGGCCTCATCGACGAGGATGGCGATCTGAAGATCACCGGGCGGCTGAAGGAGATCATCAATCGCGGCGGCGAAAAGATCTCGCCGCTCGAGGTCGACAATGTGCTGCTCGATCATCCGCTGGTGGCGCAGGCGGTGACCTTCGCCGTGCCGCACGCCATGCTCGGCGAAGAGGTGGGTGCGGCCATCGTGCTGGCCGAGGGCGCCACCGCCGATGCCGAGCAGATTCGTGATTTCGCGCGCAGCCGGATCGTCGAGTTCAAGGTGCCGCGCCACATCCTGTTTCTCCAGGAGATACCCAAGGGTCCCACCGGCAAAATCCAGCGCGTCGGCCTGGCCGGCAAGCTCGGCCTGGTCTGAGGACTCTCATTTCAGCATGATCTTGTCCGAAAACCGGTTCGCACTTTTCGGGACCATGCTCTAATTTAGATCTGCGATGTCAGCTCGACCGGAAAATCATCATTGTCGGCGTCGCGCATGGCGGCGAGGCTGCGATTGTCCAGCACTTCGGCGATCGCCTGGCGCACTTCCAGCATCATGTGCCGGACTTGGCAGGTCGCCTCGTCGCAATCCTCGCAGCGCTGGTATTGCGTGCGGCTGGCGCAGGGTATGGGAGCGAGCGGGCCGTCCAGCACGCGCACGACGTGGCCGATCTTGATTTCGGAAGCCGGCCGGGCGAGGCGATAACCGCCTTCCTTGCCCTTGCGACTGAGGACGAAACCGGCATTGCGCAGCTCGCCCAGAATGGCATCCAGGAATTTCTTCGGGATGTTGTTGGCGATCGCGATGTCGTTGACGAATGCAAGCTGGCCGACCGGCAGGCCGGAAAGATGCACGAGGGCCTTGAGGCCGTATTTGCCTTTTTTGGTAAGCATGCCCGCTTCAGTTCATCAAAAAACCCCAACCACCCGCATCTGGCGGTTGTTTGTGTGCAAATCATGACGTTTCGCCTGAACAACCCGGTTTCGCGTAGAACAAGCCGCCCGGTTGAGACGTTAGGCACAAAGGCGTTGATTCTTTGTAACGTTTTTCACCGCGACAGATTCCGCATGAAAGCCGTTTGTCGGCGCGCGAAAACGAAAAAGCCGGCAAAGCGCCGGCTTTCTTGTGAGGTGAGGTCGAACGCTGCTGATATCAGCGGCTGCCATAGGTCTGGTCGAGCAGACCGCCGGCGGCGAAGTGCTCCTTCTGTACCTTGTCCCAGCCGCCAAAGACGTCTTCCACCGTCAGCAGGCGGACATCGGGGAAGTCGGCCTTGTATTTTGCCGCGACTTCAGCGTTGCGGGCACGCAGGCCATTTTCAGCCGCGATGGTCTGGCCCTCGGGCGTGTAGAGGAAGTCGAGATAGGTCTTGGCGAGGTCACGGCTGCCGTGCTCGTCGGCGACCTTGTCGACGATCGCCACCGGGAATTCGGCGAGCAGGCTGACCGTTGGCGTGACCTGTTCGAACTTGTCGTTGCCATACTCCTTGCGGATGCCGCGCGTTTCCGACTCGAAGGTGATCAGCACGTCGCCGATCTCGCGCTGCACGAAGGTGGTGGTGGCGGCGCGTCCGCCGGTGTCGAAGATCGGCACGTTGTTGAACAGCTTGGTGACGAACTCCTTCACCTTGGCGTCGTCTCCCTTGAAGGCTTCCTTGGCGTAGGCGGTTGCGGCCAGATAGGTGTAGCGCGCATTGCCCGAGGTCTTGGGGTTGGGGAAGATCACCTGCACGTCGTCGCGCACGAGGTCGTTCCAGTCCTTGATGTGCTTGGGGTTGCCCGCGCGGACGAGAAAGGATGGGAGCGAATAGAAGGGCGAGGCGTTGTCGGGGAAATCCTTCTGCCAGTCGGCGGCGACGAGGCCTTTCTTGACCAGAAAGTCGATGTCGGTGACCTGGTTAAAGGTGACGACATCGGCGCCGAGGCCTTCGGCAATGGCGCGCGCCTGCGCCGAGGTGCCGGCGTGCGACTGGTCGACGGTGACGCCCGGATGGCCGGCGACGAAAGCCTTGTTCACCTGGGCGAACAATTCGCGGCCGACATCATAGGAAGCGTTGAGCAATTTGTCGGCCGACCAGGCCGGCGAAGAGGCGAGGATCAGGCCGGCGGCGGCTACGCTGAGGAAAAATCGCTTCATGAAAAGGAGCTCCTTGAGAAGGCCGTTTGTCGATGCATCGATATAATGCGCCAGCATAATAGGACCATGTCCAGCGCGGCCAGACATGCGCGCCGGGTTCGCCATTCGACGATGAGAAAAAGCGTTGCCGAAACAGCCGATTGGTAGGATTTCCTTCCAACGCCATGCAAAATGATTGCATCTTGTCGTTGGGGCATATACATTTGGCATATACAAGAATGCATCGTGATGCCGCAACACCGCCATTCAACGCCGCCGAGAGAGGCGAAGCTCTTCCGCAACAACCGCAGCCAGGCGGTGCGCATTCCCGTCGAGTTCGAGCTTCCCGGCGAAAAAGTCCTGATCAGCCGCGACGGCGATCGCCTGGTTATCGAGCCAGTCCGTAAACCAGGCCTCACCGCCTTGCTCACCCAATGGGCGAAAGAGCCGCCGCTTGGTCCTGAAGACGACTTTCCCGAGATCCATGATGCGCCCGTGGGGCCTGAGGATATCTTTTGATGCGGTTCATGCTGGACACCAACATTCTCAGCGACATGATCCGAAACCCTGCCGGCAAGGCTGCCAGTGCGGCGGTTCGCGCGGGAGACGGTGCCCTGTGCACCAGCATCGTTGTCGCCTCGGAGCTGCGCTATGGCTGCGCCCGCAAGGGATCGGCCAAGCTGCTCGCCAAGGTGGAGGAATTGCTCGCCGAGTTACCTGTGCTGCCGCTCGACGTGCCGGTGGATGCCGAATACGGCGCACTTCGTGCCGAACTGGAAGCAAGGGGCCAGGTCATCGGCCACAATGACCTTTTCATTGCTGCCCACGCCTGCGCGCTGGGGACGACGCTGGTTATGGCCAACACCGGTGAGTTCAGCCGGATCAAGGGCCTGAAGGTCGAGAACTGGCTGGAGTAGCGCCGGATCGATGTCTATGCCGCCGGGAAAAGCTTCCAGCGCCGCGGCCTGAACGCCACCCGGCTCTTCTGCGCCGCAGGATGGTCCACAGGCAGTTCGATCTCGACCCGCTGGCGCTCGCCGCCGATTTCCAGTTCGACGCGTCTTGTGCCGGCGACGCGGCGGCTGGCGGCGACCGTGCCGGCGATGCAGCCGCTGCAGCCGTCGAGCAGTTCGATATCGTGCGGGCGGAAGTACAGCGTCGCATCGCCCTCGGGTGCGTGCGGCGCCGACACGCCGATCGGACGGTCGGCGAGCCAGATCTCGCCATTCTCAACCTTGACCGGCAGCATGCTCGATTCGCCGATGAAGGAGTAGACGAAGGGCGAGTTCGGCGTGTCGTAGATCTCGTCGGCGGAGCCGACCTGCTCGATGCGGCCCTGGCTCATCACCACGACGCGGTCGGCAAGCTCGAGCGCCTCTTCCTGGTCGTGGGTGACAAAGACGGTGGTGTGGCCGGTGCGGTCATGGATTTCGCGCAGCCAGCGGCGGAGTTCCCGGCGCACCTGCGCGTCGAGGGCGCCGAACGGCTCGTCGAGCAACAGCACCTTGGGCTCGATGGCCATGGCGCGCGCCAGCGCCACACGCTGGCGCTGGCCACCCGAAAGTTGCGCCGGATAGCGCTTTTCCAGGCCGGAAAGCTGGACGAGGTCGAGCAGTTCGGAGGCGCGGCGGCGGATCTCCTGTGCCGGCGGCCGCGACGGTCCATGCCGCACCTTGAGGCCGAAGCCGATATTGTCGGCAACCGTCATGTGCCGGAAGAGCGCATAGTGCTGGAAGACGAAGCCGACATTGCGCTCCTGGATCGAGCGGTGCGAGGCGTCCTCGTCGCCGAAGAAGATCTTTCCGCGCGTCGGCCGCTCCAGGCCGGCGATAAGCCGGAGCAGCGTCGTCTTGCCGGAGCCGGATGGCCCAAGCAGCGCGATCAGCTCACCCGACTTGATGTCAAGCGATACGTCATGGAGGGCCGGAAACCGGTCAAACTCCTTGCGTACGTTGGCAACGCGAACTTCCATGTAGATCCCTCAGTAATTTGGTGCATGTCATTGTCCCAAAACCGGTTCCCAGTCTTGGGCGACATGCATTTAGTCAGTGCCCGCGCGTCGCGGCGATCTCGGCGCCGTAGCGCATCTCGAGAAGTGTTTTCAAGACGAGCGTGACCAGCGCCAGGCCGGCAAGCAGCGAAGCGACGGCAAAAGCGCCGACGGCGTTGTACTCGTTGTAGAGGATTTCGACATGCAACGGCATGGTGTTGGTCAGCCCGCGTATGTGGCCCGACACGACCGAGACCGCGCCGAATTCGCCCATCGAGCGGGCGTTGCACAGAAGCACGCCGTAGAGCAATCCCCATTTGACGTTGGGCAGCGTCACGTACCAGAAGGTCTGCCAGCCGTTGGCGCCCAGAGAGAGCGCGGCTTCCTCGTCGCCGTTGCCCTGTTCCTGCATCAGCGGGATCAGTTCGCGGGCAACGAAGGGGAAGGTGACGAAGATGGTCGCGAGCACGATGCCGGGCACGGCGAACAAGATCTGGATGCCGTGCGCCTTCAGCCATTCACCGAACAGTCCCTGAGCGCCAAACAAAAGCACATAGACCAGGCCGGAAATGACCGGCGAGACCGAGAAGGGCAGGTCGATCAGCGTGGTTAGAAAAGCCTTGCCCTTGAACTCGAACTTGGCGATCGCCCAGGCAGCCGAAATGCCGAAGACGACGTTGAGCGGAACGGCGATCACCGCCACCAGCAGCGTCAGCCGGATCGCCGAGCGCGTATCGGGATTGGAGAGCGATTCCGTGTAGGCGCCAATGCCTTTCGCCAGCGCCTCGTGGAAGACGATGATCAGCGGCAGCAGCAGGAAGATGGCGAGGAAGGCGAAGGCCACCGCCATCAGCAGCAGCCGCACCGGCCGGCTTTCGGTCACCGCCGCCGACCGGCTCTCGTGATGCGGTTCGTAGGATTTGATCTCGGGGTCAGCCATAGCGCTTGCGACTCCATGACTGCGCCAGGTTGATGACCAGCAGCATCACGAACGACAGCAAAAGCATGATCGCCGCGATCGCGGTGGCCGCCGGATAATTGTACTCCTCGAGCCGGATGACGATCAGAAGCGGTGCGATCTCCGACTTGTAGGGAAGGTTGCCGGCGATGAAGATGACCGAGCCGTATTCGCCGACGCCGCGCGCGAAGGCGAGTGAGAAGCCGGTGATGATGGCCGGCGCCAGGCCGGGAAACAGGATGCGGGTGATGATCTGGAAGCGGTTGGCGCCGAGCGTCGCGGCGGCTTCCTCCACTTCCTTGTCGATCTCCTCCATGATCGGCTGCACCGTGCGCACGACAAACGGCAGGCCGATGAAGACAAGCGCCACGACAATGCCGAGCGGCGTGTAGGCGACCTTGATGCCGAGCGGCGCCAGGAGATGGCCGATCCAGCCATTGGGCGCATAAAGAGTGGTCAGCGCGATACCGGCCACTGCCGTCGGCAGCGCGAAGGGCAGGTCGACCATGGCGTCGACGACGCGGCGGCCGGGGAAGCGGTAGCGCACCAGCACCCAGGCGACGAGCGTGCCGAAGACGACGTTGACGGCGGCTGCGATGAAGGCTGTGCCGAAGCTGATTTCGAGCGCGTTGATGGTCCGGCGGTCGGTGGCGATCGCCCAGAAATCGGTCCAGCCGAGGGCTGCCGAGCGCCAGATCAGGCCCGATAGGGGGATGAGGATGATGAGCGTGAGGTAGGCAAGCGAGAAGCCGAGCGTCAATCCGAAACCCGGAATGACACTCGGCTGTCTGAATCGCCACCCCGCCTTGGCGGGTGCTATGGTCATGTCGTCCTGATCTAAATCTTACTGGGCCGGCTTGTAGATCTGGTCGAATATACCACCGTCGCCGAAATGATAAGGCTGTGCCTTCTTCCAGCCGCCAAAAAGCGGATCGTCGATGGAGATCAGCTTGATTTCGGGCGTCTTCGGAATGTCAGCCGCATCCACCAGCTCGGGCTTGGCCGGACGATAGTGGTTCTTGGCGATGATCGTCTGGGCTTCCTTGGAATAGAGCCAGCCGAGATAGGCTTCGGCGACCTTGCGGGTGCCCTTGGCATCGACATTGGCGTCGACGATCGCCACCGGCGGCTCGGCCAGGATCGAGGTCGGGGGATAGACGATCTCGAAATTGTCGGCTCCGAATTCATTGAGCGCCAGATAGGCGTCGTTTTCCCAGCCGATCAGCACGTCGCCGATGCCCTTTTGCGCGAAGGTGACCGTCGAGCCGCGCGCACCGGTGTCGAGCACCGGAGCATTGGCGTAGAGCTTGCCGACGAATTCCTTGTTCTTGGCTTCGTCGCCGCCATCATTGGCGTTGGCATAGGCCCAGGCGGCAAGGTAGTTCCAGCGCGCACCGCCGGAGGTCTTGGGGTTCGGCGTGATCACCTGGACGCCGTCCTTGACCAGATCGCTCCAGTCGTGGATGCCCTTCGGGTTGCCTTTGCGGACCAGGAAGATGATGGTCGAGGTGTACGGCGCCGAATTGTTCTCGAATTTCTTGCGCCAGTCCGGATTGATCTTCTTCGATTTGGTGACGATGGCGTTGATGTCGCCTTCGAGCGCCAGCGTGACCACATCGGCATCGAGGCCGTCGATCACGGCGCGGGCCTGGGCGCCCGATCCGCCATGCGATTGCTGGATCGTGACCGTCTCGCCGGTCTCGGCCTTCCAGTGTGCGACGAAGGCTTCGTCATAGGCCTTGTAGAGTTCGCGTGTCGGGTCGTAGGACACGTTCAGAATGGTCGTATCGGCAAACGCGAAACCGAGCGTGCCGAACTGGATCGATGTGGCGACCAGTGCGCCGAGCAGTTTCTTGAAATGAGGTTTGGTCATTCCCGCCTCCGTTGATGACGGCTGAACTCTATCGAATTGATAGAAATTAGATGCATTCAACGTTGCCTTTTTTGTCCGCTCGAAGGAAATTTTCGCCGATATTGGGTCTCGGAAGGAAATATTTTCCTCATATTGGTCTAACCCAAATCCGGCCGGTTTGACGCTATCTAGGAGCTGACACCGCAGAAGCAAGGCCGAGCGAGGGAAGGCTCGGTGTAGCACCGGGCACTTCAGCCCGCAGTGATGGGAAAATCGAAGCGCAGCTTTGGAAACGGCTCATCCCGAAGCGTGTAGTGCCACCACTCGCGCGCATAATTCTTGAAGCCGCCGGCGCGCATGGCGTCGAGCAGCCTTTTGCGGTTTGCCGCCGCTTCTGCCGCCAATGGGCGATGTGCGGTTTCGCTTGCCGGGTCGAAACAGTCGAAGCTGGTGCCGAAATCGAGCGTGCCGGCGCCGGCCGCGCCGCAAGCGGCGGATGACTTGTTCTTGCCGTCGCTGCGGGCGATGGCGACATCGACGGTCGAGCCGCGCGAATGGGTGGACAATTCGCCGATATAGCCCTTGGCGATGAGGTCGCCGCGCTGCACCTGAGGGTACCATTGCGGATCGGGCGGGCCGCCCTCTCTGGTCCATTTGCCCATGTCGGCAACGGCGCGGGCCGGGCGGTAGCAGTCGAAGACGACCAGCGTCAGGCCATCGGCGGCGAGCGCTTTCTGCACGCCGGACAGCGCTTGCGCAGCTTGCTTCGTGAGGATGCAGATTGGGGCGTCGTAGCCATCGGCCTTGCGATGCAGGAAATTTTCCAGGCCGGCATAGCGGATGTCCTGGCGGATCGAGGGATCGACATCGGCCAGGCGGACAAAGCCAGCGGGCAGGGGATCGGCGGAGGCGGGGGAGCAAGTCGAAACGAACATGGATAGGGCTAAGGCCAATCCTCGATGCAAGCGCTTCGGCACACCCCCCTCTGGCCTGCCGGCCATCTCCCCCGCAAGGGGGGAGATCAGATGTCGCTGCGGCTTTCGCCAATTTTCAACGTTGCTGAATGAGCGCGGCGCCGAAGCTGCCAATCTCCCTCCTTGCGGGGGAGATGGCCGGCAGGCCAGAGGGGGGTGCCTCGCGCCGGGCCTCGGGCGAAGAAGCCCAATCCCCTGAATCGCTTGGCGCCATCTATTCAACGAACACCTTCACGCTTGCCGCGCGTCCCACGGCGTCGATGACGGTGAGCGTCGAATAGCCGGCGCCGTCGGGCAGCCAGGTCGCGGTGCGGCGGCGGTCGATGCCGACGAGCGGCTTGCCATTGGCCAGCCAGCGGAACGGCGCGCGGCCGCCTTGCAGTTTCAGCACCAGCGGCGAGGCCTCGGCGGAATTGGTGGCGAGATCGACGCGGGCGCCGTTGGGCGGGAAAATGATCGTTGGCGCCGGTTCCGTCGGGCCTGCCTGCACCAGTCCGTCGGCGCCGGCGCCGAAGCGCCCCAATGTCACCGGCAGGTCTTCGCGCCTGGCCTTGAGGACACCGGCCGGCTGGCTGGGCAACGGGACGGCGGTGAGGCCGGAGCGGACGAGGCCCTCGAACAGGATGGGGGCGGCCGAGACATAGCCGGACAGGCCGGGCACCGCACCGGCATCGGCGCGGCCGACCCACACACCCAGCACGTAGCGGCCGTCGAAGCCGACCGACCAGGCGTCGCGGTAGCCGTAGGACGTCCCAGTCTTGTAGGCGATGCCGCGCTGCAAGGCGCCCTCGGGCGGCTTTACGCCCGACAATATGTCGGTGATCTGCCAGTTCGCCTGGGCGTCGAGGATCGTGGCGGTGGTGCGCTCGGCATTGGCCGGCTCGGTGCCGTCATGCAGCGTGTTTGCCTTGCCGCCATTGGCGAGGCCGGTATAGAGCTGGACGAGATCGCGCAGCGTTACGCCGACGCCTCCGAGGCCGATGGCGAGGCCCGGCGCCTCGTTGACCGGTAGCACCGGGCTGACGCCGGCCTGGCGGAAGCGCGCCATCAGCCGTGCCGGGCCGACCGAGTCGAGCACGCGGATCGCCGGAACGTTGAGCGACAGCTGCAGCGCCTGGCGGATCGAGACATCCCCCTGATAGCCCATGTCGAAATTCTTTGGCCGGTAGCCGCCGAAATCGACCGGACTGTCCTCGATCAGCATTTCCTGCGCCACCAGCCCTTGCTCGAAGGCGAGGCCATAGATGAACGGCTTCAGCGTCGAACCGGGCGAACGCACGATCCTGGTCATGTCGATCCAGCCGGAGCGGCTGGCATCGAAGAAATCGGCCGAGCCGACTTCGCCAAGAATGTCGCCGGTGCGCGCGTCCGCCATCACCATGGCGACCGACAGGCGCGGCCCAAGCTTGATCGCGGCATCTCGCGCCACCTGTTCCAGCCCTTGCTGGACGCTTTTGCGGATCGTCAGCTGCAATGGCTTGCCGGGTACGGCCTTGGGCAGCATGGCATAGGCGGCATGTGGCGCCAGTGCCGGCAGTTTGCGGCGCAAGCCCGAGACATCATCGAGCGCTGCGCGCGCGGCCTCGCGCTCGCCAAGCAGGTCAGCTGATACCATGCGGGTCAGCACGCGGTCGCGGGCTGCATGAGCGATGGTGAGATTGCGGTCGGGCCGGCGCTTTTCCGGCAATTGCGGCAGCGCAACCAGCAGGGCGGCTTCCGAGACCGTCAGCCGCTTCGGCTCCTTGCCGAAATAGGCGAGTGACGCGGCGCGCACGCCTTCGAGATTGCCGCCATAAGGCGCCAGCGTCAAATAGCGTTCGAGGATCTCCTGCTTAGACAGCCGCCGCTCGATCTGGATGGCACGCAGCATCTGCTTGATCTTCGAGCCGAGGCTGCGGTTTTCGCGTGGCTCGATCAGCCGGGCAAGCTGCATCGACAGGGTCGAGCCGCCGGAGACGATATGGCCGCTGGTGGCGAACTGGCCGGCGGCGCGCGCCAGCGCCAGCACATCGACGCCATCATGGTCCCAAAAGCGCTTGTCTTCATAGGTGACCAGCATGTCGACGAACTGCTTGTCGACCTGGTCGAGATGAGTGTCGAGCCGCCAGTAACCGTCCGGCGTGGCGAAGGCGCGCAACAGCTGGCCGTCGCGGTCCTGGACCTCGGTGGAGACGGTGAGCCTTCCGGGCAGCGGCGGCGGAAAAGCGCGGTCGAGTTCCCAGAGAGAAGCGGCAGCGATCGCCGCAAAGCCGACGAGGGAGGCGGCGGCGATGCCTGTTCGACGGAGAAATTTTCTGGAGAGCATGGTGGTGCCCTTCATCCGCCTGCCGGCTCCTTCTCTCCGCATAGCGGGGAGAAGGAGATGGTCGCGGACATCGGCGTGTTCATCTCCGTCAAGGCGCCTTACGGCGCCTTGATCTCCATCATGCCGGTGGCGGTGCGGGCCGAATATTGCGGCCGGTACATGTCCTCCACCGTGGCTGCCGGATGGGCATAGGTGCCCGGCGTTACCGCACGCACGACGTAGGCCAGCATGATGTTGCGGTCGCCATCGCCGTCATTGGGATTGAATGCCGCGACGAAACGGTCGTCGCGGAATTCGAGATGGGCTGCATCCGTTTGCGCCAGCCAGGTGAAGTTCGACAATTGGGCGCTGGAGACAAGGCCCGGATTGTCGATCTCGAAGCCGGCCGGCAACAGGTCGGTGATCAGCAGGCGCGAAGGCCAGCGGTTCTGCTCGTAAACCTTGAGCACGACCACGTAGCGTTCGTTCTGCGTCGCCTGGGTGACGTTGGCTTCGGTGCCATCGAGCTTGTAGTAGGTGCGGTCGATGGTGAAGCCGTCGCCGCCGGCCGGCAAGGGCTCTACCGGCGAGGCGACCGTGGTGACGACCGCCTGCAGCGGCGTGGCGCCGGTGTTGGCGATGGTCAGCGGGCTGTCGGCAATGTCGGTGCCGCTGAGGTGGTTGGAATACCCACCGGCATGCGGCGCGCCGTTGACCGAGAGCGTGATCGAGTCGTTGCCCGACTTCAGCGCGCGGGCCGCCAGAAGCATCCAGGACTCGTCCTGCGTGCTGGTCCAGCGGGCATCGGCGCGTTCCCTTGCCACCAGCCGGATCAGCTCCGGCACGATGGTCGGCACCGGCCTCGATTCGGCGGCGAGCGCCAGGATCGCGGCGCCATCACGCAGCCGCGAGCCATAGTCGGACCGGTAGTAGTCGTATTCGGTGGTCGACTTGGCCAGCTGCAGCGCCGTCTGGAAGGTTGCTTCCGAACGCTGCGCGTCGCCGTAGAGCGCCAGGCTCGCCGCCAACTGGGCGACGGCCATCGGGCTCGAGAAGGCTTCGAGCTTGGTGTCGGCGTAGTAGCGCAGATCGCCGACCGAGGCCTTCTTGTTGCGGGCCAGAACATAGAGCGCGTAGGCGATTTCGCTGCCGCGATCCTGGACGTCCTGGTCGTAACCGACCGAGTTTTGCAGATTGCTCAGCGCCTGGCTCATCGCCAGGGCCGGCACGTCGTAGTTCTGCTCGCGCGCCCGGGTCAGGAAGTCGGTGACGTAAGAGTCGAGCCACAGATCGCCGGAGCCCGGACCCCACAGGCCGAAGCTGCCGGCCGAAGCCTGGTAGCTCAGCACCTTGTAGATGGCGGCCTGCACGCGGCCGTGCAGTTCGGGATCGCTTTGCATGCCAACGCCGGACGCCAGATCGTTGACGTAGAGAAGCGGCATGGCGCGGCTGGTGGTCTGCTCGGCGCAACCATAGGGGTAGCGGTCGAGCGTCATCAGCAGCGACGGCACGTCGAAGGCGGCAGCCTGCGAAACGCCGACACTGATCGAGGCGCCGTCGAGCAGGCTTGCCGCGAGCAGCTCCTTGTCGACGCGCAGCGAGCCGCCATTGCCCTTGAGGTCGACGACCAGACGGTTGGTGACCGGCAATTGCGCCGGACGCACCGGAACATACAGCGTCTGCTCGACGGAGGTGCCGTCGCCATGGGCGAGCTTGATGGTGATCGAGGCATTACCCGCCGTCTGTGCAACCAGCGGCACAGTCAGCGTCTGGCGCTTGCCCTTGGCGAGAGTCAGCTTTTCGGGCAACGGCTTGTCGCCGGTCGAGAGGTCGCCGGTCGTGGCGATCGACAGGGCATAGTCGCCCTCCGGACCGTCGGTGTCGGCGACATCGAGCCGCATGATCGCTGCATCTCCAGGCGCCAGGAAGCGGGGCAGGCCGGCGGTGATCACCACCGGATCGCGCACGATGACATCGGTCGTGGCATGGGCGACGGCCTCCTTGGTCCAGGCGACGGCCATGACGCGCACGGTGCCGTTGAACTGCGGGATGTCGAAGTCGATCCTGGCCTTGCCGTCGGCGTCGAGCTGGACCGGGCCGGAGAAGAAGGCGACCAGCTTTTCGGTCGGCGGACTGCCTTGCGGCTGCATCGAGGCGCCGTCGCCGCCGGTCCTGAGCTTGCCGCTGGTGCCGAGCGAGCCGTCGATGAGACGGCCATAGATGTCGCGGACTTCGAGCCCGAGCATGCGCTGGCCGAAATACCAGCCCTCCGGATCCGGCGCCTTGTAGTTGGTGAGGTTCAAAATGCCGACATCGACGGCAGCGACCGTGACATAGGCATTGCTGCCCGGCGCTACGCCGGCGACCGAAACCGGGATCGACAGCTGCTGGCGCGGCATCGTCTTGTCCGGCGGCGTCAGGGTGACGGCGAGCTTTTTCGAGCCTGGGTCGACCGTCAGCCATTTTACGCCGATGGCGCGCGCCGGCATGCGGGTTTCCTGCGCATCGCCGGGCCGGAACAGGGTTGCGGTGATGTAGGCGCCGGCGCCCCAGTCGTCACCGACCGGGATCTCGACCGTGCTGCCGCCGGCCGGCACGGTTGCCGTGACGGTCTTGAGCAGCTTGTCGGCGCCGATGGTGACCAGCAGTTCGCCGGCAAAATGCGGCGACACTTTCAGCTTGGCCACGTCGCGGACGGCATAGCTGTCCTTGTCGAGAGCGATCTCGAGCCCGTCAGGCGTTTCGGTGGAGGTCGAGGAGACATACCAGCCGGCGTCGAACTCATAGCTGGTCGCCGGGCCCTCGGGATCGGCAGTCTCGATCTCGAGCCGGTACTGGCCCCAGTCGACCGGCATCGTCACGGTCGCCTCGGCATCGGCGCTGAGATCGACCTGGCCGTTGGCGATCGACTTGGTGAAGGTGACCGGTTCGTAGTTCCACGAGTTGTTGTTGCGATACCACTGGTAATTGCGTTCGACCTTGACGAGCGACCACTGCGCGCCCTTCAGCGTCTCGCGCTTGCCGTCGGGATCGACCGCGATGAGGCTGAATTTGGCGGTGCCGCCCTGCGGCACCTCATTGTCGGCGAAATCCGGACGAATGCCGATCATGTGGCCTTGCGGGCGGATGCCGATGTTGAGCGAGCGCTCGATGGCGCGGCCGCCGGTTTCGCGCATGCGAACCGTGACCTTGGCGTCGACCAGCTTGGTGGTCGCGGGCAACTGGTCGACCGTGACCGGGAAGGTCGCCTTGCCGTCGTCGCCGACCACCGGCAGACCGGTGAACGGGGTGACCGAAGGCTCGGCCGACTGCTCGTCGGCAAGGCCGAACGAATAGCCGGCGAAACGGTCCCAGTCGCGCGCCGTCGACAGCGTCAGCTCGCCTTCGAGCGCGAGGCCGGCGGCCGGCGCGCCATAGAGGAAGCGGCCGTCAATGTCGATGTTGGCGGTTTCGCCCTGTGCGATCTCCTGCTTGTCGGACTTCATGTCGAACTCGATGCGATCCGGCACGAAGTCTTCGACCAGGAACATCTGGCTGGAAACGGCCGCCTGCTTGGGATCGGTATAGATCGACACCGTCCAGGTGCCGCGCATGGCGTTGGCTTCCAGCGGCAGGTCGACGGCATAGCCGCCGGCCGAGACGCCATCGGCAACGATGCGGCGGTTCTCGACGCCGTCGGGACGGGTGAAGATGAAGGTCAGCGGCAGGTTTTCCACCGCTTTGGAGGCGCCGTCGCGGGCAAGGGCTGCGACATGCACATCCTCGCCGGCGCGGTAGATGCCGCGTTCGGTCCAGGCATAGACATCGAGCGCGCCCGGTGCGGCGCGTCCGGCGACGCCGCGATCGGACAGATCGAAGCCGGCGCGGCCCATGTCGAGGAAGACGAAATCGTTGTCGCCCTGCTTGGCCATCAGAACGGCCGGCACCATGCCGCCGTCGCCGCGCGTCAGGCCGGGGTTGAAGACAGCATGGCCTTCGGCGTCCGACGTGGCTGTGCCGAGGATTTCATTGTTCCTGGCCAGCAGCGTCAGTTCGGCGCCGGCGATCGGCTTGGCGGTTCCGAGCGAGCGGGCAAAGACATTGAGGCCATCCTGGCCGGTATAGGTCGACAGGCCGATGTCCGAGACGACGAACCACTGCGTGGCAAGCGAATTGTAATTGTCCTCGTCATTTTCATTTACCGCTTGCGCGGTCAGCACGTAGACGCCGGGCCTGCGCTGCGGCAAGGCTTCGTCGAC
The DNA here is from genome assembly GCF_040323255.1 of Mesorhizobium sp. M0052. Classification (NCBI taxonomy): domain Bacteria; kingdom Pseudomonadati; phylum Pseudomonadota; class Alphaproteobacteria; order Hyphomicrobiales; family Phyllobacteriaceae; genus Mesorhizobium; species Mesorhizobium sp. M0052. The sequence goes on along the minus strand of NZ_JAMYUS010000003.1, from coordinate 73,901 downwards.
CGGGAACGAAGTCGTGACGTCCTTGTTGAGGTCGTTGGCGATATCGAGCTGCCCCTGCCAGACCGGCTCACCCATCTGGTCGGAAATGCTGGAGATATCATAGCCGTCGAGCTGCTTCAGGAACTGATAGCCGGACAGAAGCTGCGCCAGCGAACGATCGCCGATGCGGTAGAGCTTCATCTGCGCGGCATTCATGTTGACGGTGACGACCGGGATGCCGCGGCGGGCGCCGGCGGGCAGCACGAAGCTGTCGCCGGTGAAGCGGGCGGACGGCGCGCGGTCCTGCACATAGATCGACAGCACGACCGGAGCGGCGGTGACCTCGCCAATGGCGGCCGGCAGGCCGGCGCGGAAGGTCACTTCGTAATGTTGGCCGTGCTCCAGGCCTTCGACGCAGATCTGCTTGTCCTTGGCCTCGACGCCCTTGGGCGGCTGGTTGTCGACGGTGACGAACTGGGCGTAGTCGACGCCGGTCTTGACCAGCTCCTCGGAAAACTGCGCGCAAATGCGCGGCGCGCTGGTGTCGGCGTCGATCGAGTGATCGATGACGCGGAAGCCCTTGCGGGCCTTGAGATCCTCATATTCGGCCTTGACCGCCGGCGAACTGACCAGCGCGAGGCTGGCTTCATAAGCCTGCAGGGCTGGACGGTAGAGATCGCGGCGGTCGAGGCCGTTGCCGAGCAGCGCCAGCACTTCGGCGCGGGTCTTGGTGGTGCGCAGCAATTTGTAGGCGTTGATGGCGGCGGAGGTGCCTTTGACCGGCAGATTGTAGGATTCGGAGGTGCCGCTGGCCGGCTGTATGGCAAGCGTTTCACGCGCCAGACCGAGCCAAAGCTGGCCGTCGTCAGGCAGGACCGAGACCGCGGCCTCGTATTTGTTCATGGCCTGGCCATGGTCGCCGGTCAGTGCAGCCTGTTCGGCGGCGGCGCGGAGTGATTCCAGCCCGTCGGTCGGCTTGTCATAGGCCGGATCGGTCAGCTTGTTGCGGTATTGCTGGGCCTGGTCGGCCATCCAGTTGGGGAAGAAGGCGAGTTCCGGCGGGGCGCCGATATCGGGGTCGCCATCGACATTGACGACCTTGCCCGCGACCGCGCCGCTGAAGGGTTTCAACTGGTTATAGTCGGATTTTAGGAAGCACCATTTGGCCTTGTTGTTGTAAGTAAAGGCGCGGCAGGCGGGGTCGCCGAGGCATGTCGTCTTGCACTGATCGAGGCTGACATTCTGGTCCGATCTGAGATCGAAGCCGAAATAGTCGGAATTATTTGAGGTCACCACCCGGCGGGCTTCGGCCGCTTGCGCTACAGACCCCCAGGCGAAAATGAGAAGAATCAAGATCGACAGACCACGAGCCGCCGCGCGCATCGCCATAACACCCTCCAGACACTGCTACGTCCGCGGCATGTTCAAGCTTCAGTCAAGCTTGTCAACACGAGGACGGGCAGGTTTCCGCCCGCCAACGGTTCCCAAACCGGCCAATGACCGGTATGCCGATAGTTCATCCACGGGAAAGGGATCACGCTTTCTTGCGAAAACGCAGAAGGTGTGAATTCCAAGCCCTGCCTATTTCAGACAATTGGATTGTGGCCCCTTTACGAGCGCTTCAAAACTTCATTCCAATTTTAGTTTTGTAACCTAGGTTGTCCTGATGCCGGCGTATGAAGCGCAGATGTCGAAGGTAAGTGCGCCACGGCGCACGCTTTCGCGCGCGCTGATTGTGGCGTTGGCGTGCTCGAGCGTGCTCGTTGCCGAATCGGGGTCGGCGGCCGCCTTCGAGCTCTTCGGCATCAAATTGTGGGGCTCTTCGAATGACGAAGACGCCGATATCGTCGACCCGCTGCGCTATGCGGTGACCATCGAAGCGCCCGATGCCGACAAGGACCTGATCAAGAAGCTCGAAAACGCCTCGTCGCTGAAATCCGACGAGGACCGCCCGGTTTCCGGCTCGCTCGGCCTTCTGGCAAAGGCGCGTAGCGACCGCGAACAGCTGGTCGCCGCGCTTTATGCCGACGCCCGCTATGAAGGCGTCGTCACCATCACCATCCAGGGCAAGGCGCTCGACGATTTGCCGCCCGATGCCGAATTCACGGGTCCGCAGCCGATCCCGGTGGTGGTCAGCATCGCCAGCGGGCCCAAATTCACACTCGGCAATATCAGGCTGGAGGGCGATGCCGCCGGGCTGGCGAGCGCCGATTTCGGCCTGATAGCCGGCGGCGATGCCGGCTCGGGCGCCGTGCTCAAGGCCGAGGCGCTGATCGTGCGGGCGCTGAAGCAGGAGGGCCGGCCGCTGGCCCGGATCACCGACCGGCAGGTCGTGGCCGAGCACACCACCTCGACGCTCGACGTGACGCTGACGGTGGCCGCCGGGCCGGTTGCCGGCTATGGCGATACCACCGTCGATGGCACCGAGAAGGTCGATCGCGAGTTCGCCGAATATATGACCGGGCTGAAACGCGGCCGGCGATATTCGCCTGACGAGATCGACGGTGCCCGCGACCGGCTGCTGAGGCTCGAAGTGTTCAACAGCGTGACGCTGAAGGAAGCCGACAGTCTCGACGCCGACGGCAACATTCCGATCGGCGTTCAGGTCAGCGAGCGCAAACCACGCTATTTCGGCGTCGGCGGCACTTTCTCCAACACCGAAGGGCTAGGCCTGGAAGGCTATTGGGGCCACCGAAATCTGTTCGGCCGGGCCGAAAAGCTGCGCATCGAGGGCAAGATCAGCGGCATCGGCAGCAACGATCTCAGCGAACTCAACTACAATGCCGGCATCATGTTCGAGAAGCCGGGGGTGGTCGGGCCGGCCTCGAAATTCATCGCCAGCGTCAAGACCGTACTCGAACATCCCGACGCCTACGACCATTTTTCGGTCAAGGGCAGCACCGGCCTGTCCTATGAGATCGACAAGAAGCAGACGGTTTCGGCTGAAGTCGCGCTCGACTATTCCAGGATCACGGACGCCTTCGGCAAGCACAAATACCTGATCGCCAGCATTCCGCTGCAGTATGTCTATGACAACAGGGACAACCGGCTCAATCCGACCAGCGGCTTCAGGGTTCTGGCCTATGCCGAACCGAGCTACGACATTCTGAGCGGCGCCGCCTTCCTCAAGCTCAGGGGCGAGGGGTCGGCCTATCAGTCGCTCGACACGGCCTCGAAATTCGTGCTTGCCGAACGCGTCGCGCTGGGTTCGATCGTCGGCACCGGCCTTCAGAACGTTCCAGCCGACAGGCGCTTCTATTCCGGCGGTGGCGGCTCGGTGCGGGGCTATGCCTATCAGGGCATCGGAGCGAAGGACATCGACAATCAGCCGATCGGCGGGCTTTCCTTCTTCGAAACATCGGTCGAAATGCGCATTGCGCTGACCGACACGATCGGCATCGTGCCGTTCGTCGACGCCGGCACTGTCTCGACCACAGCGACGCCGGACTTTTCCGACGTGAAGGTCGGCGCGGGCGTTGGCCTGCGCTACATCACGCCGTTCGGGCCGCTGCGCATCGACGCCGCCGTGCCGCTCAACCGCGACCGTGGCGACCCGCGTTTCGGCATCTATGCCGGCATCGGACAGGCGTTCTGACGATGAAGATTTTGAAACGCATCCTTCGCCTGTTTTTCTACACGCTGCTGATCGTGGCGGCGGCGGGCATCGGCGCGCTGGTCGTGCTGACCAAGACCGAGCGCGGCCGCGAAAATCTCGCCGGCATCATCTCTGACATGGCCTCGTCAGGGGACAGCAAAGTCACGGTCAGCGGCATTAACGGTATCTGGTCCGGCGCGCTGACGGTCGACCATGTCGTGCTGGAAGACCGCGAGGGCGCCTGGCTGGTGGCCCGCAAGGTGGCCGTCGACTGGTCGCCGCTGGCGCTGTTGTCGAAGAATTTCAGCGCCGACCGCATAGCGGCCGAACGGATAGAACTGGCACGGCTGCCTGTGGCGAGCACCGTGCCGAGCCAGAGCGGGTCGGGTGGCCTGCCGGTTTCGCTTGATATCAGAGCGATCGATTTGCCGGAGATCGCGCTTGGCCAGCAACTTGCCGGCAGCGGCATTGCCGAGCTTGCGGCCAAGGGATCGGCCAAGGTCGATGCGTCGCCGCTGGCGATCCAGACGGTGCTCAACGTTACCCGCCATGACGGCAAGCAAGGCAATGTCGACGCCAACATCCACTTCGCGCCGGATGAGAACAAGCTCGACCTCGATCTCAAGGCTTCCGAGCCGGCCGGCGGCATCATCGCCAATCTCCTTAAACTGCCCGGCGCGCCGCCGGTCAACATCGTCGTCTCGGGCACCGGGCCGCTGGCCAACTGGAGCGGCGTCGGCACCTTCATGGTCGATGGGCAGATCGTTACCCAGCTCACCGGCCGGCACCAGCTGACCGACAAAGGCAACCGGATCGAGGCCAAGGGCGACGGTTCGTTCGAAGGGTTCCTGCCGGAACGGTTCAAGTCGCTGTTTGCCGGCAAGACCAGTTTCGACCTCGCCGGCACCGCGACCGCAGCCGGCGGCGTCGACATCGAGCGCGCTGCGATCGAGAGCGACGCAGTTCATGGCACCGCTGCCGGCATGGTCGACCCCAAGGGCGCCAGTGACCTTTCGGTCGAACTGGTGGCCAAAGCCAAGCCGGTCACGGTCAATGTCGGTACCCCGGCGCAGCCGATCATGGTGGCCATCAACAATGTGACCGCGCGCGCCTTCGGTGACGGCAAGGCGCCGATGATTGACGCCAGCGCTTCACTGGTCTCGGTGGTGGCGGGCGGCTCTCAGGTGAACAATCTGGATGCGAAGATCCATTCCGACGGTTTCGACATCGAGAGCCGCAGCGGCCCGGTCAGTGTAAGTCTGGCGGCCGCCGGGCTGAAGACCGACGTGGCGACGCTGGCGCCGCTGATCACCGGCAAGCTGACGGCCTCTCTTGCCGGTTCGATCAGCAGGGACGAGATTTCGCTCGACGAAGGCACGCTGCGCAGCGATGCTCTCAATGCCGGGCTGACGGCTAAGGTGACGCTGGCCGATCTCGCCATGACGCTGAAGATGAATGCGGATGCTGTGTCGACGGCGCTGCCGCCGCAGATCAGTTCGCTGCTTGGCGAACGGGTCAAATTCTCGGCGACCGCGACGCGCGATCCGCAGGGCTCTTTCGCCGCCAACTCGATCGAACTCACTTCCGGTTCGCTGAGCGCCAGCGGCACCGCCAGCGCGCAAGGCAGCGATATCCAGGCCGACATCAAGGGCAAGCTCGGCGACGTCTCGGTGCTGTCTTCGCTGGTCGGCGTGCCGATCGCCGGCGGGGTCGATTTCGCGCTGACGGCAAGCGGCGCGCGCAACGCACCGGATTTCTCGGTTTCGGCCGACAGTGCCAGCCTGACGGCCTCCGGCCGCACCGTCAAGGACATCAAGCTGACCGCATCGGGCAAGGCCGACATTGTGAGCCCGGCCGCAGATGTCTCGCTGACCGGCGCGGTCGACGAACAGCCGCTCGCCGTCAAGGCGGCGCTGGTGACGAGCGACGGCAAGCGCTCCATCAAGGGGCTCAGCGTAGCGCTGGGCGACAACAAGGTGTCGGGCGACCTCGCGCTCGATGAAAAATTCCTGCCGCTGGGGACGCTGACGATCTCCGCCCCCGACATCGCGCCGCTGGCGTCGCTGGCCGGGCAGACGGTGGCCGGCGATATCGGCGGCACCGTGGTGTTCTCCAAAGACGGCGAGGCGCCCACCGTCGCCATCAATGCAGCCAGCGTGTCGATCGCGCGCGGCGATGTGGCAGCCAAGGCAGTCACCGTCAGCGCACTGATCGCCAACTATCTCACCAGCCCGGCGATCTCCGGCACGATCAAGGCCGAGAGCGTGACCTCGGGAACGACCGTCGTCAGCGGCATCGGCGTCGACCTCAAGCGTGACGGCGACTGGACGAATTTCACCGGCGGAGCAACCATATCAGGCATTCCGGCGACAGCTGCCGGGCGGGCGAAGATTGCCGGCGGCGCGACCAGCGTCGAGATCGCGTCCGGCGAGGCGACGGTGCGCGGCATCAAGGTGGCGATCGCCGAGCCGTCGAGCCTGACCATTGCCGATGGCATAACCAACATTCAAAGGCTGGTAGTCGATCTCGGCGGCGGCTCGGTGACGCTGTCGGGCACGGCGGGCCAGACGCTCGATCTGGCGGCGACCTTCTCGGCGCTGCCGGCTGCGCTTGCCAATGGCTTTTCGCCCCGCCTCGATGCCGCGGGCACGCTCGACGGCACGGCGCAAATCACCGGGCCGTCAGCAAATCCCGACATTCGCTTTAATACAAAACTGGCCGGCGCCGAGACCAGCCAGACCCGTCAGGCCGGGCTCGGACCGCTCGATGTCGATGCGGCCGGCAGCTATTCGACGGCCGGCGGCATCGTGCTGGATCAGGCGACGCTGTCGGGCCAAAAAATCTCCGGCAAGGCAGCCGGCACCGTCAACCCGAACGGCGCCAGCGATTTCGCGCTCGATCTGACATCGTCCGGTCCGAGCCTGCCGTTGACGCTGGGCAGCGCGGAAAGCCCGATCAAGCTCGAATTGCAGGCGCTGTCGGTGAAGGCGGCCGGGCAGGCTGCGCAAGCCAAGCTCGACATCTCGGCGGTACTGCCTTCGGTGGCGACGGATGACGCCAAGGTCGAGGGCATTGCGCTTGCGCTGCATTCCGATGCATTTGATATGAAAAGCCGAACCGGTCCGATCTCGGGCACGGTGACGGCGGACAAGATCGGTCTGGACAATCCGACCATCGCGCCGCTGATCGCCGGCAAGATCACCGCCAAGATCGCCGGCACCCTGGCGGCGGACGCGATCACCATCGACAGCGGCTCGGTGCAGGCCGATGCGCTGGGCAGTGCCTTCAATGGCCGTGTCGGCTTTGCCGATGGAGCAATCGACCTCAACCTCAACGCCGACGTGCTGTCCGCGGCATTGCCGGCTGCGGCGCGCGGCGTGCTGGCAGAGCGCACGCAGCTCAGCGCCACGCTGAAGCGGGATGCCAATGGCAATGTCAGCGCCAATCCGGTCAGACTGGCGTCGGGCGCACTGACCGCGGACTGTCAGGCCAGTCTCGCCGACAACAAGCTCAGCGCAGATATCAAGGGTGCACTGGCCGACATCTCACTGTTGTCGAAAGATGCCAAAGGCGCGATCAGCTTTGCACTCAACGCGCAGGGGCCCAGCCTGGCGCCGGACCTGTCGCTGACGGTCAACAGCGACCGGCTGCTGGTGGCGGAACGCGAAATCACCGGGTTGAAGCTGACCGCCACCGGCAAGGCCGATGCCGCCAATCCGGCGGCCAATGTGCAACTGACCGGCAATGTCGCTGGACAGGCGCTGCAAGGTAGCGCGGTGCTGGCGACGGCGGACGGCAAGAGCGCCATCAACGGACTGCTGTTGTCACTCGGCAAGAACAGGATTTCCGGCGACCTTGCGCTCGACGAGGCTTTCGTGCCGGTCGGCACCATCGCGCTCGACCTGCCGGATATCGGGCCGCTGGCGGCGCTGGCGCTGGAAAAGGCCGAAGGCGATGTGCGCGGCACTATTGCATTCTCCAAGACCGCGGATGGCCCGAACGTCGCGGTCAAGGCTGCGACCGCTTCGATCACGCGCGGCGACCTGCAGGCGAAGACGGTGTCAATCGATGCGCTGGTCGCCAACTATCTCGCCGCGCCGGTCATCTCGGGCAAAATTCGCGCCGACAGCGTTATTTCCGGTGGCACCGCCATCAGCGGCATCGATGTCGATTTGAAGCGCGACGGCGAATGGACCGGGTTTTCCGGCGGCGCCACCGTCAAGGGCATTCCGGCGAAGGCTGCGGGCAGGGTAAAGGTGGCTGGCGGCACCACCACCATCGAACTCGCTTCCGGCCAGGCCACGGTGCAGGGCATCAAGGCGGCCATCGCCCAGGCCTCGACCGTCAGCATCGCGAACGGCACCACGACGCTGGACAAGCTGGTGCTCAATCTCGGTGGCGGCACGGCGACGGTGACCGGCAAGGTCGGGCAGGCACTCGACATCAGTGCCGCGCTGTCGAAGGTGCCGGCTTCGCTGGCCAACAGTTTTTCGCCGGGCCTCCAGGCCGCCGGTTCGATTTCAGGAACAGTCAAGGTAACCGGCGCGCCGGGCAATCCGACTGTCGCTTTCGATATCGATGCTGGTGGGGTGCAGACCTCGCAGACGCGCAGCGCCGGTCTTGGCGGCATGAATATCTCTTCGTCGGGAACATTCGCCGGCAAGAAGCTCACCTTCAACGCTGACATCAGCGACGGCGCCGGGCTTGGCCTCAAGGGCGGCGGTACGGTGACGACGGCCGGCACACCAGCGCTGGTGCTCGACTTCAACGGCAAGGTGCCATTTTCCTTCCTGGCCGCCAAGCTTGCGGCGCAAGGGCTGTCGCTCAGCGGTACCGCCAACGTCAATATCCAGATGCGCGGCCCGGCGGCGTCGCCGGTGATCGGCGGCACGGTCAGCACGTCGGGCGCCCGCCTGGTCGACGCGCGTTCCGGCCTTGCCGTCAACGACATTGCCGCCGACATTTCGATCGGCAACGGCGTTGCCCGGATCAACCGGCTGACCGGCACGCTGTCGACACGCGGCAGCCTGTCGGCCTCCGGCACCCTCGGCATCAATCCGGCGCAAGGTTTCCCAGCCGATTTGTCGATCAAGCTGGTTGACGGCCGCTATACCGACGGCAGGGTGGTGACAGCCAATCTCGGCGGCGACCTGACCATCAAGGGGCCGCTCACCTCGGCGCCGGTGATTTCGGGCACCGTCAACCTGGCCAAGACCGTCATCACCGTTCCCGATAAGCTGCCGGGCTCGCTGGCAGCGCTCGGTGTCAAGCACAAGAACGCGCCCGCCTCCGTGCGGGCGCAGGACAAGGCCTTGCGACCGGCGGCGGCCAGCGGGGGTGGCGGCAGTGGACTTGTCCTCGACGTCACGGTCAATGCGCCGAACCAGATCTTCATCCAGGGCAGGGGTGTCGATGCCGAGTTCGGCGGTTCGCTGAGGCTGACCGGCCCGGCGGCTTCGCCGCAGGCGGTCGGCACCTTCACCTTGCAGCGTGGGCGGCTGTCGATCCTCGGCAAGCGGCTGACCTTTACCGAAGGCACGGTCGGCTTTTCGGGCTCGCTGGTGCCCTACCTCAACTTGACCGCGACATCGACCACGACCAGCGCCACCGTCACCATCGTCGTCTCGGGCGAAGCGACCAATCCGAAATTCGACTTCTCATCGGTGCCGGCGCTGCCCGAGGACGAGGTGCTGGCGCAGCTGATTTTCGGCCGCTCTATGTCGAACCTGTCGCCGCTGCAGATCGCGCAGCTGGCCGAGGCCGCCGGCCAACTGGCCGGCGTCGGCGGCTCGACCTCGCTGCTCGAAAACCTGCGCAGTGCAATCGGCGTCGACGACCTGGATGTGACCACCGATGACCAGGGCGGGACGGCCGTGTCTGCGGGCAAGTATCTCAATGACCGCACCTATGTGACGATCCAGAAAGGCGACAGGCCAGGATCGGGCAAGGCGACGATCGACCTCAATGTCGGGCGCGGCGTCAAGCTGCGTGGCGAGGCTAACGATGGCGGCGAGGCCAAGGGCGGCATATTCTACGAAAAGGAATATTGAGTTCCTGGCCCTTACCGCCGCCGGAACTGGCGCTGTCTCAACCCGCCCAAATGTATCAGTTACTCGCCTAAGCAGATTTCGGCGGAATCTGGGCGCGCTAGCACTTTTGCGCCAAGTCTGTCGTTATCACGCGAACCGCTCCCTTTTCAAAGTTGCACATTCCCTAACAGGTTCCGTAGCCATGCCGTCTTTGACATCACGGCAGGGATGCGGAATGTTAAAAGGCGGAAAGCCAACAATGGGAGTTAAGGTATGACAAATTACAAGAGTAATGGCGATCGCGTTCCCGATCACATCCTGGCCATGGCCGAAGAAGCCAAGGCAGGCAAAGTCGATCGCCGCGAGTTCCTCGCCATGGCGAGCGTGTTCGGCGCGTCGACTGCGATGGCCTACGGCATGCTCGGCGTAGCCGTGCCGACCCAAGCCAGGGCCGAAGAGGTGCAGGGCAAGAAGGGCGGCATCCTTAAAGTCGCGCAATGGGTCAAGGATCCCAAGGATCCGCGCAAGGCCGACTGGTCGGAAATCGCCAATGCCGAGCGTCAGGCGCTTGAGCCGCTGGTCAAGTACACCAGCGAATACACGTTCCGCCCGTACCTTCTGGAGAGCTGGGAGGTCAACGACGACGCCACCGAGTACACGCTGCATGTGCGCAAGGGTGTGACCTGGTCGAATGGCGATGCCTTCACCGCCGATGACGTCATCTTCAATCTCAAGCGCTGGGCCGACAAGAAGGCCGAGGGCAATTCCATGCCTGGCCGTCTCGGCACGCTGGTCAAGGACGACAAGCTCGACGAAAGCGCCGTGACCAAGGTTGACGACCACACCGTCAAGCTGAAGCTCGGCAAGGCTGATATCGCGCTCATTCCGAACATGTGCGACTATCCCGGCCTCATCGTCCACAAGAGCTTCGACGAGAAGGGCGGCGACTTCAAAGCCTGCCCGATCGGTACCGGCCCGTTCGAGCTCGTCTCCTACGATGTCGGCCAGAAGGTGGTCTACAAGCGCCGCGAGGACAACAAGTGGTGGGACGGCGAGGTGTTCCTCGACGGCATCGAATTCGTCGACTACGGCACCGATCCGGCAGCCATGGTCAGTGCCTTCGAGGCCGGCGAAGTCCATACCAATTTCGAGACCTCGGCCGACTATGTGTCGATCCTCGACGGACTGGACCTGGTCAAGTCCGAAATCGTCACCGCGTCGACCATCGTGTGCCGCACCAACATCAACAACAAGCCTTACGGCGACCAGAAGGTACGCAACGCGCTGCAACTCGCGGTCGACAACAATGTCGTCCTGCAGCTTGGCTACGGAAATGCCGGCACGGTGGCTGAAAACCACCATGTCTGCCAAATCCACCCGGAATATTACGAGCTGCCCAAAGTCGCTCGCGATCCGGCCAAGGCCAAGGCGCTGATGGCGGAAGCCGGCCAGGCCGACTTCGAGCATGAGCTGATCACGGTCGACGAAGACTGGCACAAGAATACCGGCGACGCCATCGCCGCGCAGATGCGCGACGCCGGCCTCAAGGTAAAGCGCACGGTGCTGCCGGGCTCGACGTTCTGGAACGACTGGACCAAGTATCCGCTGTCGATGACCAACTGGAACATGCGCCCGCTCGGTGTCCAGGTTCTGGCGATCGGCTACCGCACCGGCGAGGCGTGGAACGAGTCGGCCTATTCCAACCCCGAATGGGATGCCAAGCTCAATGCAGCATTGGCCGTTGCCGATGCGGCCAAGCGCAAGGAGATGATGAAAGACATCGAGCAGATCCTGCAGGATTCCGGCATCATGATCCAGCCATACTGGCGCAAGCTCTACAGCCACTCGGTCAAGGCGGTGCAGAATTACAAGATGCATCCGACCTTCGAGCGCGACTACGGCAAGGTCTGGCTCGACCAGGCGTGATCGGAAGTCAGGGAAGGGGCGCTTCGCTCCTTCCCGTCACGCCTCGCATGGCCCAGAACCGGAAGCCGCCGCAGCAAAAAGTTGCGGACTCTCCTGAAAGACCGTTCAATAAAACTGGGTTGATTGCATCCGAGTGCCGATTTGACGGCCAACTCTGCCGGCAACGGCAAAGCTGGTTTTTCGAACTGGCTCCAACCCCAACCAGACCGGCAGGGGACCGCCATGCTTTCTTTCGTAATCCGGCGTCTCGGCACCATGGCATTGACGATGCTGTGCCTGACGATGATCGTCTTCTTCCTGATCAACCTCGAGCCGAATTTGAAGAAGCTGGCGATCAGCCAGACCGAAATGCACACATCGGCCGAACAGCTCGAAAGCTGGCTGGTCAACCATGGCTACCGGCAGAACTTCTTCGTGCGCTACGGGCAATGGCTGGGCGTCGTCCCGAAGCAACCGGTGACCGATCCGGCGACCGGCAAGCCGACGCAGCGTTTCTCCTTCTGCAACGATCCGCTGGAGCCGAAATTCTCCGGCATCCTGGAAGGTGATTTCGGCTGCTCGACCAAGTTCAAAACCTCCGTTGCGTCAAAGCTCTTCCCCGCACTCGCCGCCACCGGCATTCTGATGCTCTGCGTGCTGTTGGTGATGGTGCCAATTTCGCTGCTGATTGGCATCCTGGCCGGCATGCGCGAGGGCTCGCGAACGGACCGAACGCTGTCCGTCGCATCGATCGCGTCGACGGCGACGCCCGAATATGTGTCCGGCGTCATCTTCACCGTCATCTTCGCCTCCTGGCTCGGCTGGCTGAACGGTTCGGCCGCCTCGGCAAGCCAGGGCATCACCTTCTACAATTTCACCCTGCCGGTGATGACGCTGGCGATCTACGGCATCGGCTACATCGCCCGCATGACACGCGCCTCGATGGTCGAGGTGATGACGCAGCAATATATCCGCACCGCCCGGCTGAAAGGGCTTTCCTTCGGCAGCGTCGTCGTCAAGCACGCGCTGCGCAATGCGCTGATTGCGCCCTTCACCGTCATCATGCTGCAATTTCCCTGGCTGCTTACCGGCGTCGTCATCGTCGAGGTGATGTTCCGCTACCAGGGCTTTGGCTACACGCTGGTCGAGGCCGCCGGCAACAACGACATCGATCTGCTGCTTGGCTGTTCACTGGTCTCGGTGTTCATCGTGCTGATCACGCAGCTCATTTCGGATGTCGGCTACGCGTTCCTCAATCCGCGTATCAGAGTTCAATAGGGGGCTGGGGCAGATGCAGGTCGAATATATCGGTGCCTTCAATGTCGTGCTCGGCGTGATTGGGCGTTTCTGGCCAGTCTGGTTAGGGCTTGCCCTGGTGATGGGGGTGAGCTTCACCTACAAGAAAAGGCTCGGCCTCTACGGCCAGTTGTTCGATAGCGGCGTCGGCATAGTCGGTGTCGGCATCTGCCTGTTCTGGCTGTTCACGGCAATCTTCGCGTCGACCGTCGCGCCCTTCGATCCGCTCGCCCAGGTCCCGATCATGAAGGATGCGCTGCCGGGCGCGCTCGAGCCGGTATCGAAACTCATCTACTATTTCGGCGGCGACAAGCTCGCCCGCGATGTCTTTTCGCGCATGGTCTATGGCAGCCAGATCGTGCTGATCATCGCACCGGCGGCGACCGGTTTCGCGCTGATGGTCGGCATTACGCTCGGTCTGCCCGCCGGCTACTATGGCGGCCGGATCGACACTGTGCTGTCGTTCCTGGCCAATCTGGTGCTGGCCTTCCCGGTGATCCTGCTGTTCTACCTGCTGGTGACGCCCGGCATCATGGATACACCCATCCCCTACGCCATGGCCGGGTTGTTCTTCCTGTTCCCGATCATATTCTTTTCCGTACTGTTCTGGACGCGCTACAAGAACCGGCCGGACCGCCTCTATATATTGCTCGGGCTGACGCTGATCATCGGCGGCTGGGTCTATGCCGGCCTGGTCTTCGATGCCGATCCGTTCAAGATCATCCACATCGACCCCAACCAGCTCAATATCTTCGTGGCGGTGGTGTTTGCTTCAAGCCCCGGCGTGTTCCGCATCGTGCGCGGCCTGGTGATGGACATCAAGACGCGCGACTATGTGGCGGCGGCGCAGACGCGCGGTGAATCGCCCTGGTACATCATGCTGTGGGAGATCCTGCCCAATGCGCGCGGACCGCTGATCGTCGATGCCTGCCTGCGCATCGGCTACACCACGATCCTGCTCGGCACGCTCGGCTATTTCGGGCTGGGTCTGGCGCCGGAGAGCCCGGATTGGGGCACCGCAATCAAGGACGCCAGCCGCCTGCTGCGCTCCTTCATCCACCCGGCGCTGCCGCCGACAATCGCGCTGATGTCGTTCGTGCTGGGCTTGAACCTGCTTGCCGACTCGCTGCGCGAACAATCGATGAAAGACTGATCTGCGGGTTTCGGCCCGCGAGCATGAAAATAGGATTGGAGCGACCCATGAATGAGGCAGTTCGAAATCCCGGCAACCCGACCCTTGGGCCAAGCGCTGCGCCGATCATCGAGATCGAGAACCTGTCGATCTCCTTCTTCACCCGCAAGGGCGAGATCCCCGCCGTCATGGACTTTTCCTGCACGGTGATGCCGGGCGAAGCCATGGGCATCGTCGGCGAGTCCGGCTGCGGCAAGTCGACCGTGTCGCTCGGCATCATGCGCGACCTCTCCAACATCGGAAAGATCGTCGGCGGCAAGATCAAGTTCCAGGGCAAGGACATGGGCGAGCTGTCCGACGAGGAGTTGCGCTCCATCCGCGGCAACAAGATCGCCATGATCTACCAGGAGCCGATGGCGAGCCTCAATCCGGCGATGAAGGTCGGCCAGCAATTGATGGAAGTGCCGCTGATCCACGACAAGGTGTCGAAGGAAGAGGCTTACAAAAGGGCGCTCGAAATGGTGCGCTCGGTGAGATTGCCCGATCCCGAACGCATGATGCGTTCCTATCCGCACCAGCTGTCCGGCGGCCAGCAGCAGCGCATCGTCATTGCCATGGCGCTGCTGTCGAAGCCGGCGCTGCTTCTGCTCGATGAACCGACGACGGCGCTCGACGTGACGGTGGAGGCCGGCATCGTCGAACTGGTCAAGGGGCTGGGCGAGAAGTTCGGCACGTCGATGATCTTCGTGTCGCACAATCTGGGCCTCATCCTCGAGACCTGCGACCGCATCACGGTGATGTATTCGGGCGAAGCGGTCGAGACCGGCAAGATCAAGGACGTGTTCGACCGGATGCGCCATCCCTATACGCAAGGGCTGTTCCGCTCGATTCCGCTGCCGGGCGCCGACAAGAATTCGCGGCCGCTGATCTCTATCCCCGGCCAGTTGCCGCTGCCGCATGAGCGGCCCAAGGGCTGCAATTTCGGCCCGCGCTGCCACCATTTCGTTGAGGGCGTCTGCAATGCCGCCGAAATCCCGATGATTGAGGTCGCCGGTCACGAAGGGCATTTCTCGCGCTGCGTGCGCTTCAACGAGATCGACTGGGAAGCGCTGCCTCCCGGCGCCAAGAAGGTCAATGAGAAGGTCGTGCCCGGCGCGCCGGTGCTCAAGATCGAGGATTTGAGAAAATACTACAAGGTCGGCGGCAGCGAAGTGTTCGGCTCCAGCGAAGGCCGCGTGGTCAAGGCCAATGAGACGATCTCGTTCATGGCGCGCGAATCCGAGACCGTCGCCATCGTCGGCGAGTCCGGCTGCGGAAAGTCGACACTGGCCAAGGTCCTGCTGGGGCTGGAGACGGCAAGTGCCGGCACAGTGACGCTGGGCAACAAGGAGATCCAGTCGACCGGCATCGAGAAGCGCAGCGTCGAAACGGTGTCGTCGATCCAGATGGTGTTCCAGAACCCGTTCGATACACTCAATCCCAGCCACTCCGTCGGTTCGCAGATCATCCGCACGCTGGAAAAATTCAAAGTCGGCAACAATGTCGCCGAGCGGCGCAAGCGCATGCTGGAGCTGCTCGACCTGGTGAAGCTGCCGCGGGCCTTCGAGACGCGCAAGCCGCGTCAGCTCTCAGGCGGCCAGAAGCAGCGCATCGGCGTGGCGCGTGCCTTTGCCGGCGATGCCAAGGTGGTGGTGGCCGACGAGCCGGTGTCGGCACTCGACGTCTCGGTGCAGGCGGCGGTGACCGAGTTGCTGATGGACATCCAGCGCAAGAACAAGACGACGATGCTGTTCATCAGCCACGATCTGTCCGTCGTGCGCTACATCGCCGACCGCGTCGTCGTCATGTATCTCGGCTACATCGTCGAGCAGGGCACGACCGACCAGATCTTCGCGCCACCCTATCACCCCTACACAGAGGCGCTGCTGTCGGCTATCCCGATCGCCGACACCAGCGTGGTCAAACGGCACATCGTGCTTGAAGGCGATATCCCGTCCGCAATGAACCCGCCGAGCGGCTGCCCGTTCCAGACGCGCTGCGGCTACAAGAGGCTGGTGCCGGACAATCTGTGCGAGACCAAGGTGCCGCCGGTGAAGCATCTCGGCGATGGCCATATGAGCCTGTGCTGGCTGTCGGACGATGTGCTGGCGACGATGGAGCCGGTGATCAAGTTCGACAGGGAACACGCAGCGCATGAGGGCGTGCCGGAAGACGCACCGGATGGGATCGGGCCCGGTTTCGCCGGCGAACCGCCGAAGCGCCCGCATGGCAAGAAGCCGAGCTGACCAGCCATAGAGGCAATGCCGCTCGTTGGCGCATTGCCGCAGCGTCGCCATAGCTCAAGGAACGACAGCTACGTTCGCTTGAATATTGCTGTCCATTGCTTTATGTGATGCGTGATGTTTGATGCGCGATAGGGAGCATATTGTGAGAACCACACTTGCAATCGATGACGATGTCCTCCTTGCCGCCAAGGCCATGGCGCGACAGCAGGATCGCAGCGTTGGCGATGTCATTTCCGATCTGGCTCGCCGCTCACTGCGCAGGCCACCGACCGGCGGTGAACGCAACGGCATCCCCTTGCTTGCATCGCGGCCCGACGGCCCGATGGTCGATCTCGAAATGGTCAATGCGCTTCGCGACGAATTGGCGTGACCTTCCTGCTCGACGTCAATGTGTTGATTGCGTTGATCGATCCAGCTCACGTCGCGCATGAAGATGCCCATCGGTGGTTCCAATCCACCGGGCATTTATCATGGGCAACATGTCCCATTACCGAGAATGGCGTCATCAGGATTGTAAGCAACCCGAAATACCCCAATTCTCCGGGTTCTCCCGCCGTGGTGGCGCAGATTGTCGGCAAGCTGCATGCCCTTTCAGGACATCAGTTCTGGCCTGACGAGATCAGCCTTGTCGGTTCCAACGACATCGATGCAGCTAGGATCCTCACCCCGGCACAGGTAACGGATAGCTATCTGTTGGGACTCGCCAAGGCGCGTGACGGCCAATTGGCGACGTTTGACCGAAAGCTGTCGACGGCAGCGGTAAAGGGAGGGAGGTCGATCCTCCACCTGATCCCAAGCGAATGAATGGCTGAGTTCCGCTTCGATCGCAAACTGCGTGGCTGCAAGACCGCTTGGCAACGTCAGCTGCCGCATTGCTGCAGCTGTTCGGCATAGTCGCGGGCCATCTTTTCGGTCGCCCTGGCATAGCCCTGCACGCCGGCGTCACCACGGTTGCCACGGCCGTAGGCGGTCCAGCCGAGATAGTAGGCGAGGTAGAGATTGTAGGTGTCGTTGCGGGCGACGCCGAACGTGTCTGATGTCTTGGAATGATACCAGCCGACGAAATCGACGGCATCGGCAAACTTGGTCCGCCTCGCCGCCCAACTGCCGGTTTCGCTCTGATATTGCGACCAGGTGCCGTCGAGCGCCTGCGAGAAACCAGTGGCTGACGAGACATGTTTCCACGGAATGAAGCCGAGCAGTTTGGTACGCGGCGGCCTGGCATTGCTCTTGAAACCGGATTCCTTGCGCACCGTCGCCATCAGCACGGGGACGGGGACCCCGTATTTCTGCGAGGCGCGCTCGGCGGCCGACTGCCAGTTGTCGAACCAGCCGTCGTTCTGGTCGAAGACGGCGCAGACATTGTTGATATGGTTGGGCGGCGTCGCGCAGGCCGGCAAAGCCAGCAGCACGCCAACCGCTACAATTTTACTCAAATTCGAACTACGCATGGAAGACGGATAGGCTGAAATCATAAAGGGAATCTTGCGGCGTTTCTTAACGGCTTGCCGGCCCGGCTCCGCTGAGTGGGACCTGTATCATTATTCCGACCTTTTGCGTCGCCTCTGTCTCCATACGAATTCAAAAATGCCGCCTTGGCTAAAATCACGCCCGCGAAGGGCGGATTTCTGACAGCGATATCCGGATGCCGGCGCTCTGATGCCAGGCATGAATGAACCAAGACGAAAGCGCGGCGCGGAGCGAACCAGCAACCGGGGGCCTGCCGCCATCCCGCAACTTCCACTGCGGCGGGTGACCAATCCCTATCCGCCGATGGCGATGCTCTCAGTCGACCAGGTCGAAACGATCCACCAGGCGTCGATGCATATTCTGGAAAATTTCGGCATCGAGGTGATGTCTCAGCGGGCGCTGGCGCTGTTCGAGAAGGCGGGCGCAAAGGTCGACCATGCAACGGCGAACGTCCGCATCGACCGGGGCCTTGTCGCCGAGGCGCTGAAGACCACGCAGTCCAGCTATCGGCTGACGCCGCGCAATCGCGCCAACACCATTCATCTCGGCGGCAACACGATCAATTTCACCCTCGTCGCCGGGCCGCCCAATGTGCACGACATGGAGCGCGGCCGGCGCGCCGGAAACTTGCACGACTATGCCGATCTGACCCGGCTGGCGCAGCATTTCAACTGCATCCACATGCTCGGCAACCAGGTCTGCGCGCCGGTGGAACTGCCGGCCAACACCAGGCACATGGATACCTATTTCACCAATCTGACGCTGACCGACAAATCGTTCCATGTCTCGGCGATCGGACGAGGCCGGGCGCTGGACGGCATCGAGATGATGGCAATCGCGCGCGGGCTGACGCTGGACGAGATGCGCGATGATCCCGGCATTGCCACCATCATCTCGGTCAACTCGCCGCGGCGTTTCGACGAGATGATGGCCGAAGGGCTGATGACCATGGCTGAGTTCGGCCAGTCGGTGGCGGTGACGCCGTTCACGCTGATGGGCGCGATGAGCCCGGTGACGCTCGCCGGCGCCCTGGCGCAGCAGAATGCCGAGGCGCTGTTCGGCGTGGTGCTGACGCAACTGGTGCGCCCCGGCGCGCCAGTGATGTACGGCGCCTTCACCTCCAACGTCGACATGAAGTCGGGCGCGCCGGCCTTCGGAACGCCGGAGAACACCAAGGCCAACATCGCCTCGGGGCAATTGGCGCGGCGCTACAATCTGCCCTACCGCACGACACCGGGGTCGGCATCGAATGCGGCGGACGCGCAAGGCGCCTACGAGACGCTGATGGCGCTGTGGGGCGCTGTGCTTGGCCACGGCAACCTCGTCTATCATGCCGCCGGCTGGCAGGAAGGCGGGCTGACGGCATCGTTCGAAAAGCTCATCATCGATGTCGAGATGATCCAGCACATGATGGAATTCCTGCGCCCGATCGTCGTCGACGAGGCGGAGCTTGCTGTCGAGGCGCTGGGCGCGGTGCCGACCGGCGGCCATTTCTTCGGCGAACCGCACACGCTGGAACGCTATGCCACCGCCTTCTACCAGCCGATGCTGTCCAATTGGCAGAATTACGAGGCCTGGCAGGAAGCCGGCGGCCTCGACACCACGGCGCGCGCGACCCGGCTGTGGAAGAAGGCGCTGGAAGACTATGTCGAGCCGGTGATGGATATCGCCGTGCGCGAGGCGCTGGAGGCGTATGTGGCCAGGCGCAAGGAAGCGATCGGGCAGGGCGAGCCGTGACTTTTTCAACATCGGCGCGCGGCGCTGCCTTTCTGATTCACCTTATCTCCTCAACTCATTGATAACAGAGCAAAACTCATGAAATCGCATGCAAAGGTCGTGGTCATTGGCGGTGGCGTCGTCGGGTGCTCCGTGCTGTTCCATCTGGCGCGTCATGGCTGGACCGATGTCGTGCTGCTGGAGCGCGACGAGCTGACCTCGGGCTCGACCTGGCATGCGGCCGGCGGCATGCACACGATCAATGGCGACCCCAACGTCGCCAAGCTGCAGAAATACACGATCTCGCTCTACAAGGAGATCGAGGAGCTGTCGGGACAGGCGACCGGCGTACATCTGACCGGCGGCGTGCTTCTGGCGGCAACCGAGGCGCGGCTCGAATGGCTGCGCGGCGTCGTCGCCAAAGGGCGTTACCTCGGCATCGACCTTGAAGAAATATCGGCCAATGAAGCGGCCGAGCTGATGCCGCTGATTGATCCCAAGCAGTTCGTCGGCGCCGTTCGCAACAAGGAAGACGGCCATCTCGATCCCTCCGGCGTGACGCATGCCTACGCCAAGGCCGCGCGCAAGCTTGGCGCCGAGGTCGAGCGCTTCACCAAGGTGGAAGACATTGTGCGCCGGCCCGACGGGATGTGGCGGGTCATCACCAACAAGGGCGAAGTGGTGGCCGAGCATGTCGTCAATGCCGGCGGGTTATGGGCGCGCGAGGTCGGCCGCATGGTCGGGCTGGAACTGCCGGTGCTGGCCATGGAGCACATGTACCTGATCACCGAGGATATGCCCGAGGTTGCGGCGTGGAACGCCAAGACCGGCACCGAGATCATCCACGCCGTCGATTTCGATGGCGAGCTTTATCTGCGCCAGGAGCGCGGCGGCATGCTGATGGGCACGTATGAGAAGGCCAACAAGGTGTGGTCCGAATTCCAGACACCGTGGAATTTCGGCCATGAACTGCTGGAGCCGGATATCGACCGCATCGCGCCGTCGCTCGAAGTCGGCTTCCGGCATTTCCCGGCCTTCGAGAGGACAGGCATCAAGCAGATCATCAACGGGCCCTTCACCTTCGCGCCGGACGGCAATCCGCTGGTCGGGCCGGTGCGCGGCCTCCCGGGCTTCTGGGTCGCCTGCGGGGTCATGGCGGGCTTTTCACAAGGCGGCGGCGTCGGCCTGGCGCTGTCCAACTGGATGATCGAGGGCGATCCCGGCGCCGACATCTGGGCCATGGATGTCGCGCGCTATGGCGACTGGGCGACGATGGCCTACACCAACGCCAAGGTGCGCGAGAATTATTCGCGCCGCTTCTCGATCCGCTTCCCCAATGAGGAGCTGCCTGCCGGGCGGCAGCTGAAGACGACGCCGATCTACGATTTGCTGTCGGCCAAGGGTGCGCAATGGGGTGTGTCCTATGGGCTGGAAGTGCCGCTGTGGTATGCGCCCGAGGGTGTCAGGGACGAATTCTCGTGGCGGCGTTCCAGCGATTTTTCCCATGTCGCCAATGAGGTCGCGACGGTTCGTGAAAGCGTCGGCCTGGCGGAGATTTCGAACTTCGCCAAATACAAGGTGACGGGAGAAGGGGCGGCCGCTTGGCTCGACCGGATCTTTGCCTGCAAGTTGCCCAAGCCAGGCCGCATGACGTTGGCGCCGATGCTGAAGGATGACGGCAAGCTCATCGGCGATTTCACGCTGGCCAATATCGGTGCCCCCAATTCCAACGGGACCGAGTGGTTCATCGCCGGCTCCGGTATCGCCGAGCAGTATCATATGCGCTGGTTCGAGGCGCATTTACCTGCGGATAGCTCAGTGCGCATGGAGGCGCTGGGGCAGAAACTGACCGGTCTGGCGATCGCCGGACCCAAGGCGAGGGAGGTGCTGGCAAAGGTCAGCCGCGCGGATGTCGCCAACACAGCATTCCCCTTCATGGCCGTCGCGAAAATGGACATCGGCATGGCGCCGTGCCTGGTCGGCCGCGTCAGCTACACCGGCGATCTCGGCTACGAGATCTGGGTGGCGCCGGAATATCAGCGCGCTGCCTTCCAGGCGTTGATGGCGGCAGGCGCGGAATTCGGCCTCGGCCTGTTCGGCTCGCGCGCGCTCAATGCGCTGCGGCTGGAGAAAAACTACGGCTCATGGGCGCGCGAATACCGGCCGATCTACGGGCCGCTGGAGGCCGGGCTCGACCGTTTCGTCGCCTATGGCAAGGATGCCGATTTCATCGGTAAAACCGGCGCTCTTGCCGAGCGCAAGCAGGGCGGCAAGCTCAGGCTGCGCACATTTATCCTCGATGCCGACGATGCCGATGTCATCGGCGACGAGCCGATCTGGTACGATGGCGCGGTGCGCGGCTGGGTAACGTCGGGCGGCTATGCGCATCACTCGAAGAAATCCGTCGCCATCGGCTATGTGCCGAAGGAGATCGCAGACAAGAGCGACGGCTTCGAAATCGAACTTTTGGGCAAGCGCCACGCGGCGCGCGTTCAGGCAGCGCCGCTCTTTGACGCGAACTTCGAGCGAATGCGCGCCTGAAGCGCTTCGGCTTCGCCGAGGCGCTTCAGATTCTTGGTGCAAGTCGTTATCCCAAAACCGCTGCGCACTTTTGGGCGACATGCATTAGGCGCGTCAGGTGCTGCGGCGGTTGTCGAGCGCGAAAGCGCCGGCGCCGGCAAACACCAGATAGAGGAAGATGAAGCAGAAGGAGATCGCCGCATCGCCGCCGTTGTTGACCGGGAAGAAGTCGCGCGGATAGTGCGCCATGAAATAGGCGATGGCCATCTCGCCGGCCAGAAGGAACGCGACCGGGCGGGTGAACAGACCGAG
Organism: Mesorhizobium sp. M0052; assembly: GCF_040323255.1. Lineage (NCBI taxonomy): Bacteria > Pseudomonadati > Pseudomonadota > Alphaproteobacteria > Hyphomicrobiales > Phyllobacteriaceae > Mesorhizobium > Mesorhizobium sp. M0052. Next base: position 51,662 of record NZ_JAMYUS010000003.1, on the reverse strand, counting down.
CGCCAGCAGGATGCCACCGGCGAACTCCAGGATGCCTGCCGTCGCCGTCAGGCCGCTAAGAGCGTGAGGCTCGGCGCTGACCGGAAAATTGAACAGTTTCTGCGAGCCATGCTCGAGGAACTGCAGGGCCGTCATGATGCGCAGGACGCCGAGTGCCTGCGGCTGAAATCTGGCGAGACCGTCAAAAAGCTTCATCTAAACTCCATTTTTCCAACCATGTGGCCCGGCCATAAATCATCACCCGGCGCTGGACCATTCACTTCCCATGGCCTGTCATCAACAATCGGTGATTGCAATTATTTCCAGTCTGACTTCGAAATTTGCTCTCGTTATGGTTGCATAGATCTCGTTAAGGTTGTATATCTGCGAGTAGACACTCCAAACCAGACGGGTTCCTTCGCCATGAAAAAAGCCGCCATCAGCCTGTTCGCAATCCTCGCAAGCACCAGTTTCGCCATGGCCGCTGATGCTGGCTGCGATGCCTTCAAATGGCCGGTGACACGCGAGCAGGAACTGTTTCCGGCAGCGCCCGCCGCGCAGTCCGGTGCCTCTCTTGCTTTCGGCGAAGCCGCGGATATGGCGCTGGAGCCCGTCGATGCGGTCAGCTTCACGGTCTCACCGCAACGCGCGCCGGCAGCCGGCACGTTCGGCGCGACGGCAAACGTGGCCGTGCCAGCGGAAGGAGAGCTCCAGATCAGCCTGTCCGAGGAGGCCTGGGTCGACGTCATTCAGGATGGCCAAGCCGTGAAATCAGCGGGTTTCAGCGGCGTGAAGACCTGCCCCGGCATCCGCAAGAGCGTGCGCTTCAAGCTGACGCCTGGCGCAGCCACGATCCAGCTCAGCGGCGCCAGGAAAGAGAACCTCAAAGTCGCGGTGCTGGCGCCGGAGTGACCGCGCCCGGACGCGCCTCTCATCGCACCGGCAGTGCGATGAGAGCAGTTTCCGTGCAGGCGAGTACCGGAGGGGGTCAGCGGCCCGGCGCGATCAGCGCGAAATAGGCGCCTTGCGGATCGGTGAACTGGGCAATCCATTGGCCGGTCTGAACCGGCATCGGACCCATGACGATCTTGCCGCCATTGTCGGTGACGCGTTTGGCGGCTGCGTCGATGGCGCCGACATTGAAGTAGAACAGCCAGACCGGCACCGGCAGCGGTTGCGGCTTGTTCATGATGCCGCCGCCGGATTCAGGGCCGGCCGAGAAGGTCTGATAGATGCCCATCTCGCCGACGTCCATGCTACCGGCATCGGTCCAGCCGAACTGGCTTGAGTAGAAATCGAAGGCCTTCTGGCGGTCGGCCGCATAAAGCTCGTGCCAGCCGACATGGCCCGGCGTCGTTGCCGGAAGGACGGGCTGGTCGGGCCCACTGGGCTGCAGGAACATGAAGGCGGCGCCTTGCGGGTCGGCGACGACGGAGAAGCGGCCGACGCCGGGAATGTCGTCGGGTTCGCGGTGAACAGCCCCGCCGGCGGCTTTCAGTGCCTCGGTCGAGGCATCGGTATCGCTGGTGTGGATATAGCCGAACCAGGCCGGCTTCAGACCCGTCCTGGCTGCTTCCTCGGGCAGGGTCATCAGCCCGCCGACGCCACGCTCGGCGGAGTTCACCACGATATAGCGCGGCATGCCGGGCGCCTTGTCGAAGGGCTCGGCCCGCCAGCCGACCACGCTGGTGTAGAACGCTTGCGCCGCATCGAGGTCGCTGGTCATCAACTCGTACCAGAAGAAGGGCATTGGGGATCTCGGCATTCTCGGTCTCCTCACCTATGCATAGATCGTCGTCCGATCCATCAAAGGACGTTTTCAGCGACGCGAATCCGACAGCGAACCGGAGAAAATTCAACGGCTGCGTTGACACATCGTTCCGCACTTCGCCCCACCGACGCCTTGCACGTGCGGCGGTTTTCGACTTTCCTTGGGCAAACGAGGGGTAGTCGTTTCATGCGCCTTATGTCGCTCACGCCTGAGCTTGTGTCACTGTGTCATCGCGAAGAGGTCGATCCCGGACCCGACTGCAGTTGGACGCAGCTGAACGATGAGGATTTTCGCACGCTTGCCTTACGGCTCTCCGACGAAGCCGATGCGGGGCCGTTATGGGTGTTCGCCTATGGCTCGCTGATCTGGAAGCCGGCTTTCGAGCCCGTCGAACGCCAGCGCGCCACTGCGTTTGGCTGGCATCGCTCCTTCTGCCTCGACATGGTGCGCTGGCGCGGCAGCGTCGCGCAGCCGGGGCTGATGATGGCGCTCGAACGCGGCGGCCGATGCGACGGCGTCATCTACCGCCTGCCCGACGGCGACAAGCCGCAGCAGATCGAAAGATTGTTGCGGCGCGAGATCGACGACCATGAGAGTGTCAGCTCGGTCCGGTGGGTTCCCGTGCGCACGGAGCAGGGCCGGATACGGGCGCTCGGCTTCTGGGTCGGGGTGACGGGCAGGGGAACCTCGCTTGGGCAGCCGCTAGATCGGGTGGCGCGGGTGTTGGCGCGGGCCTGCGGCCATGTCGGCTCGGGTGCGGAATATCTCTACAACACCGTCAGCCACCTCGAGGAATTCGGCATCCGCGACCGCAATCTGTGGCGGCTGCAGCAACTGGTTGCCGACGAGATCAGGTCGATTCATGGCGGCCCCTCAGATGCCAGCCTACAGCTGGCACCTTCGTAGCGAACAGCCACCAATCTTGGCCTGTGCCGGAGCGTATGCGGTTTCAAGGCGTTTCGCTCCTCGGGTGATCAGATCCAAGAAGGAGTGGCTTCACGAGCAATGACCTCAACCGTGCATTCGAGACTGAGCAGCAGAAAATGCGTACAGTCTACTGTCGGGCCAAGTGTCGATCGCAACCAATGCGAGTTCTCCACTCGCAGGATCGGCCACCTGTAGGAGGCTTGCCTGCCAGATCCAATCAATGGGATCGAGGTGTCCGCACGGATTTTGGTCAGTCCCAGCATGTCATCATGGGCAGCCAGGGCTACTACCCCTTGAAAATCGATCTTGAGAGTTCGTTCCGATGTCCCGAAGTCGCCTTCGACGGTCAGCTCAAAGTTATTGTCGGATTTTAGACGCCACACCTGACAGGCAGCCAGAGGTAAATCTCCCACGGGCTCCCACCGGTGAGCCGTCTCCCTATCATCGGTCATCGTCTTCTCCGTTGAATGAAAGCCGCGCATCGTGCTCAAGCGCCCTATCATTTCGCGCTGGCCTGGAACAGCTTGCCGCGACTTGGAGCTTGTCGCGCTCCCCTCTTTGAGGACGCAACCGTCACTCTAACATGAGCAACTAAATCATATTATCAGCTAGTCTTTTCAGCGGCTTGGGTCGAAAATTGACCAATTGATAAAAAAATAAAACGTGCTAGCCTTTCCCAAAACGAAAACATGGGGAACTGACGATGCCAGAAGGCCAGTTCAAGGACGGCATTGCCGGCGGCCGGCTTGCCGCCGACCAGTACGCCGAGAATTTTTCCGACCTGCATCCGCCGCTCGATCACCACGAGGCGCTGGTCGAATCAGACCGCTGCTATTTCTGTTACGATGCGCCGTGCATGAATGCGTGCCCGACCTCGATCGACATTCCCCTGTTCATCCGCCAGATATCGACCGGCAACCCGATCGGTTCGGCCAAGACGATTTTCGACCAGAACATATTGGGTGGCATGTGCGCCCGCGTCTGCCCGACCGAGACGCTGTGCGAAGAGGTCTGCGTGCGCGAGGTGGCGGAAGGCAAGCCGGTGCAGATCGGCCGCCTGCAGCGCTACGCTACCGATGTCGCCATGGCCGAGCACAAGCAGTTTTATTCGCGCGCTGAATCGACCGGCAAGTCGGTCGCCGTGGTCGGCGCCGGTCCGGCCGGCCTAGCCGCGGCGCACCGGCTCGCCCGCCATGGCCACGAGGTGACCATACTGGAAGCCCGCCCGAAGGCCGGCGGCCTCAACGAATACGGCATCGCCGCCTACAAGAGCATCGACAATTTCGCCCAGGCCGAGGTCGACTATGTCACGGGGATCGGCGGCATCGATATCCAGAACGGCAGGGCGCTCGGCCGCGACTACCAGCTGTCGGATCTGATCCGGAATTACGATGCGGTGTTTCTTGGCATGGGACTTGGCGGCGTCAACGCGCTGCGCGCAGATGGCGAGGAGGCCGATGGCGTCGTGAATGCGGTCGAGTTCATCGCCGAGCTACGCCAGGCCAGCGATCTCGCGAGCCTGCCGGTCGGCCGGCGCGTCGTCGTCATCGGCGGCGGCATGACGGCGATCGACGCCGCGGTGCAGTCGAAGCTGCTCGGCGCCGAGGAGGTGACGATCTGCTACCGGCGCGGCCAGGAACACATGAACGCTTCCGAGTTCGAGCAGGATCTGGCAGCCGCCAACGGCGTCACCATCCGCCACTGGCTGCAGCCGAAGCGGGTCATCGCCGAGGCTGGCAAAGTGTCGGGCATCGAGCTCGAATACACCGCCATGAACGGGGACAGGCTTGCCGGCACGGGCGAGACGCTGACGCTTACCGCCGACCAGGTGTTCAAGGCGATCGGCCAGAGCTTTGTGCCGGCGGCACTTAACGGCAGCGGTGCTGCGATCGAACTCGAAGCCGGCCGCATCAAGGTCGACGCGGAAGGCCGCACCTCGCTCGCCAATGTCTGGGCCGGCGGCGACTGCATTTTCGGCGGCGACGATTTGACGGTCTCGGCCGTCGCGCAAGGCCGCGACGCGGCGGAGAGCATCAACCGGGCACTGGCTGGAGGAAGCTGGAATGCCTAACGTCGTCAAGTTCGTTGGAGCTTTAAGCACGAGCCTGTTGCTGTTTTCTGCCAACGCCTCGGCGGCTCATCGTGTGACCAGATATTTTGATCAACCGGACGTTCGCGCAGGGGAGGCGTTCTCTCCTATGCTTGGGTGCGGGAACGAGGAGCTCATCTCTGGAGGTTACGCGCTTGATATCCCGCCGGCCAACCCTACTGCGTTGGTTGTATCGGCAAGTTATCCGTTTAGCGACCATGTGTGGCAGGTCGTCGTCCGAAACGTTTCGAGTGAGCCTGTAGCAGTTCAGATGACTCTTGTTGTGATCTGTAGCTAGCGGAGAGAGTTATGACCGACATCCGCAACAATTTCGTCGGCATCAAATCGCCCAATCCGTTCTGGTTGGCCTCGGTAAAGCCGACCCGCTTGATCAACCGGGCACTGCGATGATCGCGCCGATCCTCGCTGCCGTCATCGGCACCGCGGCAATGCCGGCGGCTTCACCGGACTATTGGCTCTATACGCAATGGTGTGACGCGAAGGGTGAAGAGCGGATGTCCGTCGAGGCATCCGGTGTCGGCTTCAGCGAGCACACGATCTGCCAATGGACATCCGGGCCGCCAAGCGGCGATCATGTTGAGACAAGGATTTCATGCGCCAGCGTCTATCTCAACGGGGACGAGACCGTGCGCATGGATGAAAAAATGGTCGGGCTGGAAGCGCGCAAGGGCGATCCGGACCAGATCACGGTAACGGTCGAAGGTGAACCGCCATCGGTTTTTCTTCGATGCGAGGAATGATCCGATAGGCAACGCTTTAAGGTGGCGGTAAGCCCGCCACGGCCAGAGGAGAAAGACCCATGGCAGACATTCGCAACAATTTCGTCGGCATCAAATCGCCCAATCCGTTCTGGCTGGCTTCGGCGCCGCCGACCGACAAGGCCTACAATGTCATCCGCGCCTTCAAGGCGGGCTGGGGCGGCGTCGTGTGGAAGACGCTGGGCGAAGAAGGTCCGCCGGTGGTCAACGTCAACGGCCCGCGTTATGGCGCGATTTGGGGGGCCGACCGGCGCCTGCTCGGCCTCAACAATATCGAGCTGATCACCGACCGCGATTTGCAGGTCAATCTGCGCGAGATCAAACAGGTCAAGAAGGACTGGCCCGACCGCGCCATCGTCGTCTCACTGATGGTGCCATGCGTCGAGGAAAGCTGGAAGGCGATCCTGCCGGTGGTCGAGGAGACCGAAGCCGACGGCATCGAGCTCAATTTCGGCTGCCCGCACGGCATGTCGGAACGCGGCATGGGCGCGGCTGTCGGCCAGGTGCCTGAATACATCGAAATGGTAGTGCGCTGGTGCAAGGCCAACACCCGCATGCCTGTCATCACCAAGCTGACGCCGAACATCACCGATGTGCGCAAGCCGGCGCGCGCCGCACTCTCCGGCGGAACCGACGCGGTGTCGCTGATCAACACCATCAACTCGATCACCGGCGTCGACCTCGACAGTTTCGCGCCGCAGCCGACCATCGACGGCAAGGGCTCGCATGGCGGCTATTGCGGCCCGGCGGTGAAGCCGATCGCCATGAACATGGTGGCCGAGATCGCCCGCGATCCGGAAACGCGCGGCCTGCCGATCTCCGGCATTGGCGGCATCACCACCTGGCGCGATGCGGCTGAATTCATGGCGCTCGGCGCCGGCAATGTGCAGGTGTGCACGGCGGCGATGACTTACGGCTTCAAGATCGTGCAGGAGATGATCGCCGGTCTCGAAAACTGGATGGACGAGAAAGGCCACGCCTCGCTCAACGACATTGTCGGCCGCGCCACGCCCAACGTCACCGACTGGCAGTATCTCAACCTCAATTACATCGCCAAGGCGCATATCGACCAGGACGCCTGCATCAAATGCGGCCGCTGCCACATCGCCTGCGAGGACACTTCGCACCAGGCAATCACCAACATGGTCGACGGCGTCAGGCATTTCGAGGTGATCGAGGCCGAATGCGTCGGCTGCAATCTGTGCGTCAATGTCTGCCCGGTCGAGAACTGCATCACCATGGAGCCGCTGGCCGCCGGCGTCATGGACCAGCGCACCGGCAAGCCGGTGTCGCCGATCTATGCCAACTGGACGACGCACCCGAACAACCCGATGGCCAAGGTGGCCGCAGAGTAAGGAACGGGTCGAAGAAAAAAGCGGCGCTTTCGAGCGCCGTTTTTCATTTTACTATTGCAGATAAAATCTATCTAGGATAAAAGATATCCATGAATAGGAGCGCAACATCGTGAAACTGGGCGAGGGTGTAGAAGCGGCCATCCATTGCGCGGCCACACTGGCCAGCGTGGAGGGCAACAGCACGATACCGGGTGCTGCTTTGGCAGAGTCCTTCGGCCTGTCGCCGAGCTATCTGCTGAAACATCTGAACCAGCTGACTGCTGCGCGCATCCTGGAATCGGTGCCGGGACCGGCGGGCGGCTACCGGCTGGCGCGTCCGGCCGAGCGCATCACGCTGCTCGATATCGTGCTTGCGGTCGAGGGTCGCGAGCCGGCCTTCCGCTGCGGCGAGATCCGCCAGCGCGGCCCGGTCAAGATCGATGCTTCGGCCTATGTGAAGCCGTGCGGCATCAATGCCGCGATGCTGAAAGCCGAGCGTGCCTATCGTGCCGCTCTCGCGGAAACCCGGTTGTCCGACATCGTGGCTGACTACAAGGCCGAAGGCGATCCGCGATCGTTTGCCGCCAGCTGTGCCTTTGTGGCGCGCCATCAGCGGCCGCAGAAACCCGCTTCGACCAAACAGATTTAATCCCCCGCAAACAGATGTGAAAGGAAAGACGATGAAACAGAGACTGCAATTCTTCGCCAAGGCGCCTGAGATCATGAAAGCCGTGTCGGCGCTCAACAAGGCGGTCGACGAATGCGGGCTTGAAGTGAGCCTGCTGCATTTGATCAAGCTCCGCGCCTCGCAGATCAATGGCTGCTCCTACTGCGTCGAGATGCATAGCCGCGAGGCGAGGCGCGATGGCGAAACCGAGACACGGCTCTATCTGGTTTCGGCCTGGAAGGAATCGCCGCTGTTTTCCGAGCGCGAACGCGCGGCGCTTGCTTGGACCGAGGCAACGACCCTGATCGCCAACAATGGCGTTTCGGACGAACTCTATGCCCGCACGCTAGAGCACTTCTCGGAAGAGGAACTGGTCAAGCTGTCGGTCGCGATCGGCATGATCAACACCTGGAACCGGCTCTGCATCCCGTTCCACGCCATTCACCCGATGCCGGCTGCCAAAGCAGCCTGACCGTCCGGTTAGTCATGGAGCGCCGTGGAAAGGGCGGCGCTCCACCTGTTTCATGCTTAAGTACGGGGAAGATTTCATGCCTGTCGATTTGCCTTCGACCTTTTTGTTTCTCGGCCGCCTGTTGCTCGGCGGCGCCTTCGTTTGCGCCGGCCTGCGCAATGTTCAGAACGAGACCTTCCTGACCGGGCTGATGACCGCGCGCGGCGTGCCGCAGGCGAGATTGGCGTTGTGGGCCGGCATCGTCCTGCAGACCATTGCCGGCGCGCTGTTGATGGCCGGCCTGTGGACTGCGACCGCCTGCGCCGTGCTGCTGCTGTTTCTCATCGTCGCCACGCCGATGTTCCACAATTTCTGGGACCATCAGGGCCCGGACCGGGCGTCGCGCATCAACGGTTTCGTAGGCAACGTCGCACTGGCCGGAGGCCTTCTCACGCTGATCGCGCAGTCGCTGTAAGGTCACGCCGCGTAGCGCAGGCCGCCGTCGCAGGTCAGCACCTGGCCGGTCATGAAGCCGTTGGAGACTAGAAAGGCGATTGCGCCGGCGACGTCTTCGGCGCGGCCGATCCTGCCCACCGGGGTTTTGCCGGCATATTCGCTGAACACCGCCTGCCGCTGGTCTTCGGCCAGGAAATCCCACCACGGCGTGTCGATGACGCCGGGCGCCACGACATTGACGCGCAGCGGCTTCAGTTCGACCGCCAGGATCGGCACCACCGTCAACAGCATGCCGTTGACGGCGGCAATGCCAGCCACGCCGGGCGCCGACAATTGTGCCGACACCGCCGAGATGAAAGTGACCGATCCCGATCTGTTGAGCGTCGGCAAGGCAGCCTGCAGGCAGGACAGCTGCGGCCTGACTTTCTCGTCGACGCCGCCGGCGATGTCTGAGAGATCGAGGGTTTCGAACGGCCCAAGTCCCTTGCCGCCGCTGGCAGCCAGCACGAGGTGATCGAACGGTCCGAGTTCCCCAAAGAAATGGCGGACTTCATCCGGCTTCGAAGCATCGAAGGCAGCTTTTTCGGCGGCGCCGCCGAGGCTCTTCCAGGCGCTGGTGAGCTTGTCCTGGCTTCGTCCGGTGATGGTCACCTTCATGCCTGGGCCCAGCAGTTTTCGCGCCGTTGCGAGGCCGATGCCGGATGAGCCGCCGATGACGACCGTGTGTTCGATCTTGCCGGTCATGAATGCTGTTCCTTCGATTTTGCGGAGACTTGGCCGACGAAGTCGAGGCTCAGGGTTCGCAATTGCTGTCTGGCCTTGGCGTCATAGGCTTGTGCTTCGGCGCGGGATTCCTTTAGGCCATCGAAATAGAGGCCACTGCGGCCCTCCAGGGCGGGCGATGTCGCGAGGTTGAGAATGGCGTCGGCGCCGGTCTCGACCGAGCTCCATGGCGTCACGCCGGCTTGGCGGACCATGGTGGTGTTCATGTAGCTCGCTGGATGCAGAGCGTTGACGGTGACGCCGCTGCCTTTCAACTCTCCGGCCAGGTCGATGGTGAACAGGATCTGCGCCAGCTTGCTCTGGCAATAGGCGCGCACGCCGTCATAGGAACGTGTCAGCATGACATCGCCGAAATCGATCGCCTGCTGGCCGGCCGAAGCGACGTTGATGATGCGCGCCGGCGAACTCGCCTTGAGCAGCGGCAGCAGTTCCGAGGTCAGCAGGAAACCGGGGAGATAGTTGACCGCAAAGCGCAGTTCGAAGCCGTCGGCGCTGAGCTGTCGCTTGGCGCCGGCCGTGCCGATGCCGGCATTGTTGATGAGGATGTCGAGCCGGTCGGTTTTTGCGCGTACGGCCTCGGCAAGGCGGCGGACCTCGGCTAGCGAGGCGAGGTTGGCGGCGAGGAACTCGGCCTTGCCGCCGGCGGATTCGATTTCTGCGACGGTTGCCTTGCCGCGAGCCGCGTCACGGCCATGCACCAGCACGCGCGCGCCGCCGGCGCCCAGCCTTTGCGCGACGACACGGCCGACGCCGTCGGTCGAACCGGTGATGAGGATTGTCTTGTCTTTCAGATCCATATTCAGAGCCTCCATCTCTCTGGATGGAAGATGGGGCGCCTGACTCAGCCCAAACAGTTCAAACTTTATCCTGGTATCAATACTGCTATAATAGCTCTCATGGATGCCCCCACGCACTCCGCTGAAGACAGCCGCCGGCGCGAGCTTGGCGCCTTCCTGCGCTCGCGCCGCGAAAGATTGACGCCGTCCGCCACCGGCATCGCGACCGGCCTGCGGAGACGCACGCCAGGCTTGCGTCGCGAGGAAGTGGCGATGATCGCCGGCGTCGGCACCACCTGGTACACATGGCTAGAGCAGGGGCGCGAGGTCAGACCCTCGGTGGAGGTGCTAGCGGCGCTCAGCGAAGCGCTGCGCCTCGACGCCGTCGAAAGGCGGCATCTGTTCATCCTGGCAGGCCGCCAGCAACCGGAGAACCGCGTGGCTGCGCCGGAAAAGGTCGATGGCCCGCTGATGCATATGCTGGAGAGCCTGGTGCTGCAGCCGGCCTATGTCGTCGGGCGGCGCTGGGATGTGCTGGCCTGGAATCCGGCGGCGGTAGCGGTGTTCGGTGATTATGGCCTGCTAGAGGGCGACGCCCGCAACATCGTCCACATGGTGTTCACCAATCCGCATCACCGGCGCCTGCTGGTTGACTGGGAGCAATTGGCGCGCACCGTGCTGGCCTCGTTCCGGGCGGAAAGCGCCCGCTATGTGGGCGGTGCGGATTTCGAGCGGCTGATCGTGCTTATGACGCGCTCAAGTCCGGAGTTTCGCGACTGGTGGCCGCAACGCGACGTGGCACGCCGATTGTCGGGGGTGAAACATGTCCGACATCCGAGCGCCGGCGCCATGACGTTCGAGCATATGAGCCTGTCGATCGACGACGGCTCGGACATGAAGCTGATCGTCTACACGCCGCTGGCCGAACAGAATTCGATCGAGAAGCTGCAGAATTTGCTTGAGGCGATGCCGGCGGAGCGCCGCAGCGCCTGACGCCCAAGGTCAGCCCTTCGGCTTCAGCCCATCAATGAACAACTGCTCCAGAAACCGCGCCGCATCCTCGAAGCGGCCGTCGCCGCCGCGGTCGGGCCCGAGCACCGCGCGGACCTGGACATCGAAATCGGCATAGTGCTGCGTCGTCGCCCAGATCGAAAAGATCAGGTGCCAGGGATCGGTGCGGGCGATTTTTCCGGCGCGCATCCAGCCCTTGATGACGTTGGCCTTCTCGTCGACCAGCGTTTTCAGCTCACCCGCCAGCAGCGGCATGATGCGCGGCGCGCCTTGCAGGATCTCGTTGGCGAACAGCCGGCTCTCCCTGGGAAAATCACGCGCCATTTCGAGCTTGCGCCGGATGTAGCTCCTGAGCTCGGTCAGGGGGTCGCCGATGTCGTCGAGTTCACGTAGCGGCGCCAGCCAGGTCGCCAGCAGCCGCTCCATCAGCGTTTCGTGGATGTCTTCCTTGCGGCGGAAATAATAGAGCAGGTTCGGCTTCGACATCCCCGCGGCCTCGGCGATCTGGTCGATGGTCGAGCCGCGAAAGCCGTTGGCCGAGAAGACTTCGAGGGCTGCCTCCAGGATCAGTTCGCGCTTTTCCTGCTGGATGCGGGTGCGGCGAGGGGCTGAGCCTTCCATGGCGCCGCTCACCCCTGCAAGCCTTGGCCGAGCGGGTCATCTGGACCAATTCTCTGGACCAGTTTTTCTCTTACCCGTGGAGCGCACTTCGCAGGCCGCATTTCCGCTAGTAATCCCTTGACCGCCGACAGGGCGGTGCTAACGTTTGTCCAATCGGTCAAAAATTTGCGTAGCATGAAAACGCAGCAAAGACCAAGCTTTGGAAAGACCAAGCGTTAGCCGCACCGAAACAGGTTACAAGGGGAAGTCTTGGTCATGTTCAACCGGCTGAAAGTCACGCCGAACGATCTCAGCGCATTCTGGATGCCGTTCACGGCGAACCGGCAGTTCAAACAGGCGCCACGCATGTTCGTGTCCGCCAAGGACATGCACTACACCACCAGCGACGGCCGCAAGGTGCTCGATGGCACCGCCGGCCTCTGGTGCGTCAATGCCGGCCATTGCCGTCCCAAGATCACCGAGGCGATCCAGCATCAGGCGGCCGAACTCGACTATGCGCCGGCCTTCCAGATGGGACACCCGATCGTGTTCGAGCTGGCCAACCGCCTGGTCGATCTCGCGCCCAAGGGCATGGACCATGTCTTCTTCACCAATTCCGGTTCGGAATCGGTCGAAACGGCGCTGAAGATGGCGATCGCCTATCACCGTGTGAAGGGCGAGGGCGCGCGCACCCGCCTGATCGGCCGCGAACGCGGCTATCACGGCGTCAATTTCGGCGGCATCTCGGTCGGCGGCATCGTCACCAACCGCAAGATGTTCGGCACGCTGCTCGGCGGCGTCGACCACATGCCGCACACGCATCTGCCGGAAAAGAACGCCTTCTCCAAGGGCGTGCCGGAATATGGCGCGGAACTCGCCAACGAGCTGGAGCGCATCGTTGCCCTGCATGACGCCTCGACCATCGCGGCCGTCATCGTCGAACCGGTCGCCGGCTCCACCGGCGTCATCCTGCCGCCGGAGGGCTATCTGCAGAAACTGCGCGAGATCTGCACCAAGCACGGCATTTTGCTGATCTTCGACGAGGTCATCACCGGTTTCGGCCGTCTGGGCGCGCCGTTCGCTGCGGATTATTTCGGCGTCACGCCCGACATCATGACCACCGCCAAGGGCGTCTCCAACGGCGTCATCCCGATGGGCGCGGTGTTCGTGAAGAAGGAAATCCACGACGCCTTCATGACCGGCCCCGAGCACATGATCGAGTTCTTCCACGGCTACACCTATTCGGGCAATCCGATTGCGTGCGCCGCGGCACTCGGCACGCTCGACACCTACAAGGAAGAGGGCCTGCTCACCCGCGGCGAGGAACTGGCGCCGTACTGGGAAGATGCGCTGCATTCGCTGAAGGGCGAGCCGCATGTCATCGACATCAGGAACATCGGCCTGATCGGCGCGATCGAACTGGCGCCGATCGCAGGCAGCCCGACCAAGCGGGCCTTCTCGGCCTTCGTAAAGGCGTTCGAGCGCGGCGCGCTGATCCGCACCACCGGCGACATCATCGCGCTGTCGCCGCCACTGATCATCACCAAGGGCCAGATCAACGAATTGATCGACCATGTCAGAGAAGTGCTGAGGGCGATCGACTAATCTATCCAGCCAGTCGGGCGGCGGCGGGAACCGCCGCCCGGTTGGTTATATGAAATGAGAGGACTTTGAATGGCCGCCCCAGGCGAGAATCTGCGAATCAATTCAGACCGTTTGTGGGATTCCATCATGGAGATGGCGAAGATCGGCCCCGGTATTGCGGGCGGCAACAATCGCCAGACCGTGACCGACGAGGACGGCGAGGGACGGCATCTGTTCAAGCGCTGGTGCGAGGCGGCCGGGCTCGAAATGGGCCTGGACGAGATGGGCACCATGTTTGCCCGGCGGGAAGGTGCTGATCCCAGCCTGCCGCCGGTTTATGTCGGCAGCCATCTCGACACGCAGCCGACCGGCGGCAAGTATGACGGCGTGCTCGGCGTGCTCGGCGGGCTGGAGATCATCCGCTCACTTAACGATCTCGGCATCCAGACCAGGCATCCGATCGTCGTTACCAACTGGACCAATGAGGAAGGCTCGCGCTTTGCCCCGGCGATGATGGCGTCCGGCGTGTTCGCCGGTGTGCTCGAGCAGGCGGACGTGTATCAGCACACCGATAAACAGGGGAAAAAGTTCGGCGAGGAGCTGGAGCGCATTGGCTGGAAGGGAACCGAGAAGGTCGGCGACCGCAAGATCCACGCCTTCTTCGAACTGCATATCGAGCAGGGGCCGATCCTCGAGGACGAAGGCATCGACATTGGCGTCGTCACCCACGGCCAGGGCCTGAAATGGCTGCAGGTAACGCTGACCGGCAAGGAGGCGCATACCGGCTCGACGCCGATGCCCAAGCGCCGTAATGCCGGTCTAGGCATGGCGCGCGTGGTCGAGCTGGTGCATGAGATCGCCATGGACTACCAGCCCGACGCCGTCGGCGCGGTCGGCCACATGGAGGTGTTTCCGAACTCGCGCAACATCATCGCCGGGCGCACCGTCTTCACCATCGACATCCGTTCGCCCGAGAAGGAAGTGCTGGACGCGATGGATGGGCGCATACGCGAAGGCATCGACACGATCTGTGAGGCGCTCGACATCCAGTACAAGGTCGAGCAGGTCGGCGCTTTCGATCCGGTCACCTTCGATGCCGGCTGCGTCAAGGCGATCCGCGACGCCGCCGATCGGCTCGGCTATTCCCACCGCAACATCGTCTCCGGCGCCGGCCACGACGCCTGCTGGATCAACCGCGTTGCGCCGACTGCCATGGTGATGTGCCCCTGCGTTGACGGGTTGTCACACAACGAGGCTGAGGAAATCACCAAGGAATGGGCCGGCGCCGGCGCCGACGTGCTGTTCCATGCGGTGGTAGAGACAGCGGGGATCGTGGCGTGAACTAAGATCTGTATTCAAAACGACGCTCACAAGAAGCGCGAAGAGAACAAGGGAACACGACAATGACCAAAGTCATCCGAAACGGCACCATCGTCACCGCCGACCGCACCTGGAAGGCCGATGTGCTGATGCAGCACGGCAAGATCGTCGCCATTGGCTCGAACCTGCATGGCGACCATGAGTTCGACGCCAGCGGCTGTTACGTCATGCCGGGCGGCATCGATCCGCACACCCATCTCGAAATGCCGTTCATGGGCACCTATTCGGCCGACGATTTCGAGTCCGGGACGCGTGCGGCCCTTTCCGGTGGCACCACGATGGTGGTCGATTTCTGCCTGCCGGCGCCGCAGCAATCGCTGCTGGAAGCGTTGCAGATGTGGGACAACAAGACCTCGAAGGCTGCCTGCGACTACTCCTTCCACATGGCGATCACCTGGTGGGGCAAGCAGGTGTTCGACGAGATGGCCACCGTCGTCGACAGAGGCATTACCTCGTTCAAGCATTTCATGGCCTACAAGGGCGCGCTGATGGTGGACGACGACGAGATGTACGCGTCGTTCCAGCGCTGCGCCGATCTCGGCGCGCTGCCGCTCGTTCATGCCGAGAATGGCGACGTGGTTGCGGCGCTGTCGCAAAAGCTGCTCGCCGCCGGCAATAATGGCCCCGAGGGACACGCCTATTCGCGGCCGCCGGAAGTGGAAGGCGAGGCGACCAACCGCGCCATCATGATCGCCGACATGGCCGGCGTGCCGCTCTATGTCGTGCATGTGTCCTGCGAGCAGAGCCACGAAGCCATCCGCCGCGCCCGCCAGAAGGGCATGCGGGTTTTCGGCGAGCCGCTGATCCAGCATCTGACGCTGGATGAAAGCGAGTATTTCGATAAGGATTGGGACCATGCGGCGCGCCGCGTCATGAGCCCGCCCTTCCGCAACAAGCTGCACCAGGATTCGCTGTGGGCCGGCCTGCAGGCGGGATCGCTGCAGGTGGTGGCGACCGACCACTGCGCCTTCACCACCAAGCAGAAGCGCAATGGCGTCGGCGATTTCACCAAGATCCCGAACGGCACCGGCGGGCTTGAAGACCGCTTGCCCGTGCTGTGGACGACGGGCGTCAACACCGGGCGGCTGACGATGAACGAGTTCGTCGCGGTGACTTCGACCAACATCGCCAAGATCCTCAACATGTATCCTAGGAAGGGCGCCATCGTCGAAGGCGCGGACGCCGACATCGTGGTGTGGGACCCCAGCGCCAAGAAGACCATCACCTCGAAGAAGCAGCAATCGGTGATCGACTACAACGTCTTCGAAGGTCTTGAGGTGACCGGCCTGCCGCGCTTCGTCTTTTCGCGCGGCGAATTGTCGGTCGAGGAAGCGGATGTCAAGGCCAAGCCCGGCCATGGCGAATTCGTCGCCCGCGAGCCGAACGCGGCGGTCAACCGGGCTCTGTCGACCTGGAAGGACATTACCGCGCCGCGCAAGGTGGAACGCACCGGCATTCCGGCGACAGGCGTTTGACGTTGCGGAGCCCGGGGGCGCTCATTTCACTGGTCGTGGCGATGGTGGTCGCTGGTCCGGCAACAGGGGCCGAGAGGCTGGCCGGCTCCTGGGGCAACGATGCCGGCTGTGTCTTTGCAAAGGCCGGTTTTCAGGGCCGGGACGATTATATCGTGCTGACCGCCGAAGGCATCGAGACCTATGGCAGCGGCTGCCGGTTCGCGCAGCAATTGACGTGGGCGCCGGGCACGCAATCGCTTGATGCGACCTGTTCCGCCGAAGGCGAGGCGGGGACGACGGCTGAAACCGTTGTGGTCACCAACAAGGGCGAGGGTGGGTTCTTCGTGACCATTCCCGGTCTTGAAGAAATGGGGCCGTTGCAACCGTGTTCGTGACGTTGGAGCTGGGGGAATGAGCGCGCGCGGTTTGGGGCCGTCTGTTGCGATGGTAGTCGTTCTGGCTGCGGGTCAGGCCCTTGCGGCAGGCATCGACCTGACGAAACCCTATGGGGACAAATATGGCTGCATCAACCGCAACGGCCAGGAAGTCGCCGCCGATCGGATGCTGCTTTTGACCGACGAGGCATTGGTCACCGCCGCCAGCGCCTGCACCTTCACGGACAAGCAGGCGCAGGCTGATGGGTCGCTGGTGGTGACGGCAACATGCGAGGCGGAAGGCGAAGAAGGACAGGAGCCGACCAAATTCACCATCAAGCGCAGCGCCAAGAACGCCAAGAAGCTGACGGTCGCCGACGACGACGGCAATGTCATGGGCGAAGTGGCGCGGTGCAAATGACGGCAGTCCCGTTAGCGTCAGGCCACCAGCGCATCCAGTTCCGGCAACAGGACGACGCTTTCCTGTTCATTGGGATCGGTGCGGGCGATGACGGCCGAGGACGGGGCGTTGCTCAGGTTGGCCGGCAGATGCGGTACGCCGGCCGGGATGTAGAAGAGGTCGCCGGCCTTGACGACGATGTGGTTCTCGAGCCTGTCGCCATACCATGTGTGGACCTCGCCCGAGAGCACATAGATCGCCGTCTCATGGCGTTCATGCAGATGCGCCTTGGCGCGGGCGCCAGGCGGCAGGGTGAGCAGATGCATGCAGATGCCGGACGAGCCGACCGTCTCGGCTGCAATGCCGGCAAAATAGGTCAATCCCTGCTTGCCTTCATAAGTGCTTTCAGGACGGATAAGGTGACAAGTGGGTTTGGGCGACATCGGCAAGGCTCCGGGCGTCGATTGGGTGGGATTGGACGAGTGGAAAGCAACATCAACGCGAATGCAACGGCATTTCATCCTGGGCGGCTGCGAGAGGCAGGCAGCAAGCGATGACGGGACAATCGCCAGCCGTCGTCTCGGCAAGCAGACTTGGCCTTACCTTTCAGACCAATGACGGTCCGGTAGAGGCGCTCTCCAATGCCGACCTGACCATCGGCAAGGGCGAGTTCGTCTCCTTCATCGGCCCATCGGGCTGCGGCAAGACCACCTTGCTGCGCGTCATCGCCGATCTGGAAAAACCGACATCGGGCACGATCTCGGTCAACGGCATGACGCCGGAACAGGCGCGCGAGAAACGCGCTTATGGCTACGTCTTCCAGGCGGCAGCCCTTTTCCCGTGGCGCACGATCGAGCGTAACGTGGCGCTGCCGCTGGAGATCATCGGCCTTTCGAGAGCGGAGCAGGCCGAGCGCATCAAGCGCACGATGGAGCTCGTCAACCTCTCCGGCTTCGAGAAGAAATACCCCTGGCAGCTTTCCGGCGGCATGCAGCAGCGCGCTTCGATCGCCCGCGCGCTCGCCTTCGACGCCGACCTGTTGCTGATGGACGAGCCCTTCGGCGCGCTGGACGAGATCGTGCGCGACCATCTCAATGAACAGCTTCTGGAATTGTGGGCGCGCACCAACAAGACGATCTGCTTCGTCACCCATTCCATCCCCGAGGCGGTGTATCTGTCAACGCGCATCGTCGTCATGTCGCCGCGCCCAGGTCGGGTTACCGACATCATCGAATCGACGCTGCCAAAGGAGCGGCCACTGGACATCCGCGAGACGCCGGAATTTTTGGCGATCGCGGCCAGGGTACGCGATGGCTTGAGGGCAGGGCACAGCTATGATGATTGAGGGGGCGAACGACCGGCTGGCTCCTCTCCCCAACGGGGAGAGGGTGGCCGGAGCGAAGCGGAGGTCGGGTGAGGGGGCGGCGCCGACGGATCCGACCAAGAGAAATGTCGGGGCAACCGCTCGCGCCCGAAAGCTGCGGTTTGACGAGACCGAAGCTGAATACCGGCTTTGGGGGGAATTGAGAGGACGTCATCTCAACGGCTACAAATTTGTGCGGCAAGTGCCGCTCGGACCTTTCATCGCGGACTTCGTCTGCCGCGAGCAGGGGCTGATTGTCGAGCTTGATGGCAGCCAACACGCGGATTCACTGACCGATCCCGCCAGGACAGCCTGGCTGAACGGACAAGGTTATTCGGTTCTGCGCTTCTGGAATCACGAAGTTTTGGCTGAGCGCCGAGCGGTCCTGGATACGATCTTGGCTTGTCTCGACGGAAAGATTTCTACCCCCTCACCCGACCTCCGCTTCGCTCCGGCCACCCTCTCCCCGTTGGGGAGAGGAGGGCGCCCCGCTGGCGAGGCGCGCTAGATGGACACCTTCCGCGAAAAACTCATCCCCGTGACCTCCATCCTCCTGGGCGTGGTGGTGCTCTGGTATGTCTTCGCCGTCATCCTAAACGCGCCCTTCCAGCGCGACCTCGACCGGCGCGCCGGGGAAACCCACGACACCGTCGAATTCATCGGCAAGACGCTGTCGCAGCCCAAGCCGACGCTGCCGGCGCCGCATCAGGTGGCGGTGAACTTCTTCGAGAACACCTTCCTGCGGCCCATTACATCGAGCCGAAGCCTCGTCTACAATGCCTGGGTGACCCTGTCGTCGACGTTGCTCGGCTTTGCCTTCGGCACGGCGCTCGGCATCGTCATCGCGGTTGGCATCGTGCATGTGGCGACGCTCGACCGCAGCCTGATGCCGTGGATCATCGCCTCCCAGACGATTCCCATTCTGGCGGTGGCGCCGATGATCATCGTCGTGCTGGGGGCGATCGGCATCAGCGGTCTGATCCCAAAGGCGATGATCTCGACCTACCTGTCGTTCTTCCCGGTGACGGTTGGCATGGTGAAGGGCCTGCGCTCGCCCGAACTCATGCATCTCGACCTGATGCACACCTACAATGCCAGTGTCTCGCAGACCTTCTGGAAGCTGCGGGTGCCGGCCTCGGTGCCGTTCCTGTTCACCTCGATGAAGGTGGCGGTGGCGGCGAGCCTGGTCGGCGCCATTGTCGGCGAACTGCCGACCGGTGCTGTCGCCGGCATCGGCGCCAAGCTTTTGGCAGGCGCCTATTACAGCCAGTCGATCGACATCTGGTCCGCCCTTGTGGCGGGCTCGGTGGTGGCGGCCCTTCTGGTCATGGTGGTCGGCATAGCCGGGCGCCTCGTTGACCGCGCGATGGGCGGGAGGCCGGCTTGAACTGGCTGAAGCCCTCCTGGCAAGCCGTGCTGGCCATTGCGCTGTGCCTCGTCGCCGTCGCGCTCGGCGCGATGTCGAAGCCGGAAGCGGCCACCCTTGCAGACCCGACGGCAAGTTTCGACTACCCCTATTTCGGTATAAAGACCCCGATGATCGGCCTGGCCGTGCTGGCGGGGCTGATCTCGATGATCAGAATTTCGGCGGTGGCCGAGGCTGCGGTGCTGTTAATCGGCGCTCACCTTGTCGCCTGGATGCTGATCTCGGGCATTACAGGGTTCGAAGGCACGGCAATGGCGCCTTATTTCCTGCTGCTCGCCGCTGCCTGGCTGCTGGCCTGGCGCTGTGTGGCGGTGCTGTCGGGGCTTCGCCCGATGGCAAAAGGGGCGCGGATGGCGCTGCGCCTCATCATCCCGGCGATCTTCGGCGCCTGGATCCTGATCATATGGGAAGCGGTGACGCGTGGCGCCGGCATTCCCTTCATCCTTTTGCCGCCGCCGAGCGCCATCGGTGTGCGCATCGCCAGTTCCCTGCCGGTGCTCGGCGCCGATATCAGGCAGACCATCTTCAAGGCGGTGATCTTCGGTTATGTCATCGGCAGCGGCGCCGGCTTCCTGGTGGCGATTGCGGCCGACCGCGTGCCGTTCCTGCGCCGCGGTCTGCTGCCGATCGGCAATATGGTCTCGGCGCTGCCGATCATCGGTGTGGCGCCGATCATGGTGATGTGGTTCGGCTTCGACTGGCCGTCCAAGGCCGCGGTCGTCATCATCATGACCTTCTTCCCGATGCTGGTGAACACGGTTGCCGGTCTTGCCGCCTCCGGCCATATGGAGCGCGACCTGATGCGCACCTATGCGTCGGGCTACTGGCCAACACTCTTGAAGCTCCGGCTGCCGGCGGCAGCGCCCTTCATCTTCAACGCGCTGAAGATCAACTCGACGCTGGCGCTGATCGGCGCCATCGTCGCCGAGTTCTTCGGCACGCCTGTGGTCGGCATGGGCTTTCGCATCTCGACCGAGGTCGGGCGGATGAACATCGATATGGTCTGGGCCGAAATCGCTGTTGCAGCACTGGCGGGTTCGGTCTTTTATGGCGTGGTCGCTCTCGTCGAGAGAGCCGTCACGTTTTGGCATCCCTCTGTCCGTGGTGGATAGGGCGGTGGGTTCGGGTGTTAACTTCAGAGGGTAAAAACATGAAAAGACTGATCATTCCGATGCTGGCCGGCGCGATGTCGCTGGCCGCGTTCCAGGCAATGGCCGCCGACAAGGTGACCTTGCAGCTGAAATGGGTCACGCAGGCGCAGTTTGCCGGCTACTATGTCGCCAAGGCCAAGGGTTTTTATGAAGCAGAAGGCCTCGACGTCGACATCAAGCCGGGCGGTCCCGATATCGCACCCGAGCAGGTGATCGCCGGCGGTGGCGCCGACGTCATCGTCGACTGGATGGGCGGGGCGCTCGCCGCGCGCGAAAAGGGCGTGCCGCTGGTCAACATCGCCCAGCCGTTCAAGAAGGCCGGTATGGAGCTGGTCTGCCCGAAGGACGGCCCGATCAAGACCGAAGCCGATTTCAAGGGTCACACGCTCGGCGTCTGGTTCTTCGGCAACGAATATCCTTTCTACGCCTGGATGAACAAGCTCGGCCTGAAGACCGAAGGCGGCCCGGATGGCGTCACGGTTCTGAAGCAGAGCTTCGACGTCCAGCCGCTGATCCAGAAGCAGGCGGATTGCATTTCGGTCATGACCTACAACGAGTACTGGCAGCTGATCGATGCCGGCTACAAGCCGGACCAGCTCACCGTGTTCAACTACTCGGCGATGGGCAACGACCTGCTTGAGGACGGGCTCTACGCCTCGGAAGACAAGCTCAAGGATCCGGCTTTCGAAGACAAGATGGTGCGTTTCGTGCGCGCCTCGATGAAGGGCTGGAAATATGCCATCGACAACAATGACGAGGCCGCGGGCATTGTCATGGACGGCGGTGGCCAGGACGAAAACCACCAGAAGCGGATGATGAGCGAAGTCGCCAAGCTGATCGACAATGCCGACGGCAAGCTCGACCCGGCGACCTACGAGCGCACCGCCAAGGCGCTGCTCGACCAGAAGATCATCACCAAGGCGCCGACCGGCGCCTACACCACGGCCATCACCGACAAGGCGATCAAATAAGCCTGGCCAGGCAATTTCTACCTCGAGAGCGGCGCCTTTGACCAAATGTCAGAGGCGCCGTTCCTTTATGGTGTTCATGACGAAGCTGGTCTCGATCGAAGCGACGCATTTAAGCCGCGCGATCTTTTCCTTGATGAAGCGCTCGTACTGTTCGAGGCTGCCGGTCACCACCTTCAGCACATAGTCGCGCGACCCGGTGACGAGGTGGCATTCCAGCACCTCCTCCCAACCGCGGATGGCGTCCTCGAACATGACGATCTCGTCCTCGTTCTGGCGGCTGAGCCGAACGGTGGCGATGGCGACCATGTTCCAGCCGAAGGCGGAGGGATCAACCAGCGTGGTATAGCCCCGGATAATGCCGGCCTCCTCCAGCCGGCGTACCCTCCTCAAACATGGCGACGGCGACAGGCCGATGCGCTCCGCCAGCTCATTGTTGGTGATGCGGGCGTCGGCCTGCAGCTCGCGCAGGATCTTGCGGTCGAAATCGTCGGCTATCTTCTGCTGCACTTTTGCTCTCGCTCGGCAATTTGTTGCCGGGATGCAGCCATGCGAGGCCGAAAATAGCAAGGACTGGCGGACCGGGATCGCATAAATTGCTGCACGAGACTCCTCCAGATGCAGGAAAAGCCATGACCGCGCCGCGCCCGTCGAAAACCCACATCGGCAACCACAAGCTCCATCCGGAAACGTTGATGTTGAGCTATGGCTTCGATCCGCAACTGTCGGAAGGCGCCGTCAAGCCGCCGGTGTTCCTGACCTCGACCTTCGTGTTCAAATCGGCGGAGGAGGGGCGCGACTTCTTCGACTACACATCCGGCCGCAAGGAGCCGCCGAGCGGCACGGCGTCCGGCCTGGTCTATTCGCGCTTCAATCATCCCAACTCCGAGATCGTCGAGGACCGGCTGGCGGTCTATGAGGGAACGGACGCCTGCATCCTGTTCTCGTCGGGCATGTCGGCGATCGCCACCACGCTGCTCGCCTATGCCCGGCCGGGCGATGTCATCTTGCATTCGCAGCCGCTTTACGGCGGCACTGAGACGCTTTTGACGCGCACGCTGTCCGGCTTCGGCATCGGCGCTGTCGGCTTCGCCGACGGCGTCGACGAGAAGGCGGTGCGGGCCGCTGCTGATGCAGCGGTGGCGAAGGGGCGTGTCTCGGTCATTCTCATCGAAACGCCGTCGAATCCGACCAACAGCCTGGTCGACATCGCACTGATCCGGAAGATTGCCGACGAGATCGGCGCAAGCCAAGGATCAACGCCGATCATCGTCTGCGACAACACGCTGCTCGGCCCGGTGTTCCAGCGCCCGATCGAACATGGCGCCGATGTCTCCGTCTATTCGCTGACCAAATATGTCGGCGGCCATTCCGACCTGATCGCCGGTGCGGCGATGGGCAGCAAGGCGGTGACCAAGCCAATCAAGGCGTTGCGCGGCGCAATCGGCACGCAGCTCGATCCGCATTCCTGCTGGATGCTCGGCCGCTCGCTGGAAACGCTGTCGATCCGCATGGAGCGCGCCAACGACAATGCGGGGCTCGTGGCCGAATTCCTGCGCGATCACGCCAAGGTCGAGAAGGTGCATTACCTGCCGTTCCTGGGCGAGGATACGGCAGCGGGACGGGCCTACAAGGCGCAATGCAGCGGCGCCGGGTCGACATTTTCTTTCGATATCAAGGGCGGAGAGAAGGCGGCCTTCGCCTTTCTCAATGGGCTGCAAATATTCAAGCTGGCGGTGAGCCTTGGCGGCACGGAGTCACTCGCCAGCCACCCGGCGGCGATGACGCACTCCGGCATTCCCTTCGACGTGCGCCAGCGCATCGGCGTGCTGGAGACCACGGTCAGGCTGTCGATCGGCGTCGAGCATCCGGACGATCTTATCGCCGACCTGACGCAGGCGCTGGCAGCGGTCTGATAGCTCGCTTGTAGATATCAGGAAAGGGGCGATCGTCTTGGCAGCGTCGGCGGGACAGCACCCCCCTCTGTTCTGCCGGACATCTCCCCCTCAAGGGGGGAGATCAGCAGCTCTGACCATAGCGCCCTGTCTGCAACGCTGCAGATTGGCGAAGGGCGACATGACATCCAATCTCCCCCCTTGAGGGGGAGATGTCCGGCAGGACAGAGGGGGGTGTGACGGAACTCGGCTTTCGCTGCTAACTTCTCAGCTCTTGTCGCGGATCTGCGTCATCGTCCGCGTCGGCGTGATCGCCTCGGGGTCGAGCCTGATTTCGACGATCGCCGGCTTGCCGCTGGCGCGGGCACGCTCGAAGGCAGGGGCAAAATCTGCCGTGTTCTCGACCGTCTCGCCGTGGCCGCCATAGGCGCGGGCAAGAGCGGCAAAGTCAGGGTTCTTCAGATCGGTGGCGACGACACGGCCGGGATAGTCGCGCTCCTGGTGCATGCGGATGGTGCCGTAGATGCCGTTGTTCACGACGATAACGATGATCGGCAGGTCGTATTGCACGGCGGTAGCGAATTCCTGTCCGTTCATCAGGAAGCAGCCGTCGCCGGCAAAGGCGATCACGGTGCGGTCGGGATGGAGCGCCTTGGCGGCGACCGCAGCCGGGGTGCCGTAACCCATCGAACCGGAGGTCGGCGCGCCTTGGGTGGCGAAGCGGCGGAAGCGGTGGAAGCGGTGCACCCAGGTGGCGTAATTGCCGGCGCCGTTGGTGAAAATGGCGTCATCGGGCAAAATCTTTTCCAGATAGTTCATGATCGGCCCCATCTGGACCGGGCCGGGGCCGGTCTCAGGCGGCGTCGACCAGTCGAGGTAGGCAGCGTGTGCTTTCGCTGTCTCATCCGCCCAGGCTGGCGTGGAGGTTGGCTTGCGCTTGGCAAAAGCCTCGACGAAGGCCGAAGGCGAAGCGTTGATCGCCAGGGTCGGCCGGTAGACGCGGCCGAGTTCGCCGGCATCGGCATGGACATGGACCAGCGTCTGGTCGGGGTAAGGGCTCTTCAGCAGCGTATAGTCGGAGGACGGCATCTCGCCCATGCGGCCGCCGATCAGCAGCACCAGGTCGGCCTGCTTGATGGCGGTGGCCAGCTTCGGGTTGATGCCGATGCCGACATCGCCGGCATAGTTCGGGTGCAGATGGTCGAACAGCATCTGGCGGCGAAAGGAGCAGCCGACCGGCAGCGACCAGGCCTCGGCAATGGTGCGCATACGTGCCACCGCTTCCTCGTCCCAGCGTGTGCCGCCGAGGATGACGAAGGGACGCTTGGCCTTGGCCAGAAGCTTTTCCAAAGCATCGAGTTCGGCTTCGCCGGGCCGGGTTTCGACCGGCGTGTGCGGCAAGGCCGCGGGCGCGTCGACAAGACTGGTCAGCATGTCCTCCGGCAGCGAGACGACGACGGGGCCGGGGCGGCCCGATGTCGCGACGGCGAAGGCGCGGGTGACGAGTTCGGGGATGCGCGCGGCATCGTCGATCTCCACCACCCATTTGGCGATGTCGCCGAAGAAGCGCTTGTAGTCGACCTCCTGGAAAGCCTCGCGCTCCTTGGCGTGGCTGGCGACCTGGCCGATGAACAGGATGACGGGTATCGAATCCTGCATGGCAATGTGAATGCCGGCCGATGCATTGGTGGCGCCGGGGCCGCGGGTGACGAAGCAGATGCCGGGCTTGCCCGTCAGCCGCCCCTGGCAGTCGGCCATCATGGCGGCGCCGCCTTCCTGTCGGCAGACAATGGTGCGGATGGGCGAGTCATGCAATGCGTCGAGCACCGCGAGATAGGATTCGCCGGGCACGCAGAAGATGCGGTCGGTGCCGTTCGCCTCGAGTGCGTCGACAATCAGTTGTCCACCGGTCTTCATCGTCCAGACTTCTCCAGTTCGGCAAGGATTTCTTGCGTGTGTTCGCCAAGGCGCGGCGAAGGGCGTTCATAGACCAGCGGTGTGCCGGACATCACCATCGGCGCGCGCACCGAGGGCAGACGATTGCCATGGCCATCGTCGAGGTCGAGGCGCATGCCGCGTGCGATCGTCTGCGGGTCGGCAAACATCTGGCCGATGTCGTTGATCGGGCTCGCCGGCACGCTTGCCGCTTCGAGCTTGGCCAGCAATGGGTCGCGATCCCAATTCTTCAGCGTCTCGATCAAGTGCTCGCGCAACTTCACCCGGTTGGCGACGCGGGCCGGATTGGTGGCGAAATCGGGATTCGCTGAGAGATGGTCGAGCCCGACGGCGGCGCAGAATTTGGCGAACTGGCCGTCATTGCCGACCGCCAGGATGATGTGGCCGTCCCTGACCGGGACAACCTCATAGGGCGCAATGTTCATATGCGCATTGCCCATCTGCACCGGCGCTTTGCCGGAGACGAGATAGTTGAGGTTCTGGTTGCCGAGTGCGGAAATCTGCGTGTCGAACAGGGCCATGTCGATATGCTGTCCCTGGCCGGTCTTTTCGGCATGGCGAAGCGCTGCCTGGATGGCGATCACCGAATAGAGGCCGGTGAAGATGTCGGAAATAGCGACCCCGGCCTTTTGCGGCTCGCGCCCGACCTCGCCGGTGATCGACATCATGCCGGCCATGGCCTGGATGATGAAATCATAGCCGGCGCGTGAGGCGTAAGGCCCGTCCTGGCCGAAGCCGGTGATCGAGCAGTAGACGAGCTTTGGATTGATCGCCTTCAGGCTCTCGTAATCGAGCCCGTATTTCTTGAGGCCGCCGAACTTGAAGTTCTCGATCAGAACGTCGGCCGTGGCAACCAGCCGGCGCACCGTCTCGGCCCCTTCGGGCGTCGAGAAATCGACCGCGATGGAGCGCTTGCCGCGATTGCAGGAGTGGTAATAGGCGGCCGACAGGTTCTCGCCATCATGGCTCATGACGAAGGGCGGACCCCATTTGCGGGTATCGTCGCCGCCATCGGGGCTCTCGACCTTGATGACATCGGCGCCGAGATCGGCCAGCAATTGTCCTGCCCACGGGCCGGCCAGGATGCGGGCGAGTTCGACGACGCGGATGCCTTTCAGCGGAGGTTCAGCCATAAATCACCAAAAACGGGTCGGAACCGCAGCCTCTATCAACCCGGGATGCCGCTGTCACGGGCCTTGCGGTAGGCCAGCGATGTCACTGTTTGAGCACGCTATCGGCCCAGGCAGCGAAATCGTCCATAACGGTGTCGCGGTTCACCTCGTTCAGGCTTTCGTGGCGGGTGTCGGCGTAAATTTTTGAAACCAGATTCGAAAAGCCCATCGCGCGCATCCGCTTGGTGAGATGATCGATGCCTTTGCCATAGTCGGAGGCCGGATCCTTCTCGCCGCCGACGATGCTGACGGGCAGGTCGCGCCTGATGCCGGCAAAGCCCGCATCCTTGCCGCCTTTCTGCGCCATCTCCACGACATCGCGCCACATCGAGATCGAGGCATCCCAGCCGCACAGCGGGTCGGCAATGTACTTGGCCACTTCAGCCTCGTCGCGCGACAGCCAGTCGAACGGCGTCTTGTGGTTGGGCACCGCCTTGCCCCAGGCCTGGAAGGTCAGTTTGGGCAAGACGCGTGAGGGAACATCGGAGCCGAGCCTGAAGCGCTCATAAGCGAGGATGGCGAGTGCAAGCTGACCAAGCAGGCCTTGTGAGAAATTGCCGTTCCAGATCGCCGCGGCGTGGACGCGCGGCGAGTGCGCCAGCAGGTAGTTGAGCGCCACCGACGCACCCATCGAATGGCCGAACAGGATGACCGGCAGGCCGGGCTGCTCCTTCGCAATCAAATCGTGGACTGCGTCGACATCGGAGATCACCTTGGCCGGGCCGCTTGTGCCGGCGAACCTGCCGAGCGGGGCATCGGGCGCCTTGGTCGCGCCATGGCCGCGATGGTCGTGGACGTAGACATGAAAGCCGCCGGTGCTGAGGTAATCGGCGAAGCGGGCATAGCGCGCGGCGTGTTCGGCAAGGCCATGGTTAATCTGGACGACGGCGCGTGGAGAGCCGCTCGCGTGCTTCACATAGAGGTTGAGCGTGGCCCCGGTCGGTGAGGCCAGCGTCGTCTGCTCGTCAAATGCCATCTCTCGCTCCCGTCGGCGACTGTTGGGCGACGGCGTAACCGGCGTCAAGGGGAGGGCTATTGACAGTATGCTGTCAATTTGATTATATGACAGCATACTGTCAAAATAGGGAGCATGAGCATGAAAACCTTTTCGACCGTTTCGCGCCGCGCGTTTCTGCTGGCGAGCCTGTCATCCGCAATGCTCCTGCCCGGCATTGCTTCCAGCCAGACCAGGGAGATGACCATGAAGATCTCAACCATTGCCGGCCCGCAGGGCCAGCTTGCCGGCTACGACATCAAATCCGGCGACGGCCTGCCGATCCTGTTCGCGCATGGCGACTGCAGCCGCGCCACACAGTGGAACCGGGTGATGCAGCTCACCGCAGGTGGCCGTGAGGCGGTCGCCTTCGATTTTCGCGGCCATGGCGCATCGGCGCCTGCAGCTGATGCCGACTACGGCTATGACGGCCGTGCCGACGATATTGATGCGGTGGCCGATGCGTTCGGCCTGAAGCGGTTTGTCCTCGTTGCACATAGCGGCGGCAGTGGGGCCGCGCTCGCCTATGCCGCCGGCCATGCCGACCGTGTTGCCGGCATCCTGCTGGTCGATCCGGCGACCGATCCGCGCGCCCTGCCCAAAGAGATTCGCGACGGGTTCGTGCGCGATCTGGCGGGGCCAAACGGCGGCGACGTCCTGAGCGCTTATTACACCTCGATCGCCGGATCCAATCCAGATGTCCGCAAACGGGTCCTCGCCGATGCGGCGGTGGTCGATCCGGCGGCTCGGGCAGGCGTCGGCAAGGCGCTGGCGGAATGGAATCCCGAACCGACGCTCGACGCCTATCGCGGGCCGATCTTCGTGCTGGCTACGGAGGCCAATGACAATGCGGCGGCCCTGTTTCGGCTGTGCAGCCGAATTGGCCACAGAACCGTCGCCGGTTCCGGCCATTGGGTGATGCTTGACAAGCCGGAGGCGGTGGCTGAATCCGTCAACATCTTCGTTTCCACCATCGAGGCCGGCCAGAAATGACAAGCAGGACCGAAGCCGGAGATGTGCTCACCGAACTGGTGCTTGCCGTGTTCCGGCTGAATGGCGGGTTTCTCGACGCGGCCGACCGGCTGGCGGAGCCTGCCGGGCTGACGGCGGCGCGCTGGCAGGTTCTGGGCGCGGTGCTGAAGGAGCCGAAATCGGTGGCCGACATTGCCCGCGACATGGGGCTTGCCCGCCAGAGCGTGCAGCGCCTTGCCGATATTCTGGCCGCCGAAGGGCTTGCCGCCTATGCGGACAACCCGGCGCACCGCCGCGCCAAGCTCCTGGCGATGACCGATGCCGGCCGGGCCGCGATCAGGGATATCGGCACGCGCCAGCATGTCTGGGCCAACCGCATCAGCGAGGGCATCGAGCCTCGCGTGCTTGAGACCGCGCTTGATCTGCTGCGTATGTTGACGAAGCGGGTCGAGGAGGGCGGGGTCTGATCGACCGAGCGATTGTTTTTTGCGGCCGACGAAAGAAATCGTAATTCTGACATGTCACACGTTTCTAGCTTGCGCTATGAAACGCTAGGAGTGCTGGAATGCGGATATCGGCGATATGGGGTGCGGTGTTGGTGGCGCTGGCCGGTGTCGGCCTAGCG
Source organism: Mesorhizobium sp. M0052 (assembly GCF_040323255.1). Taxonomy (NCBI): domain Bacteria; kingdom Pseudomonadati; phylum Pseudomonadota; class Alphaproteobacteria; order Hyphomicrobiales; family Phyllobacteriaceae; genus Mesorhizobium; species Mesorhizobium sp. M0052. The sequence goes on along the minus strand of NZ_JAMYUS010000003.1, from coordinate 22,325 downwards.
CGCGCCGATGTGAAGATGAGCGGCTCCTTCGTGGCCGATGCTGCCTGTCCAGCAACGCAGGCAATCAAGAGCGGCAAGAACCCCGGCAATATCGCGACAACGGCTGGACAGAGCTACGACCTCCTGGCCGGCAACAAGGATGCGCCGACGCATTACCTCATCCGCGTGCCGGGCGCCGATCCTGAGCGTCGCTGGGTCAAGATCAGCTGCGGTCATGTCACCGGCGGCAGCGCAGCCGCCCTGCCGGCCGCGCCCGCCGATCAGGGCAACCCTGCGGCGCCGGCTTCAGGAAAACCCGAATATGTTTTCGCGCTGAGCTGGCAGCCGGCCTTCTGCGAAACCAAGTCGAGCAAGCCCGAATGCCAGGCGCAGACGGCGGGCGGCTTCGACGCGTCGCATTTCACATTGCATGGGCTCTGGCCGCAGCCGAACGGCAATTTCTATTGCCAGGTGCCGGCGAGCGACAAGGCCAATGACAATCCGGCCCATTGGGCAGACCTGCCGCCGGTCGATCTCGATGCCGCTACGCGCGCCGAGCTCGACCAGGTTATGCCGGGCACCGCCTCCAAGCTCGAACGGCATGAATGGATCAAGCACGGCACCTGCTACGGCAAGAGCCAGCAGGAGTATTTTGCCGAGGCGCTGAACCTGATCCGGGCGGTGAATGCCTCGCCGGTGCGCGAGCTCTTCACCAGGAATGTCGGCAAGCAGCTGACTTCGGACCAGATCCGCAGCGCCTTCGACAGCGCCTTCGGCGCCGGGTCGGGCGCGCGGGTGCGTGTCTCCTGCCTGGTCGATCCGTCGAGCGGCAGGCGGCTGATCGGCGAGCTGACGCTCGGCCTGACCGGCCCGATCGGCCCCGACAGTTCGCTGAGCACTCTCATGCTCGCCTCGGCGCCGACGACCAAGGCGGGCTGTCCGAAGGGCTCGGTCGATGCGGCCGGGTTCCAGTAGGATATCCGTCTGTCGCTTGGCAGTGACGCGGTGATATGGTCTGGATGTGTTTCATTCGGCGGGGGTGGCGATGAGTGGCATGACATCAGGCGCGCTGGCGCGGCTGGCTTTCTGGGCCAGGGGGATGACCGCCATTAAAGACGGCCGCATGGAATGGCCGGGCTTTTCCTATACCGATGCCGAGTGGGCGCGCATGCGCGTGCTTGCCGCGCCGATCGGGGCAAGCCGCTACCAGCTGTTCACTTGGGTCAATGCCGCGATCTTCATCGCCATTGCCGCGCTCGGCATCGTCTGTGTCTTCCTGCCGCTGGCGACACTTTTGTTTCCGGTGCCGGCCGACACCAGCGCGCTCAAATTCTCGGCTCTGCTGGCGGCGTGTGCCTTCCTCATAATCGGGCTCGGCTTGCCGATCTCCATGCGCCTGTCGAGCGCGTTGGCCATCTCTCGGGAGATGCGCGCCGGTCTTGTCGGCGAAGCCGGTGACGAAGCGCTGGCAGCAAAAGTGTCTTGGCAGATCAACCGCATCATGCTGGTCATGTGCGGCCTGCTGGTGCCCGGCATTCTGTTGTTCATCGCTTATGACATCGATGCCAGTCCGATCATCACCGTGCTGAAATGGCTGGCCATCGCGCTGATAGCCGTTTCAGTTGCGGTCGGCGCGTTGCAGCAGCGCAAGCGGAGCTGACAGCCTTATCCGCTGACGCCACGCGTGGGCAATGTCCACGCAGTTAGGTCTTCGGCATCGTCATGCGCTTCGCCGACGACGCGGTCACGCCCGGTGGACTTGGCCCTGTAGAGACGCTCGTCGGCAAGGGCGAAGAGATCGGCAAGCGAGCCTACGGTCTCATCGACAGTGGCGATGCCGGCGCTGACGCTGATGTCGAACCGGTTTACGCACGCTTTGACGGCCTGGCGGAGGTTTTCTCCGAGCAACCTGGCGACCGCATGCGGCTGCGAGCAAAGGATGGCGAACTCCTCGCCGCCGATCCTGAAAACCTGATCGTGTGCGCCGGCCGCCTGGGTCAGCACCTGGGCGATCGATCTCAGCACCCTGTCGCCCTCGGCATGGCCGAAGCGATCGTTGATCGACTTGAAATGGTCGACGTCGACGATCAGCAGGCTGAGCGGTTGGGCCGTGCGCAGGCTGACGGCAACCAGACGTTCGCCGTCGCTGTCAAAGCGTCCCCTGTGCAACAGGCCGGTGAGGCCGTCGCGGCCGACATGTTCGACCAGGGCTTCGTAGCGCTCGCGATAGGTCAAGGTGTTGAAGACGTCGGACAGCCCGCGCGGTGCCACGACCTGACGCGTTTCGAACCATCTGAGGTAGGCGACAAGCATGGCGCTGTAGGCAAAAGCGGCACCCATCTTCGCGAACCAGCCGCCGAAGAAGACCGCGATCGGTGCGCCGGCGACGAAATGCAGGGCGGTGAAAAATCCGGCCTGGTCGAAGGTGAGCACGCAGGCGACGCAAATCAGGATGCGGGAGAACGGCGCCTTGCGCAGATAACGCCCGAGCTTTTCGTAAAGCAGGATGATCAGGATGGCGTCGATGAAGAGCAGCGTCGTGCCCCATACCATCAACCAGCCCATCTGGTCGATGAAGCCGATATCGGGAAGCTTGCCGTCGGAAAGAGCTGAAATATCGTGCAGGCGCAGGATCAGGACCAGCCCGATCATCAAGGCGTTGCCGAGCAGCAGGCCATAGATCGGCTGGCGCACCGTGGCCGCATCTTCCTTCATGTAGAGCAGAAGCAGCATCACCAGCTTGCCGGAAAACAGCACCGCCGAGCCTGGCGAGACCATGCCGAAGGGCAGGGCGACATAGAAGACGCTGGCGAGATAGGTTTCGAGGAAATGCATGGCGCCCAGCGCGCAGACGAAGACGCCGAGGCCGATGCGATCCCTGAAGCGGAACAGCGTGACCATGACGCTGAAGTAGACGACCGCTTCGGCAAGGAGCAGGAAACTGTTCAGCACTACCTTCGGTCCGATCTTTACTTTCGATCGCGACAGGCCAGCGATCGATCCTGTTTTGACGCTGAAGGGTTAACCGGGGATTTCAACGCTCCCCACAACCGGCGGAAAACATAACGTGCGGTGTACACCCGGCTTGAAATGGCAAAAGCGATTGCCGTTCGGCCCGGCATCGCCTACATAGCGGCCAACCTCCATTCAATCCGACATTTTCGGTCAATCATCAAGGAAAGCGCGCGTGGCACGCCAGTTCATCTATCACATGGCCGGCCTCAACAAGGCCTATGGCACCAAGAAGGTGCTTGAGAATGTCCATCTCTCCTTCTATCCCGACGCCAAGATCGGCATCCTCGGCCCCAACGGCTCGGGCAAGTCGACGATCCTCAAGATCATGGCCGGGCTCGACAAGGAGTGGAACGGCGAAGCTTGGCTCGCCGAAGGCGCCACCGTCGGCTATCTCGCGCAGGAGCCGGCGCTCGATGCCAACAAGACGGTGTTCGAGAACATCATGGAAGGCGTCGCCGCCAAGACCGCCATCATCGAGCGCTACAACGAATTGATGATGAACTACTCCGACGAGACGGCTGACGAGTCGGCCAAGCTCCAGGACGAGATGGACCGGCTCAATTTGTGGGATCTCGAACAGCAGGTCGAGATGGCGATGGAAGCGCTGGGCTGCCCGCCCAAGGATTCCGAGGTCACCAAGCTTTCGGGCGGTGAGCGCCGCCGCGTCGCGCTCTGCCAGCTGCTGCTGCGTCAGCCCGACCTCTTGCTGCTCGACGAACCGACCAACCATCTCGACGCCGAAACCACGGCGTGGCTCGAAAAGCATCTGCGCGCCTATCCGGGCGCCGTGATGATCATCACCCACGATCGCTACTTCCTCGACAATGTCACGGGATGGATCCTCGAGCTCGATCGCGGCCGCGGCATTCCCTATGAGGGCAACTACACCAAATACCTCGAAGCCAAGGCCAAGCGCCTCAAGCAGGAAGGTCGCGAGGACGACGCCCGCCAGCGCGCTATCGGCCGCGAGCGCGAGTGGATCCAGTCCAGCCCGAAAGCCCGCCAGACCAAGTCCAAGGCGCGTATCCAGGCGTTCCAGGACCTGCTGGATGCAGCCGACAAGCGGCGTCCGAGCGATACGCAGATCGTCATTCCGCATGGCGAGCGGCTCGGCAATGTGGTGATCGAGGCGGAAGGCTTGTCGAAGGGCTTTGGCGACACGCTGTTGATCGAGGGTCTGGAGTTCAAACTGCCGCCGGGCGGCATCGTTGGCGTTATCGGGCCGAACGGCGCCGGCAAGACGACGCTGTTCCGCATGATCACCGGCCAGGAAACGCCGGATGCCGGCTCTGTCCGCATCGGCGAAACGGTGAAGCTCGGCTATGTCGACCAGAGCCGCGATGCGCTCGATCCGTCAAAGACGGTGTGGGAGGAGATTTCCGGCGGCGCAGAAGTGGTCAAGCTCGGCAAGTTCGAGGCCAACACGCGCGCCTATTGCGCGTCGTTCAACTTCCGTGGTGGGGACCAGCAGCAGAAGGTCGGCAACCTCTCCGGCGGCCAGCGCAATCGCGTGCATTTGGCAAAGATGCTGAAGACCGGCGGCAATGTGCTGCTGCTCGACGAACCGACCAACGACCTTGACACGGAAACGCTGGCGGCGCTCGAAGACGCGCTGGAAAACTTTGGCGGCTGCGCCGTCATCATCTCGCACGATCGTATGTTCCTCGACCGTCTGGCCACCCACATCCTGGCCTTTGAAGGTGACAGTCATGTCGAATGGTTCGAGGGCAATTTCGAGGATTATGAGCAGGACAAGATCCGCCGGCTCGGCCCCGAGGCCGTCAACCCGCACAGGATGACGTACAAGAGGCTGACGCGGTAGGGCTGCGGCGATCCGTTGCAGGCGGTGTGCGTTTGACCTAAATTGATCGGATGGAGTCGTCCATGATCACAGTCAAACTGCCGCAAAAAGCCGAGAAACTGCTGGCCGAAATGGCCAAGGCCAGCGGTCGCACCGCCGACCAGGTTGCAGCCGAAGCGATCCTCGAGGCCATCGAAGATTGGCACGACGCCGCAATTGCGGACGAACGCCTGAGAGATGATGACGGTGTGCGCATTCCGCTGGATGAAGTGATCCGGAAGCTCGAACGTCGTGAAGCCGAGGAGCGTCGCAAGAAGCCTGCCGCTGAATGACCTGGCGTGTCGAGTTCACGCCGCGCGCCGAGAAAGACATCGAACGGCTTTCGACGAAAGATCAACGGCGCATCCTGGAGTTCCTGAATCAGAGAGTTTCAGCGCATCCCAATCCGAGAGCCCTTGCCAAGCGCCTGACGGGCACAAAGGAAGAAGCTTGGCGGTTTCGTGTCGGTGACCACAGGATCATTACTCAGTTCCAGGACAGCCGGCTTGTCGTGCTGGTCGTGGAGGTTGGCAACCGTCGTGAGGTTTATCGATGAACAGCACAGCCGCAAAACCTGACTGGTCCGCCGCCCAATATCTGAAATTCGAGGATGAGCGGACGCGGCCCGCGCGCGATCTTGTTGCGCAGGTGCCGGTGGATTTCCCGCGCCGGGTGGTCGACATCGGCTGCGGCCCGGGTAATTCGACCGAGCTGCTGGTCGAGCGCTGGCCGGATGCTGATATCAGCGGCTTCGACACCTCTCCCGACATGATCGAGAAGGCGAAGGCGCGCCTGCCCAGCGTCAATTTCGACCTCGCCGATGTCTCGACATGGCGACCGGCCGAGCCGGTCAACGTCATCTTCGCCAACGCGGTATTCCAGTGGCTGCCCACCCACCCGGTAGTGTTCCAGCGGCTGATGGGCTTTCTCGCCCCCGGTGGCGCGCTCGCCGTCCAGATGCCCGACAATCTGCTTGAGCCGTCGCATCAGGTGATGCGCGAGACGGCCGCCGAAATGCCGTTCGCCGCCAAGATGGCAGGTGCTGCGCGCGGACCGCTGCCGGCGGTGTCGTTCTATTATGATCTCTTGTCGCCGCTCTCCGACCGGGTGGATATCTGGCATACAGCCTACAATCATCCGCTGACCGACGCCGAGGCGATCGTCGAATGGGTGAAGTCGACGGGGCTGAAACCTTTCCTCGATCCGCTCGACGCCGACGAGCGCAAGATCTTCCTCGACAGCTACACGGCCAAGATCGCCAAGGCCTATCCGAAGACCGCAAACGGCAAGGTGCTGCTGCGCTTCCCGCGCATTTTCATCGTCGCCAAGCGGGCCGGCTAGCACTCCCGATGACATCCGGCCACAGCCTGTGGTTTAAGCCGGCGTAAACCGGTGGGGTGAGAAAAGTGTTGTGTCGCGCCCCCTGGTCGTTCACATGAGAACGACAACGCCTGCGCATGGACGGACTGGATATGCATCGCGTCATCATCAGCGGCATTGGCGTTGAAATCCCTGAAGCCAAGATCACCAATGAAGAACTGGTCGCCAGTTTCAATGCCTGGGTCGACACGGAGAATGCGCGCCGGCAAGGCACGGATGAGACGCTGCTGCAGAAATCCGACAGCGCCTTCATCGTCCATGCCTCGGGCGTCCAGACCCGGCATGTGATCGAGCGCGAAGGCATTCTCGATCCGACTCGCATGGCGCCGCGCATCCCGGCGCGACCGGACGATGCACTGTCGCTGCAGGCCGAATTCGGCGTGGCCGCGGCCCGGAAGGCGCTCGACCATGCCGGGCTGAAAGCCTCCGACATCGACCTGGTGATCTGCTCGGCCTCGCACCAGCAGCGGCCCTATCCGGCGATCGCCATCGAAATGCAGGAGGCGCTGGGCACCAAGGGCGCCGGCTTCGACATGGGGCTTGGTTGTTCATCGGCCGCGGCCGCCTTGCACATTGCGGCCAATCTGGTGCGGGCGGGCGCGCACAAGCGCGTGCTGGTGGTCACGCCGGAGATCATCACCGGCCATCTCAATTTCCGCGACCGGCAGACGCATTTCATCTTCGGCGATGCATCGGTGGCGATGGTGGTCGAGGGGCTGGGCGAGGGCGAGAGGCGGCCGGGGCGTTTCGAGGTGCTGGACACGCGCACCTGGACCCAGATGTCGAACAATATCCGCACCAATCTGGGCTATCACACCCGCACCGCCCAGGACGATCCTTACATGATCAACCTCGAAGGCAATCTGATCAAACAGGTCGGCAACAAGGTGTTCAAGGAAGTCACCGTCGCCGGCCACAAATTCATTGTCGAATTCCTCGCCGAGCACGGGCTGACGCCGCAAGCCATCAGGCGATTCTGGCTGCATCAGGCCAATGCGCGAATGAACGCCATGATCCTGAAACTGGCCTTCGGCCACGAGGTCGACCATGACCGCGCGCCGATGGTGCTGGAGCGGCTCGGCAACACCGCCGGCGCTGGCGCCATCATCGCGCTGTCGGAAAACCACGCCGACATGAAGCCCGGCGATTTCGGCGTGCTGTGCGCCTTCGGCGCCGGCTATTCGATCGGCGGCGCGCTTTTGCGGATGCTGTAATCAGGCCGGCATGAACGGCACCAGCATCGGCACGCGGCGGGCATAGTCGTCATAGGCGTTGCCGAGTTCTCCGCGCAGAAAGCGTTCCTCCAGCCTTGCCTTCATGACGATGCCGATGGACGCTATCAGCCGGTTTGATCGAATCATCATCGCTTTCGACTGGACCCGAGCCCACGGCTACGGCTATTTGCGACGTCATCCTGCAGAAGGAACGAAGCCATGCTGGACCTCTTCCCGGAGTCTGAGAAGCCGGTCGACATCATCCCCGCCAGGAAGCTGTCCGCCAAAGTGGCCGCTTTGTACGTCGCACCTTCGAATCAGTTCCAGACGCGCCCGGTGGAAGCATTGCAGCTCGGTTTCGAAGGCATCGACGGCGACTTCCACGCCGGCGCCACCCGTCGTTCCGGCGGTCGCGAACCCTGGTATCCGCGCGGCACCGAAATCCGCAACGAGCGGCAGATATCAATCGTAGCAGCGAATGAACTCGGCGTCGTTGCCGAGCGGATGGGGCTGACCGAGATCAAGCCGGAATGGATCGGCGCCAATCTGCTGATCGAAGGCGTGCCGCATCTCTCGATGCTGCCGTCAGGCACGCTGCTGTTCTTCAGAGGTGGCGTGACGATCAAGGTTGATGCGCAGAACGGACCTTGCCGGCTTGCCGGACGTTCGATTGCCGAAAACGCCGGGATGGCCGATCCGGAGGCCGGCGCGCTGGCCTTCCCGAAGGCGGCGAAACGGCTGCGCGGCCTCGTTGCCTGGGTCGAGAAACCGGGTCGTATGACAACAGGGGAAGAGATCTCGGTGCGCGTGCCCGAGCAGTGGATTTATCGATCCTAGCACCGGGCTAGGGCAAGGGCTGCGCCGCCGGGGCGACGCAGCCGGATTTCAAGACGCGCTCAGGCCGCCTTGCGGTTCTTCTTGGCGCCCTGCGCCTCGACGGAAACGTAGTCCCACTTTTCCCACAGCGCGATGCGGTTGGCGTATTCCTGCTTGATCATCGGCAGGCCGCCATCGCCGAAGAAGACGCGCAGCGGCGGCTCGGCCGCGTCGACGATTTCAAGCATCGCCGGTCCGGTGGCATCGGGGTCCCCGGCGACCGAGTTGGCGCGGCGTTCCGCCATCTTGGCGCGGGCCGGCGCGTAAGCCTCGATCGCTTTGGAGACCTTGGCCGAGGCGCCGGACCAATCGGTGGAGAAGCCTCCCGGTTCGACAAGCGTCACATGGATGCCGAATTCGGCGACCTCGATGCTGAGCGACTGGCTGAAGGCTTCGAGCGCCCATTTCGAGGCATGGTAAAGGCCGAGCGAGGCGAAGGCGTTGACGCCGCCGATCGACGAGATCTGGATGATATGGCCGGAGCCCTGCGCCCGCATGATCGGCAAAGCCGCCTGGGTGACCCAGAGCGCGCCGAACACATTGGTTTCGATCTGGTCGCGGGCTTCCTGTTCGCTGACTTCCTCGATGGCGCCGAAATGGCCATAGCCGGCATTGTTGATGACGACGTCGAGCCGGCCAAAGCGCTTGTGCGCCTCGGCGATGGCCGCATCGACGGCCTTCTTGTCGGTGACGTCGAGCTTGATGGCGGCGACATTATCGCCGTATTTCGCGACGAGATCGGCGAGCGTGCCGGCATCGCGCGCGGTTGCGGCGACACGGTCGCCGCGGGCGAGTGCGGCCTCGGCCCAGACTCGGCCAAAGCCTTTCGATGATCCGGTGATGAACCAAACCTTGCTTGTCATGACGTGGAATCCTTGCCCATGCGGGCCGTGAACTGGGAAGCGGAGGCTTCTCCGCTTCCGCGATATACGGTGTGTCGAGCGATTTTCCAGAGGCGAGGGGGAATCTTTTTGGTCACGACATCGTGTGGAGCAGGATCTTCGCCGGTCAGGGATAGCGCACCGGGCTTGACCAGGCCGGGTCGTCATGCTTTTGCCAGTAGAGCGCCATCAAGCGCTTTGTGATCGCGCCTATCTTGCCGTCGGCGACAGCAGCGCCGTCGATCACCGTCACAGGCATGATGCCGCCGGCGGTGGAGGTGATGAAGACTTCGTCGGCTCCCTTCAGCGCGGTGACGCTGACATCGACTGGAGCGGCGACAAGGCCTGCCTCGGCGCAGAGGTCGAAGACGGTGCGCCTGGTGATGCCGGGCAGCACGCCGGCGGCTGGCGTCGACAGCCTGCCGTCCTTGACGCAGAACACGTTGAAGCCGGGGCCTTCGGCGACATTGCCGTTGAAGTCGAGAATCAATGCGGTTTCGGCCCCACGGTCATAAGCGTCGTAGAGGCCGCGCACGAGGTCGAGCCAGTGGTAGTTCTTGATCGCCGGATCGATCGAGACCGGCGGAATGCGCACCTTGTCGCTAATGGCGACATGCAGGCCGCGCCGCAACTGCTCGGCATTGGCGACCGAGCCGAAGGGAACTGCGAAGGCCATGAAGCGGTTGACCGCCTGGCGCGGATCGCGGCTGAAGGTCGGCGAGGCGCCGCGTGTGCACAGCATTTCGACATAGGCGGCTTGATGGCCCGACAGCGCCACGCAATTGTGCAGAATCTCGGCCACGCCATCGCGGTCGGACGGGATCGTCATGCGCAGTTTTTGCAAGCCGGCGAAGAAGCGGTCGAGATGCAGGTCGAGCCGGAAGAAGCTCCCGTCCCAGACATGCACGGTGTCGTAGGTGGCGTCGGAATGCAGAAAGCCCCAATCCAGCACCGAGATCTTGGCCTGCGACATCGGCAGATACTGGCCGTCGAGGAAGGCGATGCCGTCGGGATAGGAATGCGGATCGATGTGGCGGTCGGACATGGAAGGAAATGGCACGATGCTACCCGCTGCTGAGCTTCGGTTCATGGCGATTGGTCCCTTCGGCTTCATACGGCAGAGTCAAGCTAGTGGTCCCCTGCAGGCGGCATAGGGCCACCCAACCATCGCCGTTTGTCCTAGGTAGCACATTCGATATGCCCTATGGTCCGGCTTGAAAATATCCGGCCGGGAGGGGCAAAATGGGCAGATCTTTTCGGACCATCAGCTTTGCAATTTTCCTCGTCTTCGTCACTGGCCATGCCTTCGCGCAATGCGCTCGCGAGGGCGAGGCGCTGTGCCAGAACGGCCAGACCTATCGTTGCGAGAAGACGGGCAGCGAGTTGACGCCGATCTTTCAGAACGTGCCTTGCGTGGTCAACGCGGCGGGGCTCAACGGCGTCTGGACCGGCAGCGGTCATCAAAGTCCGGCCGGGGCTGCCGGCGCCGATTGGGCGATCGCAATGACAATCGGCGATGGCGCCGCGTCGATCGACTATCCGTCGCTCGGCTGCGGCGGATCGTTGACCGAGATTTCTCGCGACGACAGTTCGGCGGAATACCGGGAAAACATCAGCTACGGCCAGGACAAGTGCATCGACGGTGGCGGCATCACCGTCCGATTTTTCAAAGGGAACCTGTCCTGGACCTGGGTTGGCCAGGCCGACGGCCAGCCCTACAATGCGGTTGCCGTATTGAAGCGACGGTAGCTGAAGTTATTCCTCTTCGTCCTCTGAATCGAGCAGGCGCGTGGCGCGCCAACGGGTCAGCACCATGTTTGTTTGCTCGATGACGAAGAACCGCGCCGAGTCGCGGTCATAGCCCTCGGCCAGCAGCTTTTCATAGTCGGTATGGCCGTGCCTGATATGGGCGATCGTCGCCAGCCAGACCGCGATGCCCGGCGGCAGCGTCTTCATGTGCACGGCGCCGGCCTCGGTGCGGATTTTCTCCATATCGGCATAGGGCGCCAGGGGCAGCAGTGCGGTCAGCGCCTTGGCGATGGCGCGGCGGCGGCCGGTGGGCGCGCTCATTTTTCGTCACGCCCGGCAATGGTCGCCTCGGGAAAGGCGTCGGTCGAGGCGAAATAGGGCTTGATGTCGATCACCGGGGTGCCGTCGAACACATCGATGGCGTCGATGTCGATGCGGCCGTTGTCGATGTCGACGGCCATCAGCCTGGCGATATGCAGCCCGACTGGGTTCGGCCGGGCAGGGGAGCGCAGCGAGAAAACGCCTTTCGGCTCAGCCGCATGGCGGGGTCTCTGGACAATCAGTGCCCGCGGCGCGTGATGCAGCCAGGACAGGAGGACGATGTGGCTGGCCCGCTCCAGCGCAAGCAGGCCGTCGCGATAGGGTGGGTCGATGAGAACAGTGGCCGCCTGTCCTGTCTCGCGGGCGGCGCGCATGTTCTTCGGGCAGCTTTCGCGCGTGGTCCATGGCGAGGCGATGCGGCCGATAAACACGATATGGCCATCCGCCGGCATGTCAGCCGGGTCAGTCTGCAGGAGCTTTTCGCCGTCGCGCTTCTCGAACATGGCTTTCGCCCTAGCACAAGTTTCCAGCTGATCGTCAGGGAAAAGCGGTTCTCTCAGGCGGGGATCATGTGTGCGGCATTTTCTTGTCAGGAAGCGACATAGGCCTTGCCATGTCGTCAAAGCTGACATAAACATATGTTTATATCTTTTTCAACGAGAACGCGCCGATGCATGTTTCGCTCGATACGATGGTTGATACGTTGAAGGCTGCGGCCGAATCGAGCCGGCTCCGCATCCTGGCGCTGCTGTCGCGCGGCGATCTCACCGTGTCCGACCTCACCGAGATCCTCAGCCAGTCGCAACCGCGGGTGTCGCGGCATTTGAAGCTGCTGCTGGAGGCCGGGTTGATCGGCCGCTACCAGGAGGGCTCGTGGGCCTTCTTCCGGCTGTCGGATACGGATTCCGCGCGCGACTTCGTCATGGGGCTGGTCTCTGGCATTCGCGGCGCCGATCCACAGGTCGAGCGCGATCTCGAGCGGTTGGCATCGGTCAAGCGCAAGCGCCAGGACCGTGCCGCCGAGTATTTCTCCGAGAACGCCGCCAGTTGGGATCACATCCGCTCGCTGCATGTGCCGGACCGCGCGGTGGAAGCCGCACTCCTCAAGCTGGTCGGCAAGCGGCCATTCCAGTCGATGCTAGACCTCGGCACCGGTACCGGGCGGCTGCTGGAGATATTTTCGCCGCTCTACCGGCGCGGTGTCGGCATCGACATGTCGCGCGAAATGCTGACGGTGGCGCGGGCCAATCTCGACAAGGCAGGCATCGCCAATGCCCAGGTCCGCCAAGGCGACATTTTCGCGCCGCCGGTCGAGCGCGACGCCTTCGACCTCGTCACCATCCATCAGGTGCTGCACTATCTGGACGATCCCGCCCGCGCCATCCGCGAGGCGGCAAGGCTGCTGCGCCCGTCGGGCCGGCTGGTGATCGTCGATTTCGCGCCGCATGCACTGGAATTCCTGCGCGACCAGCATGCGCATGTCAGGCTGGGCTTTTCCGACCGCCAGATCTCCGAATGGTTTGCCGATGCCGGGCTCGATCTCGAGGATGCCCAGGAATTCGAGCCGCGCGGCGGCAACGAAGCCAGGCTCACCGTCAAGCTGTGGCTCGGCCGCGACCGCCGCATGCTGATCGCCGAGCCTTCAAATGACACCCAACCCACCAAAGCGTACCCTATGGGGGAAATCGCCTGATGAACCAGTTCCGCTTTTCCCGCCGTCCCGACATTGGCGACAAGGTCCGCGTCTCCTTCGAGTTCTTCCCGCCGAAGACCGACGAGATGGAAGCCAGGCTCTGGGACACCGTCACCAGGCTGGAGCCGCTGAAGCCGAGATTCGTCTCGGTGACCTATGGCGCCGGCGGCTCGACGCGGGAGCGCACGGCGCGCACGGTCAAGCGCATCCTGAACGAGACGGCGCTGACGCCGGCGGCGCACATGACCTGCGTCGACGCCGCCCGCCATGAGGTCGATGCCGTGGTCCGCGAATTCGCCGATATGGGCGTGAAGCGCTTCGTTGCGTTGCGCGGCGATCCGGCGGCGGGTGTCGGTACGGCCTACCGGCCGCATCCCGATGGCTATGCCAATGGCGCCGAACTTGTCGGAGCGCTGAAGGACGCCGGCGATTTCGACATCTCGGTCTCGGCCTATCCCGAAAAGCATCCGGAAAGCCCCGACTTCGCCACCGACTTCGACATGCTGAAGCGCAAGGCCGACAATGGCGCGACGCGGGCGATCACCCAGTTCTTCTTCGACAACGATCTCTACGAGCGTTATGTCGAGAAGGCGCGCCGTGCCGGCATCTACATCCCGATCGTGCCTGGCATCCTGCCGGTGCACAATTTCACCCAGGTCGCCAATTTCTCGGCGCGCTGCGGCGCGCTGGTGCCGGCATGGCTGGCCGAGCGTTTCGAAGGGCTGCACAACGATCCGCAGACGCATGCGCTCGTGGCGTCTGCCGTGGCGGCCGAGCAGGTGCTCGATCTCGTCGAGCGCGGCGTCAGCGACTTCCATTTCTACACCATGAACCGGGCCGACCTGGTGTTTGCCATCTGCCATATGATCGGCATCCGCTCCCACGAAACAGAGGCAGCTGGATCCGCCGCGGCCTGAGCTTCATCGTGGTACGAAATCTGAAATGCAAAAGGCCGGGCGAAACACCCGGCCTTTCGAATTTGTGGGCTATTGCTGCTGTTTTCTTCCGCTCCGGCGGTTACGGAAGAACACCTATGATAAGGGCGCCAATGAAGGCAAATGCAGCACAGATCATCAATGCGTTGATTGGCCTCGTAAGTCCCATGTCATAGTCTCCTCTTCAAGAGCTATGGGTGGAGTCTAGGGGCATTTGTGCCACAGGCAAGCGGAAAATATGCTGCAATGCGACGCGATTGTGGAATTTGCGACCTGCCACCTGTCGTTAAGCGTTGAAACTCTTCGGGAAAAGCCGCTGGCAGCCTGTGAATAAATTGTGACGCGGCCGTGGCGAAAGCGAGGCATGGCAGCGCTACCAGACCTAAAGCGCGTCGTTGTCCCAAAACCGCTGCGCACTTTTGGTCGACAGGCATTAGCGCCGACCAAACAACCGGCCATCGATCGTCACCAGGCCAAGCGCGATCAGTGCCATGCCGCAGAACTCGAACAGAGCGAGCCGCTCGCCGAGGAACAGGAGGCCGAGCAGGATGGCGCTGGCCGGGACGATGAGCGTGACCAGCGAGGCGTTGGTGGCGCCGGCCGAGGCGACGAGGTTGAAATAGAGGATGTAGGCGAAGGCGGTGGAGAGCAGCGCCAGCGCCAGCACCGCCGTCCAGACCGGCGGCGAGGCCGAGAACAGGCCGGCCGGGCCATAGGTGAGCAGCACCACCGGGATCATGATGATGGTCGACGCCGTCAATTGTCCGGTGGCGATGACCGGCGAGGGCACGCCCTTGAAGCGGCGGGCAATCATCAGCGCGACGGCGTAAGACAGCGAGGCGCCGATCAGCGCGAATTTCGCCCAGACCGGGCCGCCGAGCCCGGCCAGCAGGCCGGGGCCGATCATGACAGCGGTGCCGGCGATGCCGAGCCCGATGCCGGCAAGCTTGTTCCAGGAGAGCTTTTCGTCCGCTGTCAGCGCGTTGGCGAGGATCAGCGTCCAGAACGGCGTCGTCGCATTGAGCACCGAGGCGACGCCCGCGCCAAGCGCGGTCTGGCCGGCAAAGATCAGCGAGAACGGGACGACATTGTTGGCGAGCGCCAAAAGGAAAAACAGGCCGGCATGCGGGAAGGCGAGGCGGAAGGACGGACCGCGAATGCCGAGATAGAGCTGCAGTGCAATGGCCGCAATGGCAACGCGAAACAGCACCAGCACCAGCGGGTGCATTTCGGCAACGGCGATGCGGGCAAAGAAGAACGAGCCGCCCCAGATGGCGCCGAGCAGCAGAAGCTGTCCCCAGTCCCTCAGCGTCATCGGTCCGCGCTGCACGGCTGTCGTGGCTATTGCCATCGTGAACGTCCTTCCCCGCGGCATCAATGCCAGCCACTCAGGCAGAAGGCATATCGGGTCCGGCGACAAGAGCCACCCGAAACCTGATTGCTGGCAACAGTGCTGCCAGAGGGTGCGCCGCTGGGTCAGTGCCCGCCAGACACAGAATTGTTTTCTTTGGCCGCTAGCTTGGATTAATTGTGCGCAGCCGAGAAGTCAGGGGATTCGTCCATGCAGCGATTCGAGAATGCCCGCGAGGCGGCGCTGGCGCTTCGGCCGGACGATCCGGTCTACTGCTTTCGCCCGCAGGTGCTGAAGGCGGATGCCAAACAGTTCATGGGCATGTTTCCCGGCAAGACCGCTTACGCAGTCAAGACCAATGGCGAGCAGATCGTGCTGAAGGCGCTGGTCGAAGCCGGCGTCACCGCTTTCGATGTGGCCTCGCCCGGCGAGTTCGCCGCAGTTCGCGCCGTCTCACCCGACGCCGAGATGCTCTACATGCATCCGGTCAAGGCGCAGTCGGACATCAAGCTTGCGCTGGAAAAATACGCCATCCGCGTCATTTCGCTCGACCATGAGGACGAGATCACCAAGCTGACGCGGGTGGTGCGGGCGCTTGACATCGATCCGGGCTCCATCAGCGTGTTCGTGCGCATCCAGACCAAGGGCTCGGCGGCCTATGAACTGTCAAAGAAATTCGGCGCCGGGCCGGCCTATGCTGTGGAACTCGCCGAGCGACTCAACCGCACCGGCTACAAGGTCGGCCTGTGCTTCCATGTCGGCAGCCAGATCGAGGATCCCGACACCTATGAGCGGGCGCTGGCCTCCGCCGATTGGGTGCGCAACCGGCTGACCTTCGACATTGCGGGCCTCGATGTCGGCGGCGGCTTTCCCGCCGAGTACGGCCATGACCCCAATCGCAAGCAGATCGAGATGCCGTCGCTCGGCCAGATCATGTCGCGGCTGTCGGGCGACCTGAGGGAATACCAGTTCGACCAGATCCCGTTGGTGGCCGAGCCCGGCCGGGTGATCGTGGCGCGCTGCCTGTCGCTGATCGTGCGGGTGCTGCTGCGCAAGGGCAAGCGGCTCTACATCAATGACGGCATCTGGGCGTCGCTGTCGGATTCTTGGACCGGCAAGATCACACTGCCGGCCCGCTTCATCCCCGATCCGGCCATCCGCTCGCGCAATGGCGAGGAAAAGAACATCGTGCCGTTCAAGGTCTGCGGCGCGACTTGCGATTCCGTCGACATCCTGTCCCGGCCGTTCTGGCTGCCGGAAACCGTCGACACCGGCGACTGGATCGAGATTGGCCATATCGGCGCCTATTCGCTGTCGCTAAGAACCCGCTTCAACGGCTTTTATCCCGATACCTTCGTCGAGGTGACGACACCCTTCGATGAAGGCGATGCGCCGCAGGGATTCGCCAGCCTGGAGACAATGGCGGATTAGGCGACGCCTCCACCGGCCTGGATATTCTCGCCGGTCAGCCAGCGGGCCTCGTCGCTGGCCAGGAAGACCGCGACATCGGCAACGTCGCGGGGCGCGCCGATCCTGCCAAATGGAGACATGCCGGCCGCGACGGCGCGATCGCGCTCGGGAAGCAGGTCCGTGTCGGTGAAGCCAGGCGACAGCGCATTCACGGTGATGCCGCGCGGTCCGAGTTCACGCGAGAGCACACGGACGAATTGTTCGACGGCGCCCTTGCTGCCGAGATAGAGCGCCGTTTGCGTGAAGAACATCTTGGTGCCGCCGGTGGAGACCGCGATGATGCGGCCGCCGTTTCGCACACGGCGCGCTGCTTCCTGAAGCACGAAGAACGTGCCCTTGGCATTGGTGCCGAAGACATGGTCGAAATCGGCTTCGGTTGCCTCGGTCAGAGGCTTGATGACGGCGACGCCGGCATTGGCAACCACGATGTCGATCGCGCCGAACTCACTCTCAGCCTCGTCAAACAGGCGATGAATATCCGAGACGCTTGATATGTCGGCCTGGACGGCGATCGCCTTTCCTCCCTTGCCGGCGATGGCGGCCACGACCTCGTCAGCGGCTTCGTGGTTGCCGACATAGTTGACGACGACGGCAGCGCCCTTGGAGGCGAGTCCTTCGGCGATGGCTCGCCCAATGCCGCGCGAACTGCCGGTGACGAGTGCGGTTTTGCCTTGCAAGGACTTGGGCATGATACGTTTCCTTCAATCATTCAGGCCCGTGCCGGTTTCATCTGACGGGTCCGCTAGTCGAGAGATAGGGCCATGCAACTGATCAGATAATGGCCTATTATCTGACTAGCTTGTTAATCTAGGGATACACAATGCGCGGTTCTGAATTCACCGAGTTCAAGGCATTCGCCGCAATCGTGGAAGAGCGTAGTTTCGTCCGCGCCGCCGCCCGGCTGCGTGTTTCCCCGCCGGCGCTCAGCCAGTCGATCCGGCAACTGGAGGCTCGCATCGGCGTCAGGTTGCTGAATCGCACGACGCGTAGTGTTTCACCCACTGGTGCTGGCGAGACGCTGTTTGCGCGCCTTGCCGTTGCGTTCGAAGAGCTGGAGGGCGCCGTAGCGGACATTCATGCCGCGCGTGATCGGCCGGCGGGTTCGCTACGAATAAACGTGCCGCGTGTTGCCGCGGTGCGGTTCATCGGCCCGATCCTTGGCGACTTCCAACGCGCCTATCCTGATATCGCGCTGACCGTCATCGTCGACGATACCCTGACCGACATTGTCCGAGGACGGTTCGATGCCGGAATCAGGCTTGGCGAGCGGCTGGAGAAGGACATGGTGGCAGTGAAACTGAGCGGGGATTTGCAGATGGCGGCGGTGGCCGCTCCCGTCTATCTCGAAAATCGGGCCATACCGCGCCATCCGCAGGAGTTGCATCAGCACCAATGCATAAAATTCCAGTGGCCTGGTGGCGGCAACCTCTATCGATGGGAGTTCGCGCGCGGCAAACGGTCTCTGGAAATCGCCGTCGAGGGCAGCCTGACTGTCAACGACACCGAGCTGATGCTGAACGCGGCGCTGGGTGGAGCAGGCGTTGCCTACATGATCGACTATCAGGTCCAGTCCTGGATCGATGCGGGCAGGCTGATGAGATTTCTAGAGCCCTGGTCGCCCAGCTTTCCAGGCTTCTTCCTGTATCACCCGAGTTCGAGGCACGTCCCCCCGGCTTTGCGGGCATTTATCGACTTCGTCCGGGCAAGGAGTAGGGAATAAGGAACTCAGCTTGGGCAGATTCTACTCACAGTTTCCCCAAAAGCTCCGGCGTCGGCCAGCCGTCTACCGGCATGCCGAGCCGCATCTGTTCCTTGCGGATGGCTTCGCGGGTGTTGGTGCCCAGAATGCCGTCGACGGTGCCGACGTCATAGCCCCTGGCTTCGAGCTTGGTCTGCAATTCCTTCATCTGGTCGCCATTGAGCCCGGTTTCGGGATTGCGCGGGTCGAACTGCTTTGCCCCGGCCAGCCGGCTGGCGAAGTTGGCGGCGGTCAGCGCGTAGGTGAAGGACTGGTTCCATTCGAGATAGACGTCGAAATTGTCGTAGGCGAGGAAGGCCGGACCTTTGCGGCCCATCGGCAGCGCCAGGCCGGCCTTCAGGCCATTGTCGATCAGCGGCGTGCCATCGGGATTGGTGACGCCCCAGGCGGCCCATTGCGACAGCGGCAACTTGTTGGTGCGGCCGGTCTGCTCCCAGGGCATGTCCTCGGGCACGCGCACTTCCTCGATCCAGGGCTGGTCGCGTTTCCAGCCGCGCGACAGCACCTTGTTGGCCGTGGTCATGATCACGTCGGGTACGCTGCGCCTGAGGTCGACGATGCCGTCGCCGTCGCCGTCGACTCCGCGCGCGAGATAGTCGGAAGGCAGGATCTGCGTCTGGCCGATCTCGCCGGCCCAGGCGCCGGTGACGTCGGCCGGAACGACGCCGCGATCGATCAGCGTCAACAGCGGCACCAGTTGCGGCCGAAACAGCTGGGGGCGGCGGCAGTCATGCGACAGCGTCACCAAGGCGCTCAGCGTGTGGAAATCGCCCTGCACGGCGCCGAAATCGGTCTCCAGCCCCCAGAAGGCGGTGATGATCGGCGCCTGGACACCGAACTGCTGGTCGGCGCGCGCAAAGATTTCGGCGTATTTCTTCAGATTGACCGCGCCCTGCTTCAGCCGGTAGGCCGAGATCATGCGGTTGGAGAACTGGATGAAGGTCTGTGCGAAGACGCCCTGGGCGCGGTCACGCGCCAGCACCTTGTCGTCGACGGTGGCGGCTTCCAGTGCGTCAAGGCCCACAGCGCCGACACCGGCCGCCTTGGCTTCCGCCGCCACGCCTTGCTTCCAGGTTTCGAAGTCGCCGCCGCATTCCTGCGCCCCCGCCGGCATCGCCGTAGCGCCGAGCAGCAGGGCCGCGAGCAGCCCGGAGCGCAGGCGGCTCCTCGACTGTTTCCGGCGTAAATATCCCAGTGGTTGCAGGTAGGTGCGCATGGGACGTCGAAAAGCAGGCGGCAGAGCCGGTGTCAACGGGTGTTCTGCCGCAGCCACTTTTTCCAGGCTGACTCAGTGCCGTTGAAGACGTTGATATCGGACTTGCCGGTCATGCCGGGAACGATACCGGTTCCGGTGTATTGCCAGAAGGTGAAGGGGTGGCTGCCGTACTTCTGGCGGGGGTGGCCGGCGACCGAGCGCAGCCAGTAGGGATAGCCGCGGAAGGTCGAAAGGTCGTTATCGTCGAAGAAGTCGACCGAGGTGTAGATGATCGGCTTCTTGCCATAGTGCCGCTCGATCATCTCGAGAAAGGTGGTCATTTCGGCCCGCACCGTTGCCGAATCCGGGCGCAGCCTGCAGGTCGGCGATTGCGGGTTCCACTCCATGTCGAGCACCGGCGGCATGGCCGAGCGGTCGACGGGCACGTTCTGGATGAACCAGCGCGCCTGGGTGGCGGCCGGCGTGCAGAAATAGAAGAAATGGTAGGCCGCGCGCGGAATGCCATTGGCCTTGGTGCGCGACCAATGCTCGTTGAAATACTCGTCGAAACGGTCGCCGCCCTCGGTCGCCTTGATGAAGGCGAAGGAGATGCCGCTGGCCTTGGCCGTCGGCCAGTCGACCGAGGTCTGGTATTTGGAGACGTCGGTGCCGTGAACGGCATAGTTCCAGGGCGCGCCGCTATCCCATTCATGCGGCTTGGAGTCTTCGAAACGCGGTGCGCGCACGGCAACCGTCGGGCTGCTGGATGGCGACATCGAGGGCACGAGATCGCTGGCGGTCGAGCAGGCGGCCAGCAGCGTCAACGTGATGAGGGCCGCAAAACGGCGCATCGCATTTCCCGAGCCGGAATCAGCCGGTCGCTGTTGGGTTGTCGTTGCAAGTGCCCCTCAGGCGATCGCCCCACAGCATCGCCTGATACGCTATTTTCGTGCATGTCGTTGTCTCAAAACCGCTGCGCACTTTTGGGCGACATGCATCAGTGATCGCCGATCATGGTTGATAACAGGTTGACGGCGCTCGACAAGAACACCGATTGTGCGGAAGCAATGGCGGCAAATCGATGACATAAATCGGGCCGCAAGCCACGGCCAGCGGAAAAGCAGGGACGGAAAGATGCGGATCGCCGTGAAGATCATCAAATGGCTGCTCGGCCTGGTCGTGTTGGCCATAGCCGCCCTGTTTACCTGGCTCTACATCGCGCCGCCCGACCTGATCCGGGTCGGTTCCGGTTATTCCGCCAAGATTGTCTGCTCCAATGTTTTTATCGCCGGCCATGATCCCAATGAGGTGCTTGCCATCGACGTGCAGGCGCCCGGCCATCCGCTTCTCAGGCTGATGAAGGTGTCGGTCGACAAGAACAGGGGGACCGTCTCGGCCGGGCTGCTTGGCTTCCTCGGCAAGAGCGTTGCCGTTGCGCGCGCCGGCCTGGGTTGCGCCTCGGTTCCCGATGGCGACGTCGGCAAGGCACGGCGCACGTCAATCCCTGCCGAGGCGTCGGCGGCCACCAAGGGCGATCTGTGGCCCGAGGGAGATCGAGTCGATGCCTCGCAAAATCCCGAAATCAACAAGATCCTCGACGGTGCGGCGATGACCGGCATCGGCATGCGCGCCGTGGTGGTGGTCAAAAATGGCCGCATTGTTGCGGAGCGTTATGGCGACGGCTTTTCGGCGAAAACGCCGCTGCTGGGCTGGTCGATGACCAAGACAGTCAACGCCGCGCTCGTCGGCACGCTGGTCAAGGACGGCAAGATGGCGGTGACCAATCAGGGCCTGTTCGGCTCATGGAAGGCGGACGGCCGCGCCGCCATCAGCCTTGCCGATATGATGGCGATGTCGAGCGGACTCGAGTTCAACGAGGATTATGGCGACGTTGCCGATGTGACGCGCATGCTCTACCTCGAACCGGATATGGCGGGCTTCGCCGAGGCCAAGCCGCTGACCGGCGACGTCGGCAAGGTCTTTTCCTATTCGAGCGGCACGGCGGTGATGCTGTCGCGGCTGTGGCAGGATGCTATCGGCGACAAGGACAAGGCGCTGATGTGGCCAAGGACAGCGCTGTTCGGGCCGCTCGGCATGCAAAGCGCGGTGCTCGAAACCGACGAGGAGGGTACCTTTGTCGGCTCATCCTACCTCTATGCCACGGGGCATGACTGGGCGCGGTTCGGCCAATTCCTGCTGCAGGGCGGCGTCTGGAACGGCAACCAGATCCTGCCGGCCGGTTTCGTCGACTGGATGCGCGAACCGGCACCGGCCTCGAAAGTCTACGGCAAGGGGCAACTTTGGATCGAAGCCCCGGGGGACGAAGGAAATCCCGGCGCCGGCGTCGCCGCCGGCCTGCCCAACGATACCTACTGGATGGAGGGCCATGACGGCCAGACGGTCGCCATCATCCCGTCGGAGCAACTGGTGGTGGTGCGGCTGGGGTTGACGCCGGCCAAGCTCGGCTACCGGCCGCAGGTGATGGTCGGCGCGCTGATGAAGGCACTGCGCTAGCTCCCTTTACCCTCCCCTTGATGGGGAGGGTCGGCGCGTAGCGCCGGGGCGGGGTGCCTGGCACTTGCCCCCCCCCCCCCCCGGGGGGGCGGCCCCCCCCCCCCCGGGGGGGGGGTTTGGGGGCGGGGGTGTCGGCCCCCCCCCCCGGCAAGG